>NZ_JBITEO010000002.1:0-504784 GCF_044455245.1 Streptomyces sp. NPDC051310
GGCTCCCACTTCGCCAACTACCGCGAGGCATGGGAAGCCAACCGCCTCATCGCCAAGGGCAAGATCCACCCCACCCTGTCGAAGGTGTACTCCCTTAAGGACACCGGCCAGGCCGCCTACGACGTGCACCGCAACCTCCACCAGGGCAAGGTCGGCGTCCTGTGCCTCGCCCCCGAAGAGGGCCTCGGCGTCCGCGACCAGGAGAAGCGCGCGCAGCACATCGACGCCATCAACCGCTTCCGGAACATCTGAGGTCCCCAGATGACAGAGCGTCGCAAGGACCGGCCGTGGCTGATGCGGACGTACGCCGGCCACTCCACGGCCGAGGCGTCCAACGAGCTGTACCGGCGCAACCTCGCCAAGGGCCAGACCGGCCTGTCGGTCGCGTTCGACCTGCCGACGCAGACCGGATACGACCCCGACCACATCCTCGCCCGCGGCGAGGTGGGCCGGGTCGGGGTCCCCGTCTCGCACCTCGGTGACATGCGCAGGCTGTTCCAGGACATCCCCCTGGAGCAGATGAACACCTCCATGACCATCAACGCCACCGCCATGTGGCTGCTGGCGCTCTACCAGGTGGTCGCCGAGGAGCAGGGCGCGGACATCACCAGGCTCCAGGGGACGACGCAGAACGACATCGTCAAGGAGTACCTGTCGCGCGGGACGCACGTCTTCCCGCCGGGTCCCTCCCTGCGCCTGACCACCGACATGATCACCTACACGGTGAACCACATCCCGAAGTGGAACCCGATCAACATCTGCAGCTACCACCTGCAGGAGGCGGGGGCCACGCCGGTCCAGGAGATCTCGTACGCCATGTCGACGGCGATCGCCGTCCTCGACGCGGTGTTCGCCTCCGGACAGGTGCCCGAGGAGCGCAAGGGCGAGGTCGTCGCCCGTATCTCCTTCTTCGTGAACGCGGGTGTCCGCTTCGTCGAGGAGATGTGCAAGATGCGCGCCTTCGGCCGCATCTGGGACAGGATCACGCGTGAGCGGTACGGGATCGAGGACCCCAAGCAGCGCCGCTTCCGCTACGGCGTGCAGGTCAACTCGCTCGGCCTGACCGAGGCGCAGCCGGAGAACAACGTCCAGCGGATCGTCCTCGAGATGCTGGCCGTGACGCTGTCGAAGGACGCCCGCGCGCGTGCCGTCCAGCTGCCGGCCTGGAACGAGGCGCTGGGCCTCCCCCGGCCGTGGGACCAGCAGTGGTCCCTGCGCATCCAGCAGGTGCTCGCGCACGAGAGCGACCTGCTGGAGTACGACGACATCTTCGCCGGCTCGCACGTCATCGAGGCCAAGGTCGAGGACCTCGTCGAGCAGTGCCTCGCCGAGATCCGGCGGATCGAGGAGATGGGCGGCGCGATGGCCGCCGTCGAATCCGGCTACCTCAAGTCGCAGCTGGTCTCCTCGCACGCCGAGCGGCGCGCCCGGATCGAGGCGGGCGAGGAGAAGATCGTCGGCGTCAACTGCTTCGAGTCGACCGAGCCCAACCCGCTCACCGCGGACCTGGACACCGCGATCATGACGGTGGACCCGGCGAACGAGGCGCGGGTGGTCGCGAAGCTCCACGAATGGCGGGACAACCGCGACGAGGGCCGCGCCCAGGAGGCGCTGGCCCGGCTGAAGGCGACCGCGGCCGGGGACGAGAACCTCTTCCCGGCGACCCTGGAGTGCGCCCGCGCGGGCGTCACCACCGGCGAGTGGGCCTGGGCGCTGCGGGACGTCTTCGGCGAGTTCCGCGCGCCGACGGGCGTGTCGTCCGCCCCGGTGGCGATCACCGCCGAGGAGGGCACTCCGCTCGCCGCGGTCCGCGAGAAGGTGGCGCGCACGGCGTCCGAGCTGGGCGCGGGGCGGCTGCGGCTGCTGGTGGGCAAGCCGGGTCTGGACGGGCACTCCAACGGCGCCGAGCAGATCGCGGTCCGCGCGCGTGACGCCGGCTTCGAGGTGGTCTACCAGGGCATCCGGCTCACGCCCGAGCAGATCGTGGACGCCGCGCTCGCCGAGGACGTGCACTGCGTGGGCCTGTCCATCCTGTCCGGCTCGCACGCCGAGCTGGTCCCCGACGTGCTGTCCCGGCTCCGCGAGGCCGGTGCGTCGGACATTCCGGTCATCGTCGGAGGGATCATCCCGAACGCCGATGCCACCGAACTGAAGCGGGCGGGCGTCGCCGCCGTCTTCACTCCGAAGGACTTCGGTATTACGGAGATCATCGGCCGTATCGTCGACGAGATCCGGAAAGCGAACAAGCTCGACCCCCTGGAGGTCCCCGCATGACCACCCCCGTGAACCGTCTCCGCCCGCGCCGCTCGTGCCTGGCGGTCCCCGGCTCGAACCCGCGCTTCCTGGAGAAGGCCCAGGGCCTGCCGGCCGACCAGGTCTTCCTGGACCTGGAGGACGCGTGCGCGCCGCTCGCGAAGCCGGAGGCGCGGCACACCATCGTCAAGTTCCTCAACGAGGGCGACTGGACGGGCAAGACCAGGGTCGTGCGGGTCAACGACTGGACCACCAAGTGGACGTACCGCGACGTGGTCACGGTCGTCGAGGGCGCGGGCCCGAACCTCGACTGCATCATGCTGCCGAAGGTGCAGAACGCCGAGCAGGTCGTGGCGCTGGACCTGCTGCTGACCCAGATCGAGAAGACGATGGGCTTCGAGGTCGGCCGGATCGGCATCGAGGCCCAGATCGAGAACGCCCAGGGCCTCAACAACGTCAACGCGATCGCGCAGGCCTCACCGCGCATCGAGACGATCATCTTCGGCCCGGCGGACTTCATGGCGTCCATCAACATGAAGTCGCTGGTCGTCGGCGAGCAGCCGCCCGGCTACCCGGCCGACGCGTACCACTACATCCTGATGAAGATCCTCATGGCGGCCCGCGCCAACGACCTGCAGGCCATCGACGGTCCGTACCTGCAGATCAAGAACGTGGACGGCTTCCGCGAGGTGGCCGGCCGCGCCGCGGCGCTCGGCTTCGACGGCAAGTGGGTGCTGCACCCGGGTCAGGTCGACGCGGCCAACGAGGTGTTCTCGCCCTCGCAGGAGGACTTCGACCACGCCGAGCTGATCCTGGACGCGTACGAGTACTACACGTCCGAGGCGGGCGGCAAGAAGGGCTCCGCGATGCTCGGCGACGAGATGATCGACGAGGCCAGCCGCAAGATGGCGCTCGTCATCTCCGGCAAGGGACGCGCCGCCGGCATGACCCGCACCTCGACGTTCGAAGCCCCGGAGGCCTGAGCACCATGCAGTTCGGTCGCACCTACGAAGATTTCGAAGTCGGCGCCGTGTACAAGCACTGGCCCGGCAAGACGGTCACCGAGTACGACGACCACCTCTTCTGCCTGCTGACGATGAACCACCACCCGCTCCACATGGACACCAACTATGCGGAGAAGACGACGGACTTCGGGAAGAACGTCGTCGTCGGCAACTACATCTACTCCCTCCTGCTGGGCATGTCCGTGCCGGACGTCTCCGGCAAGGCCATCGCCAACCTGGAGATCGAGTCGCTGCGGCACGTGGCGCCGACCTTCCACGGCGACACCATCTACGGCGAGACGACCGTCCTCGACAAGTTCCCGTCCAGGTCCAAGAGCGACCGCGGGATCGTCTACGTCGAGACCAAGGGCTACAAGCAGGACGGCACCCTCGTGTGCGTGTTCCGCCGCAAGGTGATGGTCCCCACGGAGACGTACATCAAGGAGCGCGGCGGCGAGCAGCCCGGCCGCCCGGAGCTGAACGCCCCTTCGGAAAAGACGGAGAAGTAGTCATGGCCCGACTCGCGCAGACCCACGGTCTGACCGACGTCCAGCAGGAGATCCTCTCCACCGTCCGCGACTTCGTGGACAAGGAGATCATCCCGGTCGCGACCCAGCTGGAGCACCGCGACGAGTACCCGCAGGACATCGTCGACGGGCTGAAGGAGCTGGGTGTCTTCGGGCTGATGATCCCGGAGGAGTACGGGGGTCTGGGCGAGTCCCTGCTCACGTACGCGCTGTGCGTGGAGGAGATCGCGCGCGGCTGGATGTCCGTCTCGGGCATCATCAACACCCACTTCATCGTCGCGTACATGCTCAAGCAGCACGGCACGCAGGAGCAGAAGGACACCTTCCTCCCCCGGATGGCGGCCGGCGAGGTGCGGGGTGCGTTCTCGATGTCCGAGCCGGCGCTCGGCTCGGATGTGTCGGCGATCACGTCGAAGGCGGTCAAGGACGGCGACGAGTACGTCCTGAACGGCCAGAAGATGTGGCTCACGAACGGCGGCACGTCAACGCTCGTCGCCGTTCTCGTCCGAAGTGACGAAGGACACCCGGAGGGCACCGCCCCCCACAAGTCGATGACGACCTTCCTGGTGGAGAAGGAGCCCGGCTTCGGAGAGGTCCGGCCCGGCCTGACCATCCCCGGGAAGATCGACAAGATGGGCTACAAGGGGGTCGACACCACCGAGCTCATCATGGACGGACTGCGCATTCCGGCCAATCGGGTGCTCGGCGGGGTCACCGGCCGAGGGTTTTACCAAATGATGGACGGTGTAGAGGTCGGCCGGGTGAATGTGGCGGCCCGTGGCTGCGGCGTCGCACAGCGTGCATTCGAGCTCGGTGTCTCGTATGCCCAGCAGCGTCACACTTTCGGCAAGCCGATCGCGCAGCACCAGGCGATCCAGTTCAAGCTGGCCGAGATGGCTACCAAGGTCGAGGCCGCTCATGCCATGATGGTCAACGCAGCTCGCAAAAAGGACTCCGGGGAGCGAAACGACCTGGAAGCAGGGATGGCGAAGTACCTCGCCTCCGAATACTGCAAAGAGGTCGTGGAGGATGCCTTCCGTATCCATGGTGGCTACGGGTTCTCGAAGGAGTACGAAATCGAGCGTCTCTACCGAGAGGCTCCGATGCTGCTCATCGGTGAAGGTACCGCCGAGATCCAGAAAATGATCATTGGGCGTCGGTTGCTGGAGGAGTACCGGTTCCAGGGGTGATTGTCGCTTTTCGGTCGGTTCGGCCGCGAAGAAGATCACACCCTGTCATCGTCTTCCGGCCGCCGACTCGGCTTCTGGCTTGCCCAGTTGCGGCCCGCAACCGATAGCATCGCCGAAAAGCCGCCGTCCCCCGCATCCGCGCGGCATCATCCGCTACGAAGGTCATCCATGCCCCACAGCCAAACCTCTGCACCTCGCGACAGCCTCCTCGGCGTACGCATCGCTCGCGGAGCGTCGCCGTGGCTTCTGCCGACCGTCGCCACCGCCGCACTCAGTCTTGCCCGTGCGCGCCGTTCCAAGCGCGCCGCGGCCATCGCTGTGCCCACCACCGCCCTGGCGGCGGGCATGCTGTGGTTCTTCCGCGACCCCGAGCGCGAGATCGCTCAGGGCAGGGTCATCTCGCCCGCCGACGGGGTGGTGCAGAGCATCATGCCGTGGAAGGACGGGCGGACGCGGGTCGCCATCTTCATGAGCCCGCTGAACGTCCACGTCAACCGCGCCCCCCTCGCGGGCACGGTGACGTCGGTGGAGCACGTGCCGGGCGGGTTCGTGCCGGCGTTCAACAAGGAGAGCGAGAACAACGAGCGCGTTGTCTGGCACTTCGACACCGAGCTCGGCGACATCGAGATGGTGCAGATCGCGGGGGCGGTCGCCCGGCGCATCGTGCCGTACATCCCCCAGGGGACCAAGGTCGAGCAGGGCGAGCGCATCGGTCTGATCCGCTTCGGATCGCGCGTTGACATCTACCTTCCGGAAGGTGTCGACGTCGCTGTCGAGGTCGGTCAGACCACGACCGCGGGGGTGACTCGAATTGACCGTGATTGATCCTGACACACGGGCCGACTGGGCAGCGGAGGCGGACGGCGCCGACGAGGCCGAGGAGATGCCGCTCTCGCTGCGGCTCTCGATAGCGGACACGCTCACGCTGGGCAACGCCACGTGCGGCTTCATGGCGGTGTACTTCACCACCACCGGCATCCTGATCCCGCACCTGACGGGCAGCGACGAGACCGGCATGGCGCGGCACTCCGCCGCGACCGCCGTGATCCTGATGCTGTGCGCGGCGGTCTTCGACCTCTTCGACGGGCTCGTCGCGCGCAAGCTGCGCAGCTCGCCGATGGGCGCCGAGCTCGACAACCTGTCGGACCTGATCAGCTTCGGTCTGGCCCCGGCGTACTTCGTCCTGGTGTACGGGATGGTGACGCACGACGCGCACCAGCGGGTGTCCGCGGTGGCGGCCATCGTGGTGCTGCTGGCGGTGGTGCTGCGGCTTGCGAGATTCAGCTGCGTGACCATGAAGGACGGCATGTTCCAGGGCATGCCGTCCCCGTTCGGAGCGCTGACGGTCGTCTCGATCGTGCTGCTGGAGCTGCCGTTCATCCCGACCCTGCTCGCGATCATCGGGACGGCGTGGCTGATGGTCAGCCGGGTGGAGTACCCCAAGCCGCGAGGTGTCCTCGCGGTGGCGATGCTCAGCTGGATCGTCGGCGCGATGGGCCTGCTGGCGGCGTGGGCGTTCGAAGCCCCTGGCGGCCAGTTGCTGCTCCAGACCGGCTGCGCGCTGCAGGTGGTGCTGGGCGCCGTGATCCCCCTCTTCGCGACGGCCCGGCGCGTGAACACCTTCCGCGACAACCGGCGGGTCAGCCGCGAGGCGCGGGCGGCGCAGCTGCCGTAGCCTCGCAGGGACGACAAGAAGGGCCCGGGTGCTTCCCCAGCACCCGGGCCCTTCCGCTGTGCCCGCACCCGGCCGGGCGCGCCTCAGACCCGGTCGAGGGCCTCGCGGTCCAGGGCCTCGCCGTCCAGGGCCTTGTAGTAGTACGTCGTGGGGTGGGGAGCGCCGTCCGGGGTGAGCGCGTAGCCCGGGATGGAGCCGGCGCGGGTCCAGCCCGCCCTGCGGTAGAGGGTCTCCGCCCCGCTGCCGGACTCCGTGTCCAGCACCAGCAGCGTGCGGCCCTCCCCGGCCGCGGCCCGCTCGGCCGCCGCGAGCAGCCGCCGGCCGAGCCCGCGGCCGCGGGCGTCGCGGTGCACCAGCAGCTTGGAGATCTCCCCCCGGTGGGGCTGGTTCGGCATGCCCGCCCGGACGAGGCTGATCACGCCCGTGACGGCGCCGTCGGGCCCGTACGAGGCCCATACCGTGCGGACGCCCCGCTCGGCCTCCTCGGCGGCCTCCTGCCACCAGGAGGCCGCTTCGGCGTGGCCGAGCGGGGCGAGGAATCCGACGGAGGCGCCGCTGTCGACGGCGTCCACGAGCAGGGCGGCGAGTCCGCCGGCGGCCTGGGCCCGGATCCGTGCCGGGGTCAGGCACTCGATCCGGTGGGCCGTCACCGTGTCGTCCCGGATGTCGTCCTTGGTGTCTTCGCTCATGACCCGAGCTTGGCACGGGGGTGTTTCGGCGCGGTGACACGGCCGGCCGCGGCGTCAGGAGCCCGGCGTGAAGCCCTCCGCCGCTTCCGAGACCTGCGGTGCGCGGACGACCCGGGCGCCGCCGGGGACGGACTTGTCGGGCTGGATCACGACGCTGCGGCGCGACGAGGGCGCCTGCGGGTCGGAGAAGTCGTGCGTCACGCCGAAGCCCGCGTCGTGGGCCTTCAGCGTCAGCAGGGCCTTGCCGACGCCTGCCCGGGTCAGGTCCTCCGCCTCGCACGCCTTCTTCAGGGCCTCGCCGAAGACCTGGGCGGCCGACCAGCCCGCGACGATGCCGTTGTCCAGGCTGTCCCCGGGATAGGCGGCGCGGTAGTCCGCGGCGAGCTTCCGGGCGGCCGGGGCGTCCGCGCCGATCGGGAGGGTCGGCGTGGCCACGTAGTACATCTTCTCCAGCGCCGGCCCGGCCTGGGTGGCCAGCAGCTGCGGGGCGTAGGCCGAGTTGTTGCCGATGACCGGCACGGTCAGCCTCACCGCGGCCGCGACCCCGACGAGCGAGGCCGCCTGGCGCGGGCCGGCGCTGAGCACGACGGCCTTGACGCCGGCCTGCTTCAGGGCGGCCACCTGGGCCGACATGTCGTTGTCGGTCGGCTTGATCTTCTGCTCGACGACCGTGAGCCCGGCCCTGCCTGCCGCGTACTTCGAGCCTGCCAGCGCGTTCTCGCCGTAGTCGCCCTCGAAGTAGACGTGGCCGATCCTGTCGCCCTTCTTCAGGCCCTTCTCCTTCAGGAGGAAGTCGACCGCGTTGATCGTCTCGATGTCGTACGTGGAGCCGATCACCCGGATGGACGGGCTGCCGAGCAGCGACGCCGACCACGCCTGCGGCAGGACCAGCCCCTTGTCCCGGCCGTCGACCCGCTGCTTGACCGCGGCGACGAAGGGCGAGCCGATGAACTGCGGGAAGCCCAGCACCTTCGGCTCCAGCTCGGTGTATCCGGCGAGCGCCTTCTGCGGGTCGTAGCCGTGGTCGCGGACCGTGAGCTCGACGGTGCGCCCGCAGACCCCTCCGGCCGCGTTGAGCTGCTCGACGTACAGCTGCTGGGCCTGGGTGACGCTCTTGCCGAGCGTGGCGTACACCCCGGTCATGTCGGTCAGGACGCCCAGCCGGATCACCTTGTCGTCGACGCCCCGGCCGGTCTTCACGCCGTCGGCGCCCCGGCCGGCGCCGTCGCCGTCCTTGGCCTTGGAGCTGCAGCCCGCGGCCGCCGTCAGGGCGACGAGCGCGGTGAGGGCCGCGGCGAGCCGCCGGTGTCTGCGTGTGGTCATCGTTCCTCCGCTGGGGTGCGTACGGGGCGCCGGGCGGCCAGGCGGACCAGGCCTCCGGGCAGGAAGAGCACCACCGCGACGACGGCGGCGCCGTAGAGGTAGCGCGACGCCTCGCCCGGGGCGATCCCGCCCCCGCCGGGGGCGGAGACGAGGGGCAGCGCGTCGCTGTACCGGTTGAGGATCTGCGGCAGGAGGGAGACGAAGACGCCGCCCACCACCGCGCCCGCCACCGAGCCCAGCCCGCCGATGACGATCATGGCGAGGTACTCGAGGGAGAGCAGCATGCCGAAGTACTCCGGCACGGTCCGCTGGAACACCAGCGCGAGCAGGACGCCGGCGAGCCCGGCGTACATCGAGGAGAGCACGAACGCGGCGGCGCGGTAGCGGGCCACCGGGATGCCCAGCACCCCGGCCGCGATGCGGTGGTCCCGGACGGCGTTCAGGGCGCGGCCCGGCCGGCCGCGCAGCACGCCCCGGGCGAAGAGCGCGGAGGCGACGAGCAGGACCAGGCCCAGGTACCAGAGCTTCTCGGCCGCGCCGAAGGGCACCTGGGCGACCAGCAGCTCGCGGTCGTCGAAGGTGAGCCCGAAGAGGCTGAGCGGCGGGACGGCGCGGCCGTTGAAGCCGCCCGTCAGGTCGTGGGCGTTGAAGAGCACGTGCTGGCCGATGAAGATCAGCGCGAGCGTGGCGATGCCGAGGTACGCGCCGTTCAGCCGCCCGGCGATGGGGCTGAACAGACCGCCCGCCGCGCCCGCGAGCGCCACCGCGCCCACGGCGGCGAGCCAGCCGGGCATGCCGAGGCCGGTCAGCCCGTCGCTGCCGTCCCCGGCGAAGGCGCAGTAGCCGTACGCGCCGACGGCGAGGAAGAAGGCGTGGCCCATGGAGAGCTGGCCGGCGGCGCCGGTGAGCAGGTTGATGCCGATGGCGCCGATGGCGGCGGCCATCGCGAACAGCCCCGCCTGGAGCCAGAACCGCTCCAGGTAGAAGGGCAGCGCGAGGAGCAGGACCGCGGCGGCGGCGACCGCGTACGTACGGGGACGGGCCAGGGCCGCGGGGAGGGCCCGGGACGCGGTGTCAGACACGGGCGAGCTCCTTCGTGCCGAGGAGTCCCGCGGGGCGGATCAGCAGGACCGCGACCATGAGCAGGTAGGGCGCGAGGTCGCCGATGCCGCGGCCGAGGAAGGTGAGGTCGCTCTGGTAGCCGGTGGCGAGGGACTCGGTGATGCCGACGAGCAGCCCGCCGACGAGCGCGCCGGTGGTGGAGTCGAGGCCGCCGAGGATGGCGGCGGGGAAGGCCTTGAGCGCGGCGAGGGAGGTGGAGCGTTCCAGGCCGGGGGTCGGGAAGACGGTCAGGAAGAGGGCGGCGACCGCGGCGAGGCCGCCGGCGACGGCCCAGGCTCCGAGGGAGACCCGCCCGAGCCGTACGCCCATCAGCGCCGCGGTGGAGGGGCTCTCGGCGGCGGCCCGCATGGCGACGCCCCAGGCGGTGAACCGGAAGGCGAGCAGGAACGCCGTGATGAGCAGGGCGGCGGCGGCCAGCGCGGCGATCCGGGTCTGCGCGACGGTCACCGGGCCGAGGCTCACCACCGCGTCGCCCCACGGGTCGCCGAGGGCGAGCACGTCCGTGCCGATGCGGCGCGTCAGCTCGGTGGTCAGCAGGATGTCCACGCCGATCGTGACGATGGCCAGGACGCTGTGGTCCGCGCCGCGGTGGCGGCGCATCACCAGGAACTCGACGGCGGCGCCCACGAGCGCGGCTCCCGCGATGCCCGCCGCCAGGGCGGGCCAGAAGCCGATGTCGTCGTGGAGGACGGCGGTGACGTACCCGCCGGCGAGCAGCAGCGACGCGTGGGCGAAGTTGACGACCTCGGTGGCGCGGAAGATCACGACGAAGCCGAGGGCGATGAGGGCGTAGACGGAGCCGAGGGACACTCCGTTGAGGAGCAGTTCGGCGAAGGTGGTCACTCGGCGGTCTCCTGTCCGAGGTAGGCGCGGACGACGGCCGGGTCGTTCTGTACGTCGGCGGGTGCGCCGCCGGCGATACGGCGGCCGAAGTCGAGGACGGTCACGGAGTCGGCGAGCCGCATCACCATGCTCATGTCGTGCTCGACGAGGACGATGGAGATGCCGAGGCTGTCGCGGACGCCCGCGATGACGGCGGCGGTGCGGCGGCGTTCGCCGGCGGTCATGCCGGCGACGGGTTCGTCCAGCAGCAGCAGGCGCGGCTCCATGCACAGGGCACGGGCCAGTTCGGCGAGCTTCTGCTGGCCGTACGGGAGGGAGGCGGCCGGCTGGTCCAGCTTGCCGGCGAGGCCCACGAAGTCGGCGATCTCGCGGACGCGGGCCCGGTGGCGGGCCTCCTCGCGGGCGGCGGAGGGCAGCCGCAGCCCGGTGGCGAGGAAACCGGCGCGGGTCAGGCGGTGGCGGCCCAGCATCAGCGCGTCGGCCACGGTGGCGTGGGGCGGCAGCGCCAGGTTCTGGAAGATGCGGGCGATGCCCAGGGCCGCGATGCGGTGCGGGGGCAGCCCGGTCAGTTCGTGGTCGCCGAAGCGGACGCTGCCGGAGGTGGCGCGGTAGACGCCGGACAGCACGTTGAAGGTCGTGGACTTGCCGGCGCCGTTCGGGCCGATCACCGCGTGGACGGTGCCGGGCTGCACGGTGAAGCCGACGCCGTCGAGGGCGGTGAGCCCGGCGAAGCGGACGGTCAGGTCGCTGACGTCGAGGATCATGCCTCTGCCTCCCAGCGGGCCAGCACCGGTCCGCCGGCGGGAACCGCGTCCCCGGCGGCCTGCTCGTCCACGACGCCCAGGTAGCGCCGGCGCACCTCGTCGGACGCGGCCAGCTCGGCGGCGGGGCCCTCGATGGTGACCTCGCCGACCTCGAGCACGTACGCGTGGGTCGCCAGGCGCAGCGCCAGGGCGGCGTTCTGCTCCACCAGGAGGACGGAGGTGCCCTGGGCGTGGATCTCCTTCACGGTGTCGGCGATCCGGGCGGCCATCAGCGGGGCGAGCCCGAGGGACGGTTCGTCCAGCAGGAGCAGGCGCGGGGAGGCCATCAGGGCGCGGGCGACGGCGAGCATCTGCTGCTCGCCGCCCGACAGCAGGCCGGCGCGCTGGCGGGCGCGTTCGGCCAGGACCGGGAACAGCTCGTGCACCCGGCGCAGCGCGGCGGCCCTGCCGGCCCTGCCCCCGGCACGGGCCCCGAGGGCTCCGGCGCGGAGGTTGTCCTCGACGGTCATGCGGGCGAAGACCTGGCGGCCTTCCGGTACGTGGCAGAGCCCGGCCGCGACGACCCGGTCGGGCGGCAGGGTGTCCAGCGGGCGGCCGCCGAAGGCGACGGTGCCGGCGGTGGCGGCGCCGCCGTGGAAGGCGAGCGTGCGCGACAGGGCGCGCAGCAGTGTGGACTTGCCTGCGCCGTTGCCGCCGAGGACCGCGACGACCGCGCCGTCCGGTACGTCGAGCGAGACGTCGCGCAGGGCCCGTACCTTGCCGTACCCGGCTGTCAGACCCCGCACCCGCAGGGCGGCAGCGCTCATCGGTTCTCCCTCGTCGGTGTGTTCGATGGCGCACACCCCAGCACCGCGGCGGGACCTCCGTCCACGTTCCCGGCGCGAATCGCTGCGCGTGCCCAGCGGGCGCCGCGGCCGGTTGTGCACGCGCACAACCCTGCGTGTCAGGGGCATGCCGTACCTGTCGGCGGGGTGGCATCCTCCGGTCCATGGGAGCCCGCAGACCGCGAACAGGGGACGACTGGAAACTGCTCGCCGAGGCGTGCCTGGCACTGCTGGAGCGGCTGCCGGAGCTGGTGGACGAGCACGTGCGGGAGCTGCACGAGCACTCCCCCGCCTACGGGCGTGTCATCGGCTACGACCAGCACTGGCAGGAGGCGCGCGAGGCCATGCGGATCGGCATCGAGATGATCTCGGCGCCGCGCGCCTCACCGCGCCGGGACCTGGAGCACGCCGAGTGGCTCGGCCGCCGGCGCGCCGAGCAGGGCCTGCCGCTGGAGCTCGTCGTGCACGCGTACCGGCTGGCCGGGCACCTCGTGTGGGACGCGCTGCTGGAGGACGCCGGTGCCGACGCGCGGCGGCTGGCCGTGCTGATGCAGGCCGCGACGATGGTGTGGTCCGCGGTGGACGCCCAGGCCGACACGGCCTCGGAGGCGTACCGGGTGACGGAGCTGGAGCTGCGGCGCCGCACCGACGAGCAGCTGCAGGCGCTGCTCGACGCGCTGCTCGACGGCGGCCGGTCGCCCGAGGTCGCGGCACGCGCGGCGGCGGGCCTGGATCTGCCGGAACGGGGACGGTACGCGGTGGTGATGCTGCGCGGCGAGCGGCGCGACGTGGCCCACCGCCGGCTGGCGGGCGCCGGCCTGCGGTTCATCTGGCGGATGCGCACCGACTGCGAGATCGGTGTGGTCTGCCTGGACGAGGACGCGGGCCTCGACGCGCTGGCGGAGCTCATGGAGGGGCGCTGCCCCGGCCCCGGCGGCATCAGCCCCGTGGTCGTCGGGCTGACGGAGCTGGGCCGGGCGCGGCGCCTGGCGGCGCTGGCCCTGCGCACCTGCCCGGCCGACACGCCCGGGATCGTCCGGCTCGACCGCCGGATGCCGGGCGCCCTGGTCGCGGGACAGCCCGACCTCGCCTCCCTCCTGGTCTCCGAGGTCCTGGGCGCCCTGCTGGACCTCGATCCGGCCGACCGCGCGGTGCTCCTGGAGACGCTGGACGTCTGGCTCGACTGCGAGGGCTCGGCGGGCCGCGCAGCGAGCAGGCTCTACTGCCACCGGAACACGGTCTTCAACCGCCTGCGCCGCCTGGAGCAGCTCACGTCCCGGTCGCTGTCCCGGCCTCGGGACCTGACGGAGATGACCCTGGCGCTGGACGCGTTCCGCCTGACGACGGGCTGAGGGGGGTGGGAGCGGTGGGGGGCTTGCGCCCCGGGGGCGGCGGGGCTTGCGCCCGGTGGGGCGGGGCGGGGGCCGGGAGCTTGGGTGGGGGTGCCCGGACTCTCGTTCACCGCGCTTCGCGCGAGTTCAGTCGTCTTACGTCCGGGCACCCCCACGCTCCCGCCCCCGTCCCCCTCGCGTGCAGGGGCGCATCCACCGCGAGTGCTCCGTCGGCATGCGGGCGGGCGGCGGAAGGCATGGGGCCCAGGGCCGCCGCACGCGCGCACCGGTCGGCCCGCGGAGAGGCGCAGAAACCGGGGGCGCCGCCCCGGGCCGGGGGCGGCACCTGCCCTGCGCGGGCGGCTACGTCAGGAAGTCGCGTGCGATGTTCGCCGCCTGGCGTTCCAGCAGCGGGCCCGCCTCGGCGATGCACTTCGCCGTGTCCGGCTCCAGGTCCGTCAGCGGGTAGGCGCGGCGGATGCCGGCCCTGCCCAGGGCCTCGGGCCGCAGGGCGAGGCGGCCGCAGACGGCCACGACCTCGATGCCGGCCGCGCGGGCGGCCGCCGCGACACCCGCGGGGGCCTTGCCGTGCAGGGTCTGCTCGTCCAGGGAGCCCTCGCCGGTGATGACGAGGGTCGCGCGGTCCAGCGCCGGGCCGAAGCCGAGCACGTCCAGCATCACCTCGATACCGGGGCGGAAGCCCGCGCCCAGGGCGACCAGCGCCCCGTACCCGATGCCTCCTGCCGCGCCCGCGCCCGGCGAGGCGGCGAGCTCGGTGGCGCGGGGACCGATCGCGTCGGCGAGGACGGACGCGAAGTGCCCGAGGGCTGCGTCCAGCTCGGCCACGTCGTCGGGCGAGGCGCCTTTCTGCGGCCCGTACACCGCCGGCGCGCCCTTCGGGCCGGTCAGCGGGTTGTCGACGTCGCTGGCGAGGACCAGGTCGACGTCCGAGAAGCGGGCGTCGAGGCCCGACAGGTCGGCGGTCGCCAGGTCCCGCAGACCGCCGCCGCCCGGGCCGACGGGCTTGCCGTCCGCGTCGAGGAAGCGCGCGCCGAGCGCGGCGAGCATCCCGGCGCCGCCGTCGGTGGTGGCGCTGCCGCCCACGCCGAAGACGATGCTGCGCGCCCCCGCGTCCAGCGCGGCGCGCAGCAGCTCGCCGGAGCCGTAGGTGGTGGACGTCAGCGGGGCGAAGACGCCCTCGGGCAGCAGCTGGAGGCCGGACGCCTCCGCCATCTCCACGACCGCCGTGCCGTCGCGCAGCGCGTACGCCGCGGTCACCGGCTCGCCGAGCGGCCCGGTCACCCGTACCTCACGCCGTTCGAACCCGGCAGCCACCGCGGCCGCCACCGTGCCGTCGCCGCCGTCGGCCACCGGCAGGGTCTCGACCTGGAGACCGGGGACGACGTGCCGGAGCCCGGCCGTCACCCGCTCCGCGACCTGCACGGCCGTGAGCGAACCCTTGAACTTGTCAGCCGCGACGAGCACGCGCGCGGCCTCAGTTACTGCTCCGTCCGTCACCCTTGCATCCCTTGCTATCGAACAGGCAGTCGCGCCGCCGCCGACCCTATCCGCACGGTCGGACGGTGTGCCACCCCTGTCCGGCGTACGGACCCGCTGGTCAGGCCGGTTCCGGGTCGCGGGCGCGGGCCCCCCGTGTGACGCTGCCCCCATGACGTGGGCCTCCGGCCCCGCGGAGCCGACCCTGGCCGACCGGGTCCTGGGCGGCTGGTCGGGGCGCATCGCCGGCAACATGCTGGGCAAACCCGTCGAGCGTGGCGACTACTGGACACGCGACCGGATCGACCGGTACCTGCGTGCCACGGGGGCCCTGCCCCTGGCCGACTACCTGCCGGAGCCGCCGCCCGGCGCGCCCGGTTTCGAGCTGCGCCCGGAGTGGCCGCAGTGCGTGCGCGGCCGGATCAGCGGGAGCTGCCGCGACGACGACGTCGACTACGCGATCCTCGGCCTGCACCTGCTGGAGACGCACGGATTCGGCTTCACCACCGAGCAGGTGGGCACGCTGTGGCTGCTGCGCCTGCCCTACCTGCAGACTTTCACGGCCGAGCGGGCCGCCTACCGCAATCTCGCGGCGGGTCTGAAACCGCCGCTGACGGCCACGTACGACAATCCGCACCAGGAGTGGATCGGCGCTCTCATCCGCGCGGACGTCTTCGGCTGGACCTCCCCCGGCGATCCGCGCCGGGCCGCGGCGCTGGCCCGCAGGGACGCGGTGCTGTCGCACACGGGCAACGGCGTGTACGGCGCGATGTGGGCGGCCGCGCTGATCGCCGCCGCGTTCACCGCGCACGGGGTCCGCGACGCGATCGAGGCGGCGCTGGTCCGCATCCCGGCGAGCAGCCGCCTGGCCCGTACGGTGCGTCACGCCGTCGCGCTGCACGAGGCGGGCGTGAGCTGGTCCGGCGCGCTCGCCGAGCTGGAGCGGGAGACGTCCGGGCTGCACTGGATCCACGTCGTGCCGAACGCCGCCGTGATCACGGCGGGCCTGCTGTACGGGGAGGGCGACTTCACCCGCACGATCACCTTGACCGTGCGGGGCGGCCTGGACACGGACTCCAACGGCGCCACGGCGGGTTCGGTCGCGGGCGTGCTCTGCGGCGCCTCCCGCATCCCCCGCCGGTGGACCGACCCGCTGGAGGACCGGGTGCGCAGCGCGGTGTTCGGCTTCGACGGCGTGCGCATCGGGGAGCTGGCGGAGCGCACGGTGCGGCTGGCGGGCGTTGGCTAGGGTGATCGCGTGAGCACCGACTACGTGACGTACATCGCCGGACTCCCCCGCGTACTGGCCGGAGCCGCCGCGATCTTCCGGGACGGTGAGGGGCGCGTGCTGCTGGTCGAGCCGAACTACCGGGACGGCTGGGCGCTGCCCGGCGGGACCGTCGAGTCGGACGAGGGCGAGACCCCGCGGCAGGCCGCCCGGCGGGAGACGCTGGAGGAGATCGGGCTCGATGTGGAGGTGGGCCGGCTCCTCGCGGTGGACTGGGTGCCGGGTCCCGGGCGGCCGCCGATCGTGGCGTACGTGTACGACGGCGGAGTCCTGACCGGTGAGCAGTTCCGGGCGATCCGGCTCCAGGAGGAGGAGCTGATCTCCTGGAAGCTCGTGGAGCCCGAGGAGCTCCCCGCCCACCTGCTGGGCTCGCTCGGGGCGCGGGTGCGGGCGGCGCTGGACGTGCTGACGAGCGGCGGCGGCGCGGTGGAGCTGGAGAACGGGCACCCGCCGCGCTGATCCCCGGCCCCGCCCCCGGGCGCCGGGCGCCGGTCAGCCCTGGTTGTCCTGCGGTCCGCTTTCGACGGTCCGGGGCTGCTCGTCGCGCGAGGTGACCCGCGCCTCGGTGCGGTGGCCGCGCGCGATGTAGTCGCGCACGACCAGCTCGACGGCGTCCTGGGGGCTGCCGACGCCCGCCAACACCATGACTTCCACGACGAGTTCGGCATCGAGCGTGACGGTGACCCTGGCCATGGGGTGACCGTACCGCACGTCCCCCGCGCGGGCGCCGCCGGCCGCGAAACCTGTTCGCGGGGGCGGACCGGTGCTGCCTAGGCTCGGCATATGACTCTCGTCGCGATCCTCAGCGGTGCCGGTATCTCCACGGACTCCGGCATCAGTGACTACCGGGGGCCCAACGGGCTGTGGCGGCGCGATCCGGAGGCCGAGAAGCTCGTCACGTACGCGTACTACATGGCGGACCCGGAGATCCGGCGCCGCTCGTGGCTGATGCGGCGCGACAGCGAGGCACTGCGCGCCGAGCCGAACACCGCGCACCGGGCCGTCGCCGAGCTGGAGCGCACGCCCGGGTTCGCCGTGCGGGTGATCACGCAGAACGTCGACGGGCTGCACCAGCTCGCCGGGATGCCGGCCCGCAAGGTGCTCGAACTGCACGGCACCGCACGGGCGGTGGTGTGCACCGGGTGTCACGCGCGGTCCTCGATGGCGGAGGCGCTGGCCCGGGTGGAGGCGGGTGAGGAGGATCCGGCGTGCACGGCGTGCGGCGGGATCCTGAAGGCGGCGACGGTGATGTTCGGGGAACGGCTGGACCCGGTGGTGCTCGGGGAGGCGATGGGGATCGCCAAGGCCGCGGAGGTCTTCATCGCGGTGGGCTCGACGCTCCAGGTCCAGCCGGCCGCCTCGCTGGCCGGGATCGCGGCGGAGCACGGGGCGCGGCTGATCATCGTGAACGCCGAGCCGACGCCGTACGACGAGCTGGCCGACGAGGTGGTGCGCGAGCCGATCGGGACGGCTCTGCCGGCCCTGCTCAAGCGGCTCGCGTAGCGACGTCAGAAGAGAGCGCCGCTCTCGAAAGCACTGCTCACCGGCGGGCTGCTCGTGGTGTGAGCGGTGCTCGCGGAAGCGCCGCTCATGGTGTGAGCGGTGCTCGCGGGAGCGCCGCTCACGGGAGCGCCGCTCGCGGAGAAAGCACCGCTCACGGAAGCACCGCTCGCGGAGAAAGCACCGCTCACGGAAGCACCGCTCTCGAAGGTGAGCAGCCGCTGCTTACGGTCGAGGCCGCCGCCGTAGCCGGTGAGACTGCCGCTCGCGCCGATGACGCGGTGGCAGGGGACGATGATGCCGATGGGGTTCTTCCCGTTGGCGAGGCCGACGGCGCGGGAGGCCCCGGGTCTGCCCAGCGCCTCGGCCAGTTCGCCGTAGGTGCGGGTCTCGCCGTACGGGATCGTCCGCAGCAACTGCCAGACGCCGCGCTGGAAGGGCGTGCCGGCGAGGTGCAGCGGGAGGTCGAACTCGGTGAGCTCACCCGCGAAGTAGGCGTCGAGCTGGCGGACGACCTCGCCGAAGGGCCGCGGGTCCGGATGGCCGAAGGTCTCCTCGGCGGGACGGTGGCGCTGTTCGGTCATGTACAACCCGCTGAGCACCCCGTCGGTGGCGACGAGCGTGAGCGGGCCGTAGGGGCTGTCCGTGACGGTGTGCTGTCGGCGCATCGGTCGCTTCCTCACGAGGGCAGGTGATTGATGGGGTGGGTGTCGGTCGCCCAGAGGTACTGGACGGCGTACGCGCGCCAGGGCCGCCAGGCGGCGGCGCGGGCGGTCAGCGCGGCGGGCGTCGACGGCAGTCCCAGCCCCTGCGCGGCGCGGCGGATGCCGAGGTCGGTGGGGAGGAAGGCGTCGGGGTCCCCGAGGGCACGCATGGCGATCACCTCGACCGTCCAGGGGCCGAAGCCGGGCAGCCGCGCGAGCCCTGCGCGGGCCTCGTCCCAGTCGCTGTCCAGGCCGAGCCGCAGCGAGCCGTCGGCGAGGGCGGCGACCAGCGTGGTCAGGGTGGTGCGGCGGCTGCGGGGCAGCGCGAGGGCCTCCGGGTCGAGGGCGGCGAGCGCGTCGGGTGCCGGGAAGAGGTGGGTCAGACCGCCCTCGGGGTCGTCGACCGGCGTGCCGTGCGCGGCGACGAGACGCCCGGCGTGGGTGCGGGCGGCCGCGGTGGACACCTGCTGCCCGAGTACCGCGCGCACGGCGAACTCCGCCGCGTCCACGGTGCGCGGCACCCGGCGGCCCGGCGCCTTGTCCACGAGGGGCGCGAGGAGCTCGTCGCCGCGCAGCCGGTCGTCGATGGCGACGGGGTCGGCGTCCAGGTCGAGCAGCCGGCGGCAGCGGCTGATGGCGAGGGTGAGGTCGCGCGGGTCGGTCAGGGACAGGCGGCAGGCGATGTGGTCGGAGCGGGGCGCGAGCGCGGCGATGCCGTGACCGTGCGGGAGGGAGAGGGTGCGCCGGTAGGCGCCGTCACGCCACTCCTCGACGCCGGGGACGGCGGTGGCGGCCAGGTGCCCGAAGAGGTTGTCGGGGTTGAGCGGCGCCCGGTACGGCAGCCGCAGGGCGATGACGCCGGGGGTCTGCGGGAGCCGTGCCGTGCTGCGGGCGGCGCGGGCGCGCAGCTCGCCCGGGGCGAGGGCGAAGACCTCGCGGACGGTGTCGTTGAAGGTGCGGACCGAGGCGAAACCGGCGGCGAACGCGACGTCCGCCATGGGCAGTCCGGTCGTCTCGATGAGCAGGCGCGCGGTCTGGGCCCGCTGGGCGCGGGCCAGCGCGAGCGGGCCCGCGCCCAGCTCGGCGAGCAGCTGGCGCTCCACCTGCCGGGTGGAGTAGCCGAGGCGGGCCGCGAGGCCGGGCACGCCCTCGCGGTCCACGACCCCGTCCTGGATGAGGCGCATGGCCCGGGCGACCGTGTCGGCGCGGGCGTTCCACTCGGGCGAGCCGGGGCTGGTGTCCGGGCGGCACCGCTTGCAGGCGCGGAAGCCGGCCTGCTGGCAGGCGGCCGCGCTCGGGTAGAAGGTCATGTTCTCGGCCTTCGGCGGCACCACCGGGCAGCTGGGACGGCAGTAGATCCGGGTGGTGAGGACGGCGGTGAAGAACCAGCCGTCGAACCGGGCGTCCTTGGACTGGACGGCCCGTACGCAGCGCTCGGTGTCGGTGTGCATGGTCTCCAGCATTCCGGACCGGCACCACGCCGGGCTGGCGAGAATACGACATCATCCTCGCGCTGCCTGCGGACTGTGTCGGCTCAGGCGGTCCGAGCGCCGTTCAGGCCCGGCGGAGGGCGTCTGCCATGCGGCGAAGCCGCCGGTGGTTCCGCACGCCGTACCACGTGAGCCAGACCAGGAAGGTGCCGAAGAGGAGACCGTAGCCGATCATCGCCCGCGGGCCGGACGTGGCGGCGATGAGGGCGTAGAGGGTTCCCAGCATCATGCAGAGGAAGGCGAGGGCCGCCCACCGGTGGCGGGTGTTGTGCAGTCGGCGGGCCACCAGCTTCGCCATCGCCTCCCGCTCCCCCGGGTCCGCGGGCACGTCACCCCGGCGCAGTCGGTGGTCCAGGCTCGCCACCGTCGCGTCCGATCCGCCGACCGCCCGCCGTTCCCCGCGCCGGCGTGCCGCGAGGACGGCCGCCCCGCCGAGCGACATGACGGTGATGCGCACCAGCACCTCGCCCCATGACCTCGCCGGGTCGATCAGCAGGATCACGGCGGTGGCGGCGAGCACCGCGAGCGCGACCTGGAGCCATAAGTGCCGGGTGAGCCACCTGTTGACGCTGTGCATGCTGCAACTCCTCCTGTCGGGGCGGTAGGTGGACAGAGGTCCGTCTTCCCGCCGCTGCGGCCGGCATGACGCGGTCACCGCGGGCGTGCGGACCGCCACGCCCCCCTGCGGCGGTCACAGCGGGCGTTCGGACCGGCACGCACCGTGCGGCGGCACGGTGCGCGACCGGGTGTGCACGCGGGTGGACGAGGCGCAGGTGGGGCGGGGCGCCCGGCCGACGAGGGGGCCCGTGGGCGCCGTACGGCCGTACGAAACGCCTCGTATCGGCATAACCTGGTGGTACTCGTACTCCCGCGCCTGGGGGAATCATGGAACTCGGCTTCTTGAAACCGCTCTTCGACCGGCCAGGCCCATGGGCTTCTCTGTACATCGACACCTCGCGCTCGACGGAGGACGCGGCGAAGGTCCAGGAGCTGCGCGACCGCTCCGCCGCGTCGCAGCTCATCGAGGCGGGCGCCGACGCCTACACCGTCAGGGCGGTGATGGAGCGGCTCGCCCGCGAGCCCGTCTCCGGTTCGCCGCCGGGCCGGGCCCTTTTCGCCACGGGCGCCGAGGTGGTCCTCGACGTCCCCCTCGCCGAGGCCCCGCCCGCGATCGAGGCGACCTGGTCGATCCTGCCGCACGTCGCGCCGCTGGCCGATCTGCGGGGGGACCGGCCGCGCTGTCTGGTGGCCTACGTCGACCGGACGGGCGCCGACTTCGAGCTGCGCGACGGGCACCGCCGCGAGTCCCTCGGCCAGGCGCGCGGCAGGGAGTGGCAGGGGCGCGGGCACCGCAGCCTCCCCGAGGACCGCTACGAGTGGCACTACCGGAACAAGGTCGAGAACAGCGTGAACGAGACGGCCGACGCCATCGTCGGCGAGCTCGCCCGGGCGTGGCCCGGGAGCGGCGCCGAGCTGCTGGTGCTGGCCGGCGACGCCCGTGAGCGCAGGGCCGTGCACCACCGGCTGCCCGAGCGCATCCGGGCCGTCACCGTCGAGGCGGAGAACGGCAGCAGGTCCCCCGGCGCCTCGAAGCGGCTGTTGGACCAGCAGATCGCGCGGGCCTGCGAGCAGTTCGCGCGCGACCGCCTCCACAGCGCCCTCGACC
The DNA here is from genome assembly GCF_044455245.1 of Streptomyces sp. NPDC051310. Classification (NCBI taxonomy): domain Bacteria; kingdom Bacillati; phylum Actinomycetota; class Actinomycetes; order Kitasatosporales; family Streptomycetaceae; genus Streptomyces; species Streptomyces sp. NPDC051310. Next base: position 21,691 of record NZ_JBITEO010000002.1, read on the forward strand.
GCTTCCGCGTCGGACGCGGCAGGCCCGGCGAGCACCGTGAGGCCGCCGCGCTCGACACCGGCCCCGGGCAGGCTGCCGAGGGGATGCCGGCGGTCGTGGACGCCGTGCGCAAGCACCAGGTGGCCACCCTGCTGCTGTGCCTGGACGCGTCGGACGCGCGGCGCGAGGTGTGGATCGGTCCGGGCGTCGACGAGGTCGGCGTGCAGCGCGGCCATGTACAGGCCATGGGGGTCGCCAAGCCGCAGCTGGCGCGCGCCGACGACGCCCTGCTGCGGTCCGCCGCCGCGGCCGACTGCGAGGTGCTCCTGGTCCCGGACGGTACGCCGGGTCCGGCGGGCGGGCTGGGTGCGGTGCTGCGCTGGAGCGTGTGAACCGGGACGGGCCGCCCTGCGGAGGGGCGGGCGCACGGCAGGACGTGCCGGGCTGACGGAGGAACGGGCGCTACGGGACCGGCCGGTCCTGGCCCGCGGCGCCGCCGGCCGTACCCGTGCGCCGGACCAGCCGGTAGCTCATCGCCCGGAACGGCGCGCGTCTGCGTTCCCTGAGGCGGGCGCGGGCGCGCAGGCCGACCCCCTGCGCCTCGACCATCAGGTCGGCGAACGCGCGGTCCCGCCTTCTGCGTTTGTAGACGGTCTCCTTCGAGACGCCGGCCCGGCCGGCCGCGTCGGCGACGGTGTCGCCCCGGCGCAGCGCCGCGAGGAACGCCTCGGTGCGGGCGGGTGTCCAGCCGGTGCGGGCCTGCGGCGTCCGGGTGGCGGGGGACTCGGGCGCCGGCGGGCGTGCGGCGGGCCCGGGTCCTGACCTTGCTCCGATTCCTGGGCCGGGTCCGGGTCCGGGGCCGGGTCCGGGTCCGGGTAAGCCGGGGCCGGTGCGGGCGTCCGGGGTGTACGTCGGTGGCATACGGCGGTTCCTTCTCAGGCGAGGCGGGGCGGGGCGCCACTCCCCGCCGGGCGGCGGGGCGGTGGGGGCGGCGTGTACAGGGCCGCGGCCCGCGGCGCCGCCCGGATGATCGCGGCGACCAGGTCCCGTGCGGGCGGCGGTCCGGACGGCGGCTGCCGGGTCATGAGCGGCCGAGGAGCCGGCGGCGGTGCCCGCAGGTGCGCGTCGCGGCGAGCAACTCCTGGATGCGGTCGCCGGCTTGGGCGGCGTCGTGTGCCGGGGCGCGGAAGGCCAGCCGGACGTCGCGGTGGCCGCGGGCCTGTTCGAGCCGCAGGACGAGCCCGTGGCGGTCCAGGGCGAGCGGCCGCACGCGGAGGACGCCCTGGAGGTGCCGCGGGTCGACGAGGCGGGTCAGCCGCGCCATTTCCTGGGGGTGGGCGTCCGCCAGATGGGTGAGCAGCGCGGCTTCCTGCTCGGCCAGGGGGTCCGCCGCGGCCAGCACCATCTCGTCGAGGCCGGCGGCCACGGTGCCGGACGCCGTGGTCAGGGTGGCGCGTGCGGTGTCCAGGCGGAGCGCCACGCGGTCGGCGGCGCCCGGGGGGTGAAGGGGCGTCAGCCATCCCGAGAGCGTGACCCGGGCGCGGACCCGGTCGCGTACGGCGGTGGGCGCGACGTCGGTGAACTCCAGCAGGGCGGCCAGGGCGCCGCGTGGCGCGTACGCGGCCTGCGCCGCCGGCGGGCTGTCGGCCGGCAGGTCGAGCCCGACGTGCCCCCGCTCGTCGACGGTATGCAGGCCGACGAGGTCGTAACGGCGTCCGTCCGTGGTCATGGTCAGCGAATCCGCGCGGGCCAGCACCGAGCGGACCTGTTCGGCGGTGGTCGGTTCGGCCGCGGGAACGGCGGTGGCGCCCATCGAGGACCTCCCTTAGGTTAGGCATACCTAACCTAGAGCAGAGGGGGCCTGGATGACCAGCCCGCCACCCGGACGGTGGACGCGGAGGCCGGACCCGCCGACGGCGCCGCCCGGGTTCGCGTCCCGCACCCGTGCGGACCCGGGTCCGCACGGACACCGACAGACAGGAAAGCACTCGGCCACCCCCTGGACCGTACGAATCCAGCCACAGCCCTCAGGTTTACCCGCAAGGGCAGTTGGGGGTACGCAGGGGGCGCACAGGCGCACACAAGATCTCGACCTGGTCACAAGTCACATCTATCCCGGTCGAACCATTAGGTGTGCCTTACCTAAGTTGTATGGTGGCGCGGTCAGTTCGGCGGCAGGAGGAGTACGTGGTGTCCGAAGGTGATGTCCGTCTGGTGGCGAAGGATCTGGACGTCGGGCACGCGGGACGCCCGGTGCTGAAGCAGGTGGACCTGACCCTCCGGGCGGGCGGCATCACCGTCCTGGTCGGCCCCAACGGCTGTGGCAAGTCGACCCTGTTGCGCACGGTGGCCGGACTTCTGGAGCCGCTCGCCGGCGAGGTGCGCATCGACGACGTGCCCCTGCGCTCGCTCGGGCGGCGCGCGCTGTCCCAGCGTCTGGCCTTCCTCCCCCAGTCGTCGCAGGCGCCGGCCGGGGTGACCGTGCGGGAACTCGTGCGGCACGGCCGGTACGCCCATCGCGGCGCCCTCTCCCGGCACACCGCCGAGGACACGGAGGCCATCGACTGGGCGCTGGAGGTCACCGACGCGGCGCCGCTGGTCGACCGCCGGCTCGACGAGCTGTCGGGCGGGGAGCGCCAACGCGCCTGGCTGGCCATGGTGCTGGCGCAGCGCGCGGGTGTGCTGCTGCTCGACGAGCCCACCACCTACCTCGACATGCGCCACCAGTTCGAGGTGCTCGACGTGGTGCGGCGGCTGGCCCGTGAGCACGGCATCGCCTGCGGCGTGGTGCTGCACGACCTGATGCAGGCGGCGGCGTACGCCGACCACGTCGTGGTGGTGGCCGACGGCGGGATCGCCGCCTCCGGCACACCCGACGACGTCATCGCCCCCGAGGTCATCGACCGGGCGTTCGGCCTGCGCGTCCACGTCGTGCGCGATCCGGCGACGGGATACCTCGCCTGCTTCCCCCAGCGGTCGGAAGCCCCCAGCGCGTCCTGACCCCGAACCCGCCCCCCACGACGGTTCGCCCGCATCACCAGTACACAAGGAGAGATTCACCATGCAGAGAATGCTGCGCGCCCTCGCGACGGGCGGTACCGCTGTGGCCCTCATGCTCACCGCCGCCGGCTGCGGGTCCGGAACCGTCGGGGACAGCACCACGGACGGCAAGACCGGCGGGGGCAAGGCCGCGAGCGGAAAGATCACCGTCGACACGGCGCAGGGCAAGGTCACCCTGGACAAGCCGGCGACCAAGGTCGTGACGCTGGAGTGGACGTACGCCGAGGAGCTCGTCGCGCTCGGCGTCACCCCCACGGGCAACGCCGACAACAAGGGCTACGGCACGTGGATCACGGCCGAGGGCGCGGACCTGCCCGCCAAGGTCACCGACGTCGGTGACCGCAACGAGCCGAGCCTGGAGAAGATCCGGGCGCTGCAGCCGGACCTCATCGTGATCGACAACGACCGGTCGAAGGCCAACCTCAAGCAGCTCCAGGCCATCGCGCCCGTGCTGTCCTTCACGTACACCACCAAGCCCCAGCTCGCGACGATGAAGAAGAACTTCACCGAGCTGGCGAAGGCGGTGGGCAAGGAGGACAAGGCCGGTGAGGTGACGCAGCAGATCGACGCCAAGGCCGCCGACCTCAAGGCCCGGCTGGACAAGGCCGGCAAGGGCGGTCTGAAGTACGCGCTGGCGCAGGGCTTCACCGCGAACGGCGCCGCGTCGATCCGGATGCTCACCGACGACGCCATCGCGCCCCAGGTGCTCGGCCTGGCCGGGCTGAAGAACGGCTGGAAGGGCCAGTCCGACACGTGGGGCATGACCACGGTCGGCGTCGAGGGCCTGACCAAGGTGGAGAAGGACGCCACCTTCCTGTACGTCGCCGCCGACAACGACAACCCGTTCACCGGGGACCTCGCGGGCAACGCGGTGTGGAAGGGCCTGGACTTCGTGAAGAACGACAAGGCGCTGGCGCTCGACCCCGGCACCTGGCTGTTCGGCGGCCCGCTGTCGGCGATGCACCTCCTCGACGAGACCGGCAAGGCCCTGAAGGTCTGATGGCCTCGGAAGGACTGACGGCCCCCACGGCCCGTCCGCTCGGCCGCCGCCCACGAGCTGTGCTCGTGGGCGGCGCCCTGTCCGCCGTCCTGTGCGTGGTCGCCGTGGTGCACCTCGGTCTCGGAGCGTCCGGGGTGGGGATCGGCGACATCGTGGACCTGCTCCTCGGCCACGGTGATCCGCGCACCGGGGACGTCCTGGTCGGCAGCCGGCTGCCGCGCACCCTCACCGGCCTGGTGGTCGGCGTCGCGCTCGGCGTCTCCGGTGTGCTCGTGCAGGGAGCCACCCGCAACCCGCTGGCGGCGCCCGACACCCTCGGCGTGAATGCCGGGGCGTACTTCGCCGTCGTGCTGGTGGCCTTCACCGGCATCAGCCTCGGCCCGGTCCCCGCCGGTGGCGCGGCGTTCCTCGGCGGACTCCTCGCGGTCGCCGTGGTGTACGTGCTCAGCAGCGGCGGGGTGATGACGCCCGGGCGGGTGCTGCTCGCCGGGGCGACCGTCGCCCTGGCCGCCACCGCAGCGGCCGAGTTCCTGCAGATGCTCGACGTGCAGGCGACCCGCGGGCTGTTCTTCTGGGGCAACGGCACCCTGATGCAGTCCGGTCTGGAACGGCCGCTCGTCCTCGGCGCGGTCGTCGCCGCCGGTGCGCTGCTCGCCCCGTTCCTGTCCCGGCCGCTGGACCTGCTGGCGCTCGGGGACGAGACGGCCGAGGCGATGGGCGTACGCGTCGAACGAGTCCGGCCCGCGGCCTTCCTCCTCGCGGTGCTGCTCTCCGCGTCCGCCGTCTCCCTCGCCGGGCCGATCGGCTTCGTCGGCCTGATCGCCCCCGTGGTCGTACGGCAGCTGGGCCTGCGCAAGCACGCGGTGCTCATCCCCATGGCCGCGCTGCTGGCCGCGGCGCTGGTCCTCGGCGCGGACGCGGCCGCCCAGCTGATCGTCAAGCCGTCCGCCACCCAGCCCGCGGAGATCCCGGTGGGTGTGGTCACGGCGCTGATCGGCGGGCCGGTGTTCATGGCGCTGGCGCGCCGGGTCAGCACCGGCGACGCCGACACCGGCGCGGCCGTCGTGGTCTCCGACCGGCGCCGGGCCCCGGGTTACGCGGTCGCGCTCGGCGGCGGACTGCTGGCCCTGGCCGTCGCGATCGTGGTCTCGCTGCGCGTGGGCGACGTGGAGGTCACCTGGGGCCAGCTGGGTGCGGCGGTGTTCGGCTCCGCGGAGCAGATCACCGAAGCGGTGGTGTCCTACCGGCTGCCGCGCATCCTGGTGGCCGCCCTGGCCGGGGCATGCCTGGCGGTCGCGGGGGTGGCGGTGCAGGCGGTGGTGCGCAACCCGCTGGCCGAACCGGGGCTCGTCGGCGTGACCGGCGGGGCGTCCCTCGGCGCGATGACGGTCATCCTCGTCGTCCCTTCGGCGCCGCTGGTGGCCCTGCCGGCCGCGGCGGGCGTCGGGGGCGTGCTGATGCTCGCGCTCGTGGTGCTCGTGGCCCGGGGGACGCGCGGCGGCGGCCGCAGCGGCCTGGATCCGACCCGGGTGGTGCTGGTCGGCCTGGGCGCGGCCGCCACGTCGATGGCCCTGGTGAACATCATGGTGGTCGGCGCGCAGATGAACATCTCGGCCGCGCTCAGCTGGCTCGCCGGCAGTACGTACGCCCGGGACTTCTCCGCGCTCGGGTGGCTCGCGCTGCCGGCGGTCGTCGCGGTGCTGCTGGTCATCGCGGCGCGCCCCGTGAACCTGCTCGCCCTCGGCGAGGAGCTGCCGCGCTCCCTGGGCCTGGAGCTGGGCCGTGCCCGGCTGCTGGTCCTCGGTGCGGGCGCGGTGCTCGCGGCGGGCACCGCCGCGGCGGTCGGCGCGGTGGGCTTCGTCGGGCTGGTCGCTCCGCACCTGGCGCGCCGTGTCGTCGGCAACAGCACGGCCCGGATGGTGCCCATGGCCGCGGTGCTGGGGGCGGTGCTGGTGGTGTCCTCGGACGCCCTGGGCCGGTGGCTGCTGGCGCCGACCGAGATCCCGGTGGGCATCGTCACCGCCCTGGTCGGCGCGCCCTACCTGGTGTGGCTGCTGCGCCGGACGCGGGAGCTCTGACCCGGTCGGCACCCCGGCCCACCACCCGGAGCACCACGCGAAACCGCCCGGGGCCCGTACGACCGGGCCCCGGGCGGTTTCGCGTCCGGGCCGTGCGACGAGGCGGTGTCGGCGCGCTGCGGGAAGCCGGACGTACGGTCAGGAGGTCGCCATACGGGAGGACCGGGGGCGCTCCGGGGTGTCCCCGAGGCCCCGCGGCCCGGCCCTGAGGGTGCGGGCGGCCACCACGCCGAGCAGGCAGACGAGGGCGGAGGCCAGGCAGACCGCGGTGAAGGCCCCGGCGAAGGCGGAGCGGGCGAGCGGCTGGAGCGCGGGGTCGAGCAGCTCGAAGCGCCCGGTCTCGACGGCCTCCCGCAGCGACGTTGCGCCGTCCGGGCCGGTGCCGGCGGGGCCGCCGGCCAGGCCGTCGCCGAGGCGGGCGGAGAACACCGCTCCGAAGGCGGCGACCCCGGTCGCCGTGCCGAGCGGGTAGCAGGCGTTGGTCAGTCCGGACGCCATGCCGGCCCGGTCCGCGGGCGCGGCGCCCACCGCGACGCCCATGAGAGGCGGGAAGATGACGGCCCCTCCGATGCCGAGGAGGACCAGTCCGGTGACCGTGGCGGCCTGGCCGCCGCCCGCCCCGGCGACGGCCAGGCCGATCAGGCCCGCCCCCTGGGCCGCGAAACCGCCGGCGACCAGGACGTCCGGGGAGAACACCTTCTGCAGCCGGGCGACGAAGAGCCCCGCCACCAGCAGACTGCCCGTCAGCGGTAGGAGGTGCAACCCCACCTCCAGCGGTGAGTACGCATGGGCGGTCTGCAGCCACAGCGTGACGAAGGCGAGCACCCCGAGGCTGGAGAGCCGGGCGAGGAAGCCCAGCACCGCGGCACCGGAGAACGCCCTGATGCGCAGCAGCGTCATGTCGATCAGGCCGTCGCCGCGGCGCTGGCTGGCCACCAGGGCCAGGGCCAGGACGACCGCGACGGCCGCGGAGAGCAGCACGTCCGGGGCCGTCCAGCCCGCTTCGGGACCGGTGACCAGCGGATAGTGCAGCGCCAGGAGGGTGCCGACGCCCAGGACGGCTCCCAGGGGATCGAGGGCACGCCGCGGCTCGGCGGGGGTGTCCGATTCCGGCATGCGGGCGAGCGCGCCGGCCACGACCAGGATCCCGATGGGCACGTTGACCAGGAAGATCCACCGCCAGCCGAGCGCCTGGACGAACAGGCCGCCGACGACGGGGCCGAGCGCCCCGGCGGCGGAGGCGATGGCCGCGAACGCGGCTATGGCGGCCTGGCGCCGGGCGCCCTGGTAGGCGGCCGCGAGCAGGGCGAGCGTCGGTGCGAACACCATGGCGCCGCCGAGCCCCTGGGCGGCGCGGGCGGCGATGAGCGTGCCGATGTCGGGTGCGAGGCCGCATCCGGCCGAGGCGACGGTGAACAGTGCCATTCCGGCCATGAAGACCGCCCTGCGGCCCACGCGGTCGGAGAGCGCGCCCGCGGTCAGCAGCAGCGCCCCGAAGGCCAGCGAGTAGGCGGAAACGGTCCACTGGACCTTGCCGAGGCCGCTCTCCAGATCCCGGGCGATACCGGAGAGCGCGACGTTCACCACGGTCACGTCGAGCGTCATCATCACTCCGCCGGCGCTGACGAGGGCGAAGGTCCATCGGGGCGTACGACGGCACGAAGGCACCGCTGAGCACCTCCACATCGGGGGTCCGGGACGAAAAGCGCACACCCGGCAGTGCAACTGGTGGTTCATCAATTGCCTTGTGCGGCTGGGTGGCTGAAAGTTGACCTTGTCTCTAAGGTAAGCCTAACCTAATCTAACTCCGCCCGAACGTCCAGGCGTTCGAGCGCACTGATCCGGACAGACATCGGAGCTGCCTGATGCCCCATCCCGCCGACCATCCCGTGCCCGCTCTGCCCGACGTGGCCCCAGCCGCCTGGCGCGAGGCCAACCGCCGGCTCCTCGCCAAAGCCATCGGTGAATGGTGCTTCGAGGACATGCTGAAAGCGGTCGAGACCGGCGACGGCGGCTACCGCGTCGACCTCGACAGCGGCACCACCTACGCGTTCGACGCCACCCCGGGCGCGTTCGGCTGGCTGCGCGTCGACCCCGACTCCCTCACCCGCACCGCCACGAGCATGCTCGGCAACTCGATCGCCCAACCCGCCTGGGACGCACAGCAGTTCCTCATGGAGGCGGCCTCGACGATCGGCAGCGACCCGTCCACCGTCGCCACTTACTTCACCGAGCTCTCCGCGACCCTGGCCGTCGACGCCGCGCGCATCACGCACGGCGGGGAGACCGTGGCCGAACTGCGGGGCCTCGGCCACACGGACCTCGAGTGCCGCATGACCGGGCACAACCTCCTGGTCGCCAACAAGGGCCGGATCGGCTTCTCGGCCACCGACGTACGCCGGTACGCCCCCGAGTCGGCGCAGCCGCTGAGACTGCGCTGGGTCGCCGTCCACCGCGGCCTCGCCGAGTTCCGCGGCACCTCGGACCTCTCCGAGGACGGCATCCTCGCCGCCGAGCTGGACGAGGTGACCCGCGCCCGCTTCACCGCCGTCCTGGAGGAGGCCGGGGTCGACCCGGCCGGGTACGTGTGGATGCCCGTCCACCCCTGGCAGTGGGACCACGCCGTCCAGATCCTGCACGCCGCCGACGTGGCGCAGCGGCGCATCATCCCGCTCGGCGAGAGCCCCGACGCGTACCTGCCGGGCCAGTCCATCCGCACCATGGCCAACGTCACCACCCCCGAGCGCCATGACGTCAAGCTGCCGCTGAAGATCCTCAACACCCTCGTCTGGCGCGGCATACCGCCGCACTGCACCATGGGCGCCCCCGTGGTGACGCAGTGGCTGCGGGGGCTGGTGGAGCGCGACCCGTTCCTGACCGGGGAGTGCCGGACCGTGTTCCTCGGGGAGGTCGCCTCGGTGACCGTGCGCCACCCCTACCTGTCCACCCTGGACGAAGCGCCGTACCAGCACCTGGAGACGCTGGGCTGCATCTGGCGCGAGTCGGTGACGGCACGCAAGGACCCCGACGAGCGGGTGCGCACCTTCGCGTCGCTCCTGCACGTCGACAACGCCGGTGACGCGTTCGTCGCCGAGCTCGTCCGCGCCTCGGGACTCGATCCGCAGGAATGGCTGCGGCGCCTGTTCGGCACGCTGCTCGTGCCGATCCTGCACGTGCTCTACCGGTACGGCGTCACCTTCAACCCGCACGGGCAGAACACGCTGATCGGGTACGACGGGAACGACGTACCGGTCCGCCTGTACCTGAAGGACTTCGTCGACGACGTGTGCGTCTCCTTCACCGACGTGCCGGAGCGCGGCCCCGAGCCGGACGGGCACGACCACGTGCTGCCCCGCAAGCACCCCTCGATCATCAAGCAGCACGTCATGGACCAGGTCTTCGTCGGGCACTTCCGCTATCTCGCGCCTCTGTGCGCCGAGCAGCTCGGCGTACCGGAGACGACGTTCTGGCGCCTGGTCCGGCAGACGATCCTCGACTTCCAGCAGGACTTCCGGAAGCGGTTCCCCGAGCTGGCCGGACGGTTCGCCGAGTACGACCTGCTGACCCCCGAGATCCCCCGGTACGGCCTGAACCGCGACCGGATCGTGGTCACGCGGTACACCGACCGCGCCCTGCGCCACGCGCTGTACCCGAACGGCACGCACCCCAACCCGCTGGCCGAGGACCGAGGAGACAGGGCGTGACACCGCTGACCGAGACGCGACCCCTGCTGTCCCCCTTCCCGCCGTCGCTCCTCGCCGGTTCCCGCGACGGGCTCGCCGAGGTCCTCGCCTCGCTCACCGAGGCCATCGGCGCCGCGTCGGCCGCGCGCCGCCCGGACGGCCCGCTGCCGGCGGGCACCCCGGCCGAGGTGCTCGCCGCCGCCACCCGCGCACTGGGCCCGGCCGAGCTGCCGGCCGAGGGGATCGGCGCCGAGGCGGCGCTCCAGCTCCTGGCCACCGTGCTGGTGGAGCACGGCATCGACCTGTCCCACCCCCGGGCCGCCGCCCACCTGCAGCCTCCGTCGCTGGCCGTCGCGGTCGCCGCGGACACCCTGGCGAGCGCCGGCAACGCCTCGCTGGACACCTACGACTCCGGCCCCTCGGCCATCGCCGTCGAGCGCTGGCTCATCGGCGTACTGATCCGGCTGGCCGGGCTCGGGGAGCGCGCCGACGGCGTCCTCACGCCCGGCGGTTCGCTGTCGAACCTGATGGGCCTGCTGCTCGCGAGGGACGCCGCCGCGCTGCGGCGCGGCATCGACGCCCGTGAACAGGGCGTGGGGGCCCTGCCCGGACCGGTCGTGTTCTGCTCGGAACTCGCCCACTTCTCCACCCACCGGGCGTGCGCCGCCCTCGGGCTCGGCGAGGCCGCCGTGCACCCCGTCCCGGTCGACGCGCGCCGGCGCATGCGGCCGGACGCCCTGGCCGCCGCCCTCGACGCGCTCGGTCCCGACCGGACGCCGGTCGCGGTGGTCGCGACCGCCGGCACGACGGACTTCGGCTCCATCGACCCGCTCCCGGAGATCGCCGAGATCGCCGCCGGGCACGGCATGTGGCTCCACGTCGACGCGGCGTACGGCTTCGGCGCCCTGTTCTCGCGGCGGCTGGCCGGCCGGCTGGCGGGCCTGGAGCTCGCCGACTCCATCACGCTCGACCTGCACAAGACCGGCTGGCAGCCCGCCGCCACCAGTGTGCTGCTGGTCTCCGACACCACCGCGTTCACCGCGCTCGACCGCGAGGTGGCGTACCTCAACCCGACCGACGACTCCGAGGCCGGTTACGACGGCCTGCTCGGCCGCAGCCTCCAGACCACGCGCCGCCCCGACGCGGTCAAGGCCGCCGCGACCCTCCTGACGTACGGCAGGACCGGCATGGGCCGCATGATCGACGTCTGCCACGACCTGGCCCGCCACGCGGAACGGCGGATCAGTGACGAACCCGAGCTGGAGCTGGTCTCCCCGGCCGAGCTCACCACCGTCGTGTTCCGCTACCGCGGCGCCGGCGCGTACCGCACGGCCGACCCGGCCGCGGCCGACGAGCTCAACGGCGCCCTGCGCCGGCGCCTGCTGGAATCCGGCAGCGCGCTCATCGGGCGCACGGAGGCGGCGACGGACGGCCCGGGCTCGCCCAAGCGCGTGTGCCTGAAGTTCACCCTGCTCAACCCCACCGCCACCACCGACGACATCGACGGTCTCGTGGACACGGTCCTCGACGCCGGCCGCACCTGCGCACGACTGATCGAGGAGGGCGCCGCATGACCGTCACCACCACGGCGGCAACCACCACGTCCACGACCGAGGACCCGCTGCACACGCTCGACGCGCGCGGCGCCGCCGAACACGCCCACATCGAGGCCCTGCTGCGGTGCTGGCTGCGCGAGACGGGCACGCCCGTCGCCCCCGGCCCGCTGCGCGTCGACCTGCCGACCGCGGGGCTGGCCCTCGTCACCGAGGTCACGCACTGCTCCCCCACCGGCTGGCACCGCTTCGCGCCGGCCCGCCTGGAAGGCCCCGGAGGTCCGCTCGGCCCGGTCGCCGACCCGGTGACCGCGGTGGCGCTGCTGTCCACCGAGGCGGCGGTCCGCGGCGGCAGCCGCCCCGGCGGCGTCCCGGCCGGGGAGGTCGCCGACCTGGTGGAGCGCACCGCCGAGTCCGTACGCCGGGTCGCCGCGTTCATCTCCGACCGGCGCGCCCATCCGCAGCCGCCGCCCGGCGTGGACGGGTTCCTCGACGCCGAACAGGCGCTGCTGCTGGGGCACTTGAACCACCCGGCCCCCAAGAGCCGCGACGGCCTGTCGGACCACGAGACGGCCGCGTACTCCCCCGAGCTGCGCGGCTCCTTCCGGCTGCACTGGTTCGCCGCCGACGAGTCGGTCGTCTCCCACGACGCCGTCGCGTCCGCCCCCTCCCTCGCGGGCCGCGACACCGTGGCCCTCCTCGCCGACCTGGCCGAGCGCCGCCTGCACGACGGCCGGGTGCTGGTCCCCGCCCACCCCTGGCAGGCCCGGGACCTGCTGCACCGGCCCCGCGTCAAGGCGCTCGTCGCCTCCGGCGCGCTGGAGCCGCTCGGCGAGCTGGGCCCCGAGTGGTGGCCCACCTCCAGCGTGCGCACCGTGTACCGGCCGGACGCCGAGGTGATGCTGAAGCTGTCCCTCGGACTGCGGCTGACCAACTCCCGCCGCGAGTCCACCCGTACGGAACTGCGGCGCGGCCTGGAGATCAACCGGCTCCTCGACGCCGGGTACGCCGACAGCACCTTCCGGGCCCACCCCGGCTTCGCCATCACCCGCGACCCCGCCTGGCTCGCCGTCGACGAGCCGGGCCGCCCGCAGGGCCCGGACGTCACCGGCCTCGACGTGGCCGTGCGCGAGGTGCCGGACGGCATCGCCGACCTGCGCTGCCTGGTGGGGCTGGTGGCCCCGCGCCCCGGCCTCGGCCGCAGCGCGCTCGGCGACACCGTGGCCGCCCTCGGCCCGGGCGCGGCCGAGGAGTGGACGGCCGACTACGCCGACAAGGTGCTGGTGCCCATGCTGCACCTGTACGCCGCGACCGGGATCGGTCTGGAGGCGCACCAGCAGAACACCCTGGTGCGGCTGGACGCGCGGGGCCGCGTCACCGGCTCCACCTTCCGCGACAACCAGGGCTACTACCTGGCCGCGTCGTACCTGCCCGGTCTGCTGGAGCGCCTCGGTGCCGACTCCTCCACCCTCGCGGTGGTCGACGACGCCCTCGTCGACGACCGGCTGTCCTACTACCTGCTGCGCAACCAGGCGCTGTCGGTGATCGGCTGCCTGGCCGTCGACGGCCTGGCCGACGAGCGGGACCTGCTCGCCGTCCTCGCCGAACGGCTGCGGGCGGCGCTGCCCGCGCTCGCCGGGGCGGGTCCGCACGGCGACCGGCTGGCGCGCCGCTGGCTGGAGGCGGACACCCTGCCGTGCAAGGGCAACCTGCTGACCCGGCTGCACGGCATCGACGAGGTCCTCGCGCCCCTCGACGCCCAGTCCGTCTACCTCGACGCCCCCAACCCCTTCCAGGAGGCCTCCGTATGATCTCGGCACAGCCGGCCGCCACCGTCCCTGGCCCGCCGCTGCCCTTACTGCACGCCCCCTGGTCGGCCCGGGTCGCGCGGGCCGAAGGCGCCGACCTGGACCTGGTGCACGGCTGGATGCAGTCGCCGCACATCGACGCCTTCTGGCACCAGGCGTGGCCGCGGGAGCGCTGGTACGAGGAGATCGCCGGACACCTCGCGGGCGACGCGATCCTGCCCGTCCTGATCGACCTGGACGGGACGCCGCTGGCGTACATCGAGGTGTACCGGGTGATCCGGGACCGGCTCGCCGGGCACTACGCGGAGCTCCCCCACGACCTGGGCGTGCACATCGCCATCGGGGACGCCGGCCGCACCGGACGGGGACTGGGCCGGACGCTGCTGCGCGCCCTCGCCGAGGGCCTGCTGGCGGCCGACCCGGCGTGCACCCGGGTCGTCGCCGAGCCCGACGTGACCAACGCGCCCTCGCTCAGGGCGTTCGAGGCGGCGGGCTTCCGGCCCGCCGGCAAGGTGGCTTTCCCCGACAAGACCGCTGCCCTGCTCGTCCACCCGCGTACGGAGGAGGACATGCCCCGATGACCGGGAACGGCACCACCGAACACGACGTGGTGGCCATCGGCTGCGGCCCGTTCAACCTGGGCCTGGCCGCCCTGGCCTCGACCGTCGACGACATCGACCTCGTCGTCCTGGAGGAGCAGCCGGAGCTGACCTGGCATCGCGGGATGATGTTCGGTGACGCGTCGATGCAGGTGAACTTCCTCGCCGACCTCGTCACGCTCGTCGCGCCGAGCCACCCCCTGTCGTTCCTCGCCTACCTGCACGACATGGACCGGCTCTACACGTTCACCGTGCGCGAGAACTTCTTCCCGTCGCGGCGCGAGTACGAGGACTACCTGCGCTGGGCGGCGGCGAGGCTGCCGTCGGTGCGCTTCTCGCACCGGGTCGAGGAGGTCCACTGGGACGCGGAGGCCGAGCGCTTCACCGTGCACGCCGTACGGGGCGACGGCACCGCGCTGCGGCTGCGGGCCCGGAACGTCGTCCTGGGCATCGGCACCGCGCCGTACGTGCCGGACGCACTGGCGGACCTGCCGCCCTCGATGCTGCTGCACACCTCGGACTACCTGTACCGGGCGGACGACGTGGCGGCCGCGGGCAAGGTCACGGTCGTCGGCTCGGGCCAGTCCGGGGCCGAGGTGACGGTGGACCTGCTGCAGCGCAACCTGGAGGGCGGCCCGGCGGTGAGCTGGCTGACGCGCACCGCGTCGTTCGCGCCGCTCGACTACACCAAGATGAACCTGGAGCTGACGACCCCGGCGTACATGCGGTACTTCCACTCGCTGCCGCAGGAGGCGCGCGACCGGCTCGTCGGCGAGCAGTGGCAGTTCTACAAGGGCATCTCCACCGACACCCTGGAAGCGGTGCACGAGCTGCTCTACCGGCGCCAGCTGGAGGACGGACTGGCCGATGTGGAGCTGCGTTTCGGGATCACCGTCGAGGCGGCCGCGGCCGATCCGGCGGGGCGGGCCGTGCTGACCTGCCGGCACCGCGACACCGGCCAGGTCTTCGAGCACACCACCGATCTGGTCGTGGCCGCCACCGGGTACCGCAACCGCACGCCCGCGTTCCTGAAACCGGTCGACGACCTGCTCCTGCGGGACGGCCGGGGCCGGCCGCGGGTGCGGCTGGACCACTCGGTGGAGCTCACCGAGGGGGTCACCGGCCGGGTGTTCGTGGCCAATGCCGAGGTCCACTCGCACGGCGTCTCCGCGCCGAACCTGGACATCGGCGCCGTACGCAACGCCACGATCCTCAACACGATCACGGGCCGCGAGACGTACCGCCTGCCGAAGCGCTCCGCGTTCACGAGCTTCGACGCCCCGGGACGCACCGCGTAGCACCGCCATGCGCCGGACGCGCTGCCCGCACCGCCCCGCCGGCGGTACGGGCGGCGCGTCCGGTGCGTTCATCCCCGCTCGGGCGGATCGCCGGGGAGTTCCCGCACGGCGGCAAGCACCGGCCGCAGGGAGCCGGTGGGGTGGGACGCCCCGCACGGCCCGCGGGTCATGCCGCCGCGGCCCCGGGCGCCCCTCAGCGCCCCGCCCCGCGCAGGTGGCGCCAGACCGCCTTGGCCGCGTTGTGGCCGGACATGCCGTGCACGCCGGGGCCGGGCGGCGTGGCCGACGAGCAGAGGAACACCGCAGGGTGCGGGGTGCTGTAGGGGAAGAGGGACAGGCGCGGGCGCAGCAGGAGCTGGAGCCCGCTGGCGGCGCCGCAGGCGATGTCGCCGCCGACGTAGTTGGCGTTGCGGGCGGCCATCTCGGGCGGGCCGGCGGTGGCGCGGGCGATGACGAGGTCGCGGAAGCCGGGGGCGAAGCGCTCGATCTGGCGCTCGATCGCCTCGGTGAGGTCGCCCTGCCAGGCGTGCGGGACGTGGCCGTAGGCCCAGAAGACGTGTTTGCCCTCGGGCGCGCGGGAGGGGTCGACGAGGCTCGGCTGGGCCGTGATGAGGAACGGGGTGCGGGGCGCCGTACCGCTCGACGCCTGGCGCAGGGCGGTGCCGATCTCGCGGGTGCTCGGGCCGACCTGTACGGTGCCGGCGCGGCGGGCCGCCGGCGCGGTCCAGGGCACGGGGCCGTCGAGCGCGTAATCGATCTTGAAGACGGCGGCGCCGTAACGGTAGCCGTCGTAGAACCGGCCGAAGCCGGCGATCCGGGCCAGCGCCGTCGGGGAGGTGTCGAAGACGTAGGCGCGCGCCGGGGGCAGGTCGTCGAGGCGCTTGACCTCGTACCCGGTGTGGACCGTGCCGCCGAGGTCGCGTACGTACGCGGCGAGGGCGTCCGGGATGGCCTGGGAGCCGCCGCGCGGCAGCGGCCAGCCGCCGGCGTGCGCGGCGAGCGCGAAGACCAGCCCGATCGCGCCGGTGGCCAGGCCGCCGAGGGGCGCGATGACGTGCGCCACCAGCCCGGCGAACAGCGCCCGGGCCCGGTCGTCGCGGAAGCGGCGCATGAGCCAGGTGGAGGGCGGCAGGCCGTCGATGCCGAAGCGCGCGAGGGTCAGGGGGTCGCGCGGGAGGGCGGTCAGCGGCAGCGACATGAAGTCCCGGGCGAGGCTGTCCCACTTGCCGAGGTACGGCTCGACGAGCCGCCGGTACGCGCCCGCGTCCCGGGGCCCGAAGGAGGCGGCGGTCTCGGAGACGGAGCGGGAGAGCACCGCGGCCGTTCCGTCGTCGAAGGGGTGGGCCATGGGCAGCTCGGCGTGCAGCCACTCCAGGCCGTACCGCTCGAGCGGCATGGCCTTGAAGGCCGGTGAGCCGACGCCCAGGGGGTGCACGGCGGAGCAGGGGTCGTGCCGGAAACCGGGCAGCGTGAGCTCCTCGGTCCTGGCGCCCCCGCCAATCGTGTCGAGGGCTTCGAACACGGCGACGGAGAAACCGCGCCGGGCGAGCTCGGCGGCGGCGGTCAGTCCGTTCGGCCCCGCACCCACGACGACGGCATCGAGCATCGACGGCACCTTCGGACTCCTTCGTCAGCCGATGGCAGGGGGATCAAGGATATGCGGCACGGGTGCTCCCCCGGGCCCGGGGGCCGGAGCGCTACTGGGCGGTGAGCAGGGCGCGGACCCGGGCGGCCGTGGTGTCGTCGCGGGCCGCCGTGAAGGGCAGCGTGTTGCCCCCGGTGACGCGGAACGGCTCGCCGGACAGCGTTAGATGGGTGCCGCCTGCCTCCTCGACCAGGACCAGGCCCGCCGCGTGGTCCCAGGCGTACTCCCAGGTGAAGACGAGCGCGTCGGTGGCGCCCCGGGCCACGTCCAGGTAGGCCAGTCCCGCCGACCCGCACGGCGTGGCGCGCACGCCGCCGTCGGTGGCCAGGCCGGCCAGGGCGGCCTTCTGACCGGCGGTGGTGTAGTCGGGGTGGGACGTGGCGACCTCCAGGACCGTGCCGGGGGCGGGCGAGCCGGCCCGCAGGGGCGTGCCGTTCAGCCGGGCGCCGTGGCCGCGCACCGCGACGGCCATCTCCTCCGGCACCGGGGCGTAGGTCCACCCCGCCAGCACCTCGCCCCGCCGGGCGAGCGCGACGAGGGAGCAGAAGCCGGCCTCCCCGCGCACGAACTGCCGTGTCCCGTCCACGGGATCGACGATCCACACCGGCGCGTCGCCGTGCAGCGCCTCGTACACCGCCGGGTCGGCGTGAACCGCCTCCTCGCCGACCACCACGGAACCGGGCAGCAGCCGGGTCAGCGCAGCGGTGAGGTGGGCCTCGGCGGCCCGGTCGGCGACGGTCACCAGATCGTGCGGGCCGTTCTTCTCGACGATCTCGTGCGCGGCGAGCCGGCGGTGGCGCGGCACGATCTCGACGGCGGCCGCTGCGCGCACCGCCGCCTCGACCTCGCTGGACAGGGACCCGGAACCGTCGAGGAGTTCATCGATCATGGGTCCATCCCATCACGGACCTCTGACATCGAGGCGCCGGGGCGGCGTCCCGTCCGTCACCCTCCCGTCATGCCGGCGCCACCCGGGCGGGTTCCCGGAGGGTTGCCGGGAGCGTCGGGCGGGCGGGGGCGCAGGGACCGGCCGTACGCTGGTCGGCGGCCCTCCGGGGCCGGGACGGCGGAGCGGTACGGCGGACACGGGAGTCGCGGAACGTGCACGGTGAATACAAGGTCCCCGGCGGCAAGCTGATCGTGGTCGACCTCGACGCGGAGGACGGCGTCCTGCGCCGGGTGCGGGTCGCCGGGGACTTCTTCCTGGAGCCGGACGACGCGCTCGAAGCCATCGACCGGGCCCTGGAGGGCGCGCCCGCCGACACCGACGCGTCGGGGCTCGCCGCGCGGATCGACGCCGCCCTGCCGCCCGGCACGCAGTTGTTCGGGCTGACCACCGAGGGCATCGGGGTGGCCGTGCGGCGCGCCCTGGCGCACGCGACGGACTGGACGGACTACGCCTGGCAGCTCGTCCACGACGGGCCGCAGCCGCCGGAGCTGCACATGGCCCTGGACGAGGTGCTGACCGCGGAGGTCGCGGCCGGCCGGCGCCCGCCGACGCTGCGGGTGTGGGAGTGGGGCGCGCCCGCTGTGGTGATCGGCAGCTTCCAGTCGCTGCGCAACGAGGTGGACGCGGGGGCGGCCGAACGGCACGGCATCACGGTGGTGCGCCGGATCAGCGGCGGGGGCGCGATGTTCATCGAGCCGGGAAACACCATCACGTACTCGCTGTCCGTCCCCGAAGCGCTAGTCAAGGGCCTGTCGTTCACGGACAGTTACGCGTACCTGGACGACTGGGTGCTCGGCGCGCTCGGGGACATGGGGATCAAGGCCTGGTACCAGCCGCTGAACGACATCGCCACGGAGGCGGGCAAGATCGCCGGTGCTGCGCAGAAGCGCGTCGTCGGCGGGGACGGCGCGGTGCTGCACCACGTGACGATGGCGTACGACATCGATGCGGAGAAGATGACGGAGGTGCTGCGCATCGGCCGGGAGAAGCTCTCGGACAAGGGCACGACGAGCGCCAAGAAGCGGGTGGATCCGCTGCGGCGGCAGACGGGCCTGCCGCGCGCCACGGTCATCGAGAGGATGATCGGCTCCTTCCGCGAGCGGTACGGGCTGGCCGAGGGCGGCGTCACGGACGACGAGATGGCCCGTGCGCGGGAACTGGCCCGGACGAAGTTCTCCTCGGCGCAGTGGACGGCCCGGGTGCCGTGACCACGGAGCGCCTGCCGGGGCACGGAGTGCCGCGTGTCAGGCGGCGGACGGCCGGCTGCCGCGCCGTGCCGCGCCGTGCCGCGCCGTGCCGCGCCCGCAGAATATGACCGGCGAGCGGGGCGGGGTCCGGTTCGACGCTTTCGCCGCCCAGCATCCGAACCAGTCCCTCGCCACCTGGACCGTCTGGGCCGGCCCGGGTTCGGACCGTCCCGCATGGGCCCTCACCGCGTCCCCGCACGTTCCGAGTTCGCTGCTGGCCGACCTCTCCGGGACCCTCGCCACGGGATCGGCACCCGCCAGGCCACCGCCGCGCCGGCCGCACGCAACGCGCACCCAGGGACCACACCACCACCCATCTCACCGGCAGCGGCCAGCCGCGCGAGCAGCCACACTCTCTGACGTCCGGCTGGCCGGCGGCCATCGACCGAGAGTCCACGGTGCACGCCCGCTCCAGTTGGACGGTCGGCTTCAGCATGCTGCCTCGATGGACGATGAGGAGGAGCCACTGGCGGACCGGGCGCGGCGAAGGGCAAGCTGAGAGCTGTCCCGCTCGGCTCCGGGCGCGCCCCCGTCGTCCATAGACCACGTACAGCGGCTGACCGTGCTGGAGAGGATCCGGCGGTGTGCTGGTGATTTTCAACATGACGCCGGCGATGGCACGCACCGGCACCTTGCCGCTTGGCGCGCACGCTGACATGTGTGGCTTCCGCTCGTGGCGCAGGGGGGCTCAGCGCTGGCGGCTCTCCGGCTGTCGCCCGTGTGCGCGTCCTGCCTGGCCGGTGCCGTGAATCGCACCGACGCTGGTCCGAGTGGCCCCTGAAATCGCGGGGCTTTGAGTCGTGGAAGGGTTCAGATGTCGCAACGCAACACGGTCCTGCGCAGTCTGCACGATATCGGTCTGGCCGCTTGGTTCGGTGGTTCCCTGATGGGAGCCATCGGTGTGAACGGGGCCGCGAGGAAAACGGCCGGCGATGAGATGTTCGCCTCGCGTATCGCCAGCGCCGGCTGGGCGGCCTGGACCCCCGTCAACGCAGCAGCGATCGGTGTCCACCTCATCGGCGGAGCCGGACTGCTGGGGGCGAACAGCGCACGGGTGGCCCACCAGCGCGGGGTGGGTGCCTCCACCGTGGCCAAGGCGGTGCTCACCGCTGCGGCGCTGGGTGTCACCGCCTACAGCCGTGTGGTGGGCAAGAAAGTGGACCTCGCCTCCTCCCTGGACCCCGAGGACGCCGAAACAGCGGCCGATCATCCGATCACGCTGGAACAGGCGCAGCGCCAGCTCTCCCTGCTGCAGTGGGCGGTGCCCGCGCTGACCGCCGGCGTGCTGGTTCTCAACGCCCTGCACGGAGAGCAGCAGCGCCCCGAGCAGCAGCGGCTCGGGGCGCTGCGCAGGGCAGCCTCGCCTCTCGTCGTGGCCGGCGGCACCGGTCTCGCCGCGGTCCGCCGGGCCCGTGAGCAGGGCATGCCGGGACGGCACCGCGAAACCCATGCTCGAGGCAGGGTTACCGGGGCAAGCATGCACCGGCCAGCCACCCGAGTCGGCGCCGTTCACGCCCGGTCGAGCAGTTAGCCGTGCTCGCCCGGCGTCGGCGCAAGAGCAGCCTCTCTCCAAGGCCCGCGGAACTGAGATCAGCCCCAGCCCCCTCACCCGACAAGGAAAGCCTCATGGCCAAGGTCACGCAGCCGGTCACGGACGACAGCATCAAGGTGCGCCAGCTCAGCCACTATCAGTTCACCTGGGTCGCCGGCGGGCCCGGAGCCCCGGGCACGATCACCTTGCAACTGGTACTCGACCAGGGCGCGTGGGAAGAAGTGCTCACGGTCAACGCCGACGACGCGGACGTTCTCCAGGATCTGCTCACCAACACGGAAACGGTCCACTACGACATCAGTCGTCGCACCCTGATGTTCGGTGTCACCCCTGTAGGCAGCTGAAACCCCGGCCACCGCCGCAACCGCCAGCCCCGCCCTCTCCAGAAAAAGGGGGCGGGGCTGGCGACGTCATGCAGGCCCCCTCCGATCCCGGCGCGGCCATGACCGAGGGCGAGCCGGAGCGCGTGGTCGAGGAAGCCGTCCATGTCGATGACACTGCTCACCCCGCTGTGCTGACATGACAGGAACCGAGCTGGGGAAGATCTGGGCGGCGGTCTCGTATGGTGGCTGCCGCCAGGGTCGGTACCGAAGGCCAAGGAAGTGGAGGGTGCCGGTGAACAGGCTGGTCATCACACCGGCGGTGGTCGAGCGGGACGCGGTACTGGCATTGGCCGGTGAACTCGACATGGGCACCGAGGAGCTGCTGGCTGAGGCGGTCGAGGAGCTGATCGACGCGGGTTACCGGCGAGTCGTGCTGGACTGCGCGGATGTGGCGTTCTGCGATTCGCGCGGATTCAACGCACTGCTGGCAGCCCTGCAGGCCACACAGGACGCCGGGGGCGCGCTGGCGCTCGCCGCGGTCTCGGAACGGCTGCAGTCCCTGCTGGGCCTGGTCGGCGGAGAGATGATCTTCAATATCGCCCCTACCGTGGAACAGGCACGGCTCCTGCTTGCCGAATCCGCCATCAACAGCGATGCCGAGTCCGCCTAGCCTGCCCCACCCAGCGGTTTCACCCAGCCACACGCAGGCGGCGGCTGGACCTGTCGGCGGGCCCCGGGGACGGCCAAACGGGCCGCACTGACCATCTCCATCCCTGATCCGGCTCGGCCTCTGATATCGGGGCCTTTTTCCTGGGCAGGCGTATCAGAAGCACCACGAACCACCGGTCGCCTGCCTCGGGGGGATGACGTTGATGACCGTAAGCGTGCAGCGCTGCGTCGACTTGCATGAAGCCCCGGACGCTCCCGCCCGGGCCCGCCGGGTCGCCACCGGTTTCCTGACCGAAGCCGAACGGGTGTACGGAGGCCCGGCCAGCCCCGCCGTCACCGACGCAGTGCTGCTGGTGACCAGCGAACTGGTCACCAACGCCGTTCGGCACGCCCCAGGGCCCTGCACGCTGCGCCTGACCCTGCACGACGAGAGCGTGCTGGTCGAAGTCAGCGACACCAGTGCCAGCCCCCCGCGGCCCCGCGCTCCCGACATCACCGGGGCGCGGGGCGGGTGGGGCTGGACACTGATCGCCAGGGTGGCCAACGAGGTACGCGTCATTCCCGGGCCCGGCGGCGGGAAGACCGTGCTCGCCCGACTTCCCTGGTGATCCAGGCCACCCGGCGAGAGGAGGTCCGCGTTCGGACCGTTGGTGGTGGCATGCCCGCCATCTGCGTGCGCAGGCGCGCCCTCGTGTCTCGGAAAGACGATGGCGGCTCTCCCGGCGTCTGTCCCATGGTCGGGAGCGAGGTGGACGGGTACCTGGTGGCGGCCGAACTGCTGCGGGCTACCGCTGAGGCGGTTACCGGTTTGCGCGTACAGTCCGCCGCCATTGCCGGCCATGCTCCTGCAATAGAGCTGCCCGACGTATGACGGCGGTAGGCCGGGGCAGGCGAGCTGTATGGCCGACCTTGGAGAACTCCTGCAAGTAACCATGCGCCGCCGCCACCTGACCGCTCAGGCGCTAGCAGAGCGCACCGGTATTCGCACCCCACGCATCAGGGCATTTGTGCAAGACGGCGCCCAGGGGCCGGTTCCTCCCACCGAGGAGGAACTCGCCGAGATCGCCGCAGCCTTGAGGCTGCCGCTGGCGGATGTCCTTGACGCCACCCGCACTCCGGCCGGGACGATGGCCTGACACCCGCGCCCACTGGCTACCACTTCGTGGTGATCGCGACGAGGACAGGTCATCGCCATCAGCGAGCACCACGAAAGCAACCGCGCCTGCCTGAACGGCATCGGCTCGGCCGAACGCAACGCCGACGCCCCGGTCCGCGACGTCACCGGCGGCGAGGGCAGCCCTTCGTATGGTCCTGGCCCTGCTAGGTAGGAAGCAGGTCGCCCAGGCCGCCCCGCCCGCGCCCGAGCAGGCGATCGACAGTGTCAAGGCCGACGTGGCCAAGATCAAGGAGAAAGCGCACCGATGAGCGACAAGCCGCAGCCCCCTGACGAGCCCCCTACGCCCGAGGAACTGCGTGCGAAGGCCGAGGCCACGCGCGAGCAGCTCGGGCAGCCGGTGGAGGCTCTGGCCGGCAAAGCGGATGTGAAAGCACAGGTTCAGCACAAGACGACTGAGGTGAAGGCGCAGGTGCAGCAGAAGGCAGAGCAGGTCAGGGACACCGCCCGGACCAAGGAACAAATCACTCAGGCCGCGGCCGCAGTGGCGGGCAAGTTCCAGGAGAAGACTCCCGAAGCGGTCACCGAGAAGGCGAGCCAGGTCACGCAGGCCGCGCGCCGGCGTCGCGGCCCGTTGATGGCGGTGGCCGCCCTCGTGCTGCTGGCTCTGGTCAAGAAGTGCCGCAACAGGGGTCGCCGGTAAAGTCGTCCAAGATCGCCTACAAGCCCGTAGGTCCGGCCTCGGGGCCGCCAGCGGCATGATCGCCGGAGCGGCGTTCAAGCTGGCATGGAAGGTGCTCGGGCACGACGATGACGCCCCCGAGGCCACCGAGGCCACCGATGCCACCGAGGCCACCGATGCCACCGATCAGGACCGCACCTGGCAGGAAGTCCTGCTCGCCGCAGCCGTCCAAGGCGCGATCTTCGCTGCCGTCAAAGCCGCCGTCGACCGGGGCGGCGCGGCAACCATGCACCGCCTGACCGGCACCTGGCCCGGCTGACACACACCGACCGGCTGCGGACCGGAGGAAGGGACAGTGGCCGACCGTGCACTGCACGCCCTCACTGCGGTGGTTCTGACCGCCACGGTCCTGGCCGCGCGATGGTGGACAGTGTCTCGCCACCGCCGGCGGTACGGGAATCCCAGCGCCGTCAGGGCACCCTGGCGGCGCACCGCCCTCCTCACCGATCCGGGGGCGACCGGCCGGCAGAGCTTGACGCCTCCATGCTCGATCCCACCGCCGACCAAGCTCCGCGCGGGAGACCGACGGACAGCTCGACCGGTACTGGAAACAGCCTCAGCCGCTCTACGTCCGGCACGAGGACGAGCCAGGAGCCAGCCAGGGCTGATGCCCCTCGCCCTCGGGCGCCCACGGGTTAAGGCCGCCACCAGAACACGGCTTCCCGGGGAGGGGCCGCGATGTTGCAGGCGCTGCCGGATGCGGGGGCCACCCCCCGGTGCCAATCTGGTGTATAGGACTGAAGCAATTGCCAGGAGGTGCCGTCATGGGCGTAGAAGGCATGAGGCAGCGGGCCAAAGACATGGCCGAGAAGTTGCGGCAGCAAAAGAGCCAAGGTGAGCAGAGCAGCAAGACGCGACACCGGGCCCAGGGCCGTAACAAGCTCCTCGAGGAGCAGATGAAGAAGATCCAGGAACGGCGACACCGGCACCGGTGAGCCGAGTGGCCGGCCCTGGGAGGGCCGACCCGAATGCGCCAGGCGAAGATCGCCGCCGAGGGCAACAAGATCGGCTGCCAAGCACGAGGTCACCCTCCACGAAGAGAAGCCCGCCGTCGAGACCGAGGCCGTACCGGTCGAACGCGTCCGTCTCACGCCGGAGGAGCGTACCGAGGAGGAGACCGTTACCGGTGAGGTCCGCAAGGAGAAGATCGAGGCCAAAGGCGTCGACGATGGTGATGACCGCCGACGCTGATCACACCCTGACACCTGCGCGCCCCCGCAGCGCGTAGGCGACACTGCGCCCGCCCGGCCGGCCCCTGAAGCCCCTGGCGGGTGCGGGGGCGTTTTCAGCGGCACCCACCTTGGTGGCACCAGGAATCCGAGCCGGTGCTCCTCGGTCAGGTGAGGGGCATGGATCGGGGCGCGGTGCGTAGGTGTAAAGGCATGGAGTGTGTGATCTACCGAAGTGACGGCAGTCCGCAGGCACCTGATGGGGTGGAGGGCAGCGTTAGCGCATTGAAGCGGTTGCGGGACGCGCCGGAGGGTACGTTCGGGTGGATCCGCCTGGCTGATCCTTCGGCACAGGAGGTTGAGGCGCTGGCCGGTGAGCTGGGTCTGCACCCCTTGGCGGTCGAAGACGCCGTCCAGGCGCATCAGCGGCCCAAGCGCGAGCGCTACGGCGATGTGCTTTCCGTCGCGCTGAAGACGTTGTGGTACGTGGAGGAAACCTCGCAGGTGGAGTCGGGCGAGATCATGATCTTCCTCGGCCCGAATTTCGTCCTTACTGTCTGCCACGGACAGGCGGACCCCGCGGCCGAAGCCGTCCGCCGGCTCGACCGCGACCCGGCTATGCTGGCGCTGGGACCGGTGGCGGTGCTGCACGCGGTCTTGGACGTGACCGTCGACGCCTATACCGCCATCGCCGAGGAAGTGCGCGGTGATCTGACCGGCCTGGAGCGCCGAGTGTTCTCCCCGGTGCGCGAGGACGTGATCGAAGAGGTGTACTCCCTCAAGCGAGAGGTCCTGGGATTCCGCGACGCTGTGCAGCCCCTGGTGCCGGTGGTGCAGGACTTCGCCGGTCCGCGCTCCGGCTGGCCGGAGGAGGCCCTTCCGTACTTTCGCGACGTCGCCGACCACGTGCACCGCGCCGATACCGAGGCCCGGTCCTTGGACGAGTTGCTCAACTCCGTACTGGACGCCCACCTGGCCCGGGTGGGGACCTGGCAGAACGACGACATGCGCACCATCTCCGCCTGGGCCGCCATCTTCGCCCTGCCCACTCTCATCGCCGGCGTCTACGGCATGAATTTCGCCCACATGCCGGAACTGGAATGGACCTACGGCTACCCCCTGGCCGTTGCCGTGATGGTCAGCGCGTGCACCCTCCTCCACCGGGTCTTCCGCCGCAACGGGTGGCTATGACGCCGCGCCTTGAGACGCCGTTGTCACTCACCGGCCCTGGTTACCGCTTCCTGGGCGGGCAGGGTTGGCAGCGGGCTGGTGCAAGCCGCGCATCGGCGTGCCTGGGTGGGTACGGGGCTGAGGATTGGGGGCATTCGCGTTTGGGTGCCTGGACGTCATGGTTGGGTGCGAAGCGCTCGTGCAGCTTGTTCACCGGCAGCACCACGAGAAAGCAGAGCGCGGCGGCGACGAGGATGAAGCTGATCGTGGCGTTGATGAACGCGCCGTAGGGGAATTCGGTCTTGCCGGCGGAGAAGGTCTTACGGCTGAGATCGCCGATTTCGCCATCGCCGCCTGCGAACGCGAAGAGGGTTACCCCAGGGACCTGGACCCCCTGTCGGCCCAGGAGTTGAAACCGTGCTCCTATCAGGGTGATGAGCGCGACCCACGCTCCAGGCATGGACGCCGGCAGTGCTGCCGAACGCCGCCGCTTGCGCGGTCCCCAGCGCCATGACCCCCGGATACTGCGCCGAGTCCCACAACGACCGGTAGACCGTCGACTGCAACGCCAGCAACGCCAGCAACGCGGCGAACGTGGCGAAAGCCGTGACCGTCGACGGCAGCAGCCACGCCGGCACCCACCAAGCGGCTGCAGCGGCAGTGGCCCCCTTCACTTGAAGCAGCAGCCCGTCCCGCTCCTCACCAGCCCCTCGCACCGCCCGGCCCGCAAACTGCCGCCGGGCCTCTGGTACCCAGCCCGCTGTAACGGAACGGTTCGTCGAGAATCACGTGGGTGATTACGCCCTCGGCACACGGGCCGCATGTTTGGTACGTCACCCGCTCGACCCCTTGCGGATGTGCACCAGCAGCAGACAATCCTCACCCGCCCCCCCGGCGGGAGATGGCAGCAGCAGATGTCGCGATAGGCCATGAGCCGGCGACGCCACCTGCCCCAGCGCCGTCCAGAGCGCCGGTGCCGTCCCCCAGCCCGCCGTGGTGAGGCGCTGACCCGCGGAGCAGGCAACCGTCCGTGCACGGCGGTCATGGCACACGTCTGAATTCCTGCATGCACTCGCGCGTGCCCCGATATCGCTGCCTCAAAGCAGCCACCGCGCATACCGGGCCAGCAGCCCAGCAACGGCACAGGGTGCCCACCTGCGGTACGGCTCAGAACGGTGTGATCACTCCTGCCGCGGGTAGCCGGGCGCACATGTTCAAACACCGCCGTGTACGGGTTACGTGCGTCCTGCTGATCAGCTGGATAACGCTGGCTGCCGTGGAACGGTGGGCAGAGCAGTCACCCTGGCCGACAGCGACGATGAATGGCTTGTTGTGGTCATGCGTGGTGGCGGGTACCTGGTGGTTTGCCGAGATCACGCAGTGGCGGCCGCCGTCGGCCGCCACCGCACGCGAAACGGGCACGTCCGCTCCGAGCAGTGAACCGAAAGAGACGGCGGTACCCGCACATTCGTCCCTCTCACCTGCCGAGAGCTCCGAGGCGACCATGGATCGATAGCACCTGCCGGCGCCCCAGCAAGAATCAAGCCGGAGTGGTGATGGAAGTTGCCCTGTTCTCCGGTGTGCCCCTGACACGGCAAGCATGCTGCGAAAAGCTCCCGTATGCGATGCGATGCCATGCCGGTGACCGTCAGTCACCCGCTCGCCGGACGCCGAGCCGCTTGTCGGCATCGTTCACTGAAAGTGACATCAGCGAAGCTGTACCGCACATCGCCTGGCCATCCGCACGACACCGACCACCGCCCATCCGGTCCGGATCGTCAGCGGCTACGCCCTACCAGTCAGCCCGAAGCCACTATTGAGCCCTTCCTCCCACAGCATTTTACGGACGTCCTGCAGGAGCTGTTTCACGGTCTCGGACGTCTCCATGGCAATTCCAATCACCGCTCGGGCGCCGTGGTGCCGTCACGAGGCGAACACTCCGACCTGCCACGAGATGAGTACTCTGGAGCACCACGTGCAGGTCTTCATTGACGTGAAGGGGAATTGGCGCGGTGGCTCTTCACGGGTGGAGCCGCATCGCGCGGCTCACTCAAGCCCTACTCATGGTTGGACAACGCCCTGCAGAACTCGGCGGGCGGGGCCGAGTAGCCGAGAATGGCCGCTGTCGCGGCAGCGGCGAGCCTGTGCCAAGTGGGAGCGGCGCGCAACATGGCGTGGCCTCCTTGGGCCATGGCAATGCCGCCGGCCCGCGCTCCGGCGCCGCGGGCTCGGCGGACGAATTCCCAGGATGCCCCGGCCTGGGTGACGCGGTCGTGTTCGTCATGCAGGACGACGACGGTGCGGCCTGCGAGGTGGGTGACCGGTTCACCCGGCGGACACCAGGGGGCGAGAGCCACGACGCCCTTCACCTGCGGCTCGTCGGCGGCGCACAGCGCTGCTCGGCCGCCCATGGAGTGACCTACGAGGACCACGGGCAGCGGCCCGGCCAGGGAGCGGAGTTCGCGTAGCGCGTGGCGTGCGTCGCGGGCGGCGTCGCCGCGCGGACCGTTCCAGCCGCGGTGGCGGTAGCGGACCTCGGCCACCAGCACCGGGTGGGGCCGGGTCTCGCGGAGGATCGCCGTGGCGAAGGGGCGCATACGCAGCGACGGCAGGTTGAGCCGGGGCGGTGGCGTCACGGCGTCCGCGCGTCCGCCGTGCAGCAGGAGGACGGCGGCCTGCGGGGCGGCAGGCACGTGCCGCAAAGCCAGGTGTGTGGTGGTGCCGCTGGCCGAGAGGGCTCCGCTGCCGCGCGAGGGTTCGTGGGTCAACGGGCACCTCTCGGGGGCATGGGGAAGAAGCCGCTGGTACGGGCGGCGCATCCGGGGCGCCGGACCATGTGGGCCGCCAGGAGCCGTTTCCCGCTCCCTTTGGTCAGGAGCGGCGACATGACGACGGGCGAGATGAGGGACATCGCGGCAGTCTGCCAACTGGCGGACGCAATGAGGAAGAGACCCCACCGGGCGAGGAAGTCGCCGAAGTAGTTGGGATGCCGGGTCCAGGCCCACAGACCCCTGTCCATGATGCGGTCCTGGTCGGCCGGGGCGGTTTCATAGCGTGCGAGCTGGTAGTCACCCACGGCCTCGAAGAACAGGCCGAGCGCCCACACCCCGACTCCGGCGGACAGCAAGGGCCCGGGCGGCTCGGGGATGTACTGGGCGGCTTGCACGGGCAGGGATACGAGCCACACCATGGTCGCGCGGTGCCGGGCCCCTGCCGTGTCGTGTGGTGTCACATCTTCGTGCCCTTCTCCAGCGTCTCGAAGGTGCCGCTCTCCAGCTGCTCGGGCATGAGTTTCTGGCCCACGTCGTGGTACGTGAGCATCTTCGTCAGCGTCGCCTTGTCAGGCCCACCGCCGCGCGACCTGAATGAACCCGGCTCGGGATCGGCGCGTCCCGGGAGCGGGCCGTGCCCGGCGCTTCTTCGCAGCCGTGCTGGTGTACACCCCTCACGTCCTCAGGGCGATCCGCACGGTGCCGAGCGCCCCACTACAGGGGTTGGCGGGACCGAGGCCGTAATCTGCCGCCATGACCCAAGCCCAGACAATGACGCCCCGTGAAGCCTTCGAGCTGCTCCTGGCCGGCAACAAGCGGTTCGTTGCCGGTTCGCCGGAGCACCCCAACCAGGACGCCGCCCGGCGGTCCGAAACCGCGTCGGCCCAGTACCCGTTCGCCGTGATGTTCGGCTGCTCCGACTCCCGGCTGGCCGCCGAGATCGTCTTCGACCGCGGTCTCGGAGACCTCTTCGTCGTACGGACCGCCGGTCACGTGGTGGGCTCCGAAGTGCTGGGCAGCATCGAATACGCGGTCAGCGTGCTCGGCAGTCCCTTGGTCGTGGTTCTCGGCCATGACGCCTGCGGTGCCGTCGCGGCCACCCGCGCCGCCGTCGAGAACGGCACGACCGTCGGCGGTTACGTGCGGGACGTGATCGAAAAGGTGGCACCGAGCGTGCTGGCCGCCCGCGCCGCCGGCTGCAGCAAGGACGCGGACTTCATCACCGGGCACATCCGGCACACCGTCGATCTCCTCCTGGACCGCTCCCGGGCCTTGGCCGAAGCCGTCGAGGGCGGCAGGGTCGCGGTCGTCGGTCTGTCCTACCGGCTCGCCGACGGCACAGCCCACCTGGTCACCGCCCACGGCCTCGACCCGGAAACCGCTCCCGTCTCCTGACCCACGGGCCGCCGGCCCCTCGGCGGACCGGCCCTCCGGGGCCGGTCCCTGGGGGCCTGGCTCGTGTGTCAACGGGTCCGAGCACACCGTTCGAGGGCAGCGTGGTCGGTGGCTGCCGAGCGTCATGCCGTCGACGGACCGCGAGACCAACCGATCTGCCCGCCCTCCCTGTGACGGCGGCTGGACCCCGGCTTCTGTGAGCAACTCGCCCAGGGGTACGCCGATCCACCGCGCAGTGCCGACATAGGGTCCGCCGACCTCGTTCACGGCGAGATGCTCGGCATACAGGAGCGGGCGCGGGCAAAACCTCGCCCGCTCCTGGCGGGGCCTCGCCGCCACGGCCGTCGATCCGCGGAAACGGGCCTCTTCCTCACGCGAGCACGTCGGAGAGGCGTGGACCTGGAAAACCGCAAGACCGGCCGCCCGGTCCATGTAGGGCCACCAGCACGTACGCACGGCGCACGCTTCTCTTGATACGCCCCTCCACCCACGCGGTGATGTCAGCCGGTGAGTGCCGGGATGATCTCGGAGCCGTACGCGTCGATCGTCGCCTCCTTCGCGTCGTGCATGTCGTAGACGGCGAACTGGTCGACGCCCAGGGCCTTGAGCGCCTTCAGTTTGGCGATGTGGGCGGCGGGCGGGCCCAGCAGGCAGAAGCGGTCGACGATGTCGTCCGGGACGAAGTCCGTGGAGGGGCTTCCGGCGCGGCCGTGGTGGCCGTAGTCGTAGCCCTGCCGGGCCTTGATGTACGCGGTGAGGGCCTCGGGCACCAGGTCCGAGTGCTCGCCGTAGCGGCTCACCAGGTCGGCGACGTGGTTGCCGACCATCCCGCCGAACCAGCGGCACTGGTCGCGCGCGTGCGCCAGGTCGTCGCCGACGTACGCGGGCGCGGCGACGCAGATGGTGATCGAGGACGGGTCGCGGCCGGCCTCCTCGGCGGCCCTGCGCACCGCCGCGACCATCCACTCCGTCAGGTAGGGGTCGGCGAGCTGGAGGATGAAGCCGTCGGCCTTCTGCCCGGCGAGGGCGAGGGCCTTCGGGCCGTACGCCGCCATCCACACGGGCAGTTTGCCGTTCCTGATCCACGGGATGCGGATCGGCCGGCCGTCGACGAGTGCCTCGCGCCCCTCCGCCAGGTCGCGGATGACGTCGATCGCCTCGCCCACCCGGGCCAGGGTGTTGGGTTTGCGGCCGGCGACGCGCATGGCGGAGTCGCCGCGGCCGATGCCGCACACGGTGCGGTTGCCGAACATGTCGTTGAGGGTGGCGAAGGTGGAGGCGGTGACCTCCCAGGTACGGGTGCCCGGGTTGGTGACCATGGGCCCGACGGTCAGGGTGCTGGTGTGTTCGAGGATCTGGCTGTAGATGACGAAGGGCTCCTGCCAGAGCACGGCGGAGTCGAAGGTCCAGCCGTAGCGGAAGCCGTTGCGCTCCGCGCGCCGCATCAGCCCGACGACCGCCGAGGCGGGCGGGTCGGTCTGCAGGACGAGTCCGAAGTCCACGGGGTGGCCTCCCAGGGGGTGTCTGGTCGATCAGGCTGGATCGGTGAGCGGCGTTCGGGTGCCGTGCATCGCAAGGCGGAGGAGGGAGTCGACGCGGTGGGTACACCTCCCGTGCCCGAAGGGCAACGGGGGCCGTCGGCGACCGACGACAACGCGGCGAGGTGCGGTGCCGGGCGTCGCGAGCCCGGCGTGAGCGGCACGACACCCCCTAGTTCAGGTACTGGCAGGTGGAGCGTGGCGTGTAGAGGCCGTGTCCGGCGCGGCCGGTGAAGGTGCGGCGGTCGATGACGACCTCGCCGCGCGAGAGGACGGTCTCCACCTGGCCGGTGACGGTCCTGCCCTCGTACGCGGAGTAGTCGACGTTCATGTGGTGCGTGGTGGCCGAGATGGTCTGCTCGGTGTGGGGGTCGTAGATGACGACGTCGGCGTCGGCGCCGGGGGCGATGGTGCCCTTCTTGGGATAGAGGCCGAACATCCGGGCGGGCGCGGCGCAGGCGATGTCGATCCAGCGGCGGCGGCCGATGTGGCCGTCGACGACGCCCTGGTGGAGCAGGTCCATGCGGTTCTCCACGCCCGGCAGCCCGTTGGGGATCCGGGAGAAGTCGCCGCGTCCGAGCTCCTTCTGGCCGGTGAAGCAGAAGGGGCAGTGGTCGGTGGAGACGACCTGGAGGTCGTCGGTGCGCAGGCCGCGCCAGAGCGCCGCCTGGTGCTCGCGCGGCCTCAGCGGTGTGCTGCACACGTACTTGGCGCCCTCGAAACCGGGCTCGGCGAGGTTGTCGGTGGACAGGAAGAGGTACTGGGGGCAGGTCTCGCCGAAGACGGCGAGGCCCTTGTCGCGCGCGGCGGCGAGTTCCGCGACGGCCTCCTCGGCCGACACGTGCACGACGTAGAGCGGCGCGCCCGCGACGCGGGCGAGCTGGATGGCGCGGTGGGTGGCTTCCGCCTCCAGCAGCACCTTGCGGACCTCGCCGTGGTGGCGGGGGTCGGTCTCGCCGCGGGCGAGGGCCTGTTCGACGAGGACGTCGATGGCGATGCCGTTCTCGGCGTGCATCATGATCAGCCCGCCGTTGACCGAGGCGCGCTGCATGGCGCGCAGGATCCTGCCGTCGTCGCTGTAGAAGACGCCGGGGTAGGCCATGAAGAGCTTGAAGGAGGTGACGCCCTCCTCTACCAGCAGGTCCATCTCCTTGAGGGAGCGGTCGTTCACATCGGAGACGATCATGTGGAAGCCGTAGTCCACGGCGCACTTGCCGTCGGCCTTGGCGTGCCAGGCATCCAGCCCCTCGCGCAGCGAGTGGCCCACCGTCTGGACGGCGAAGTCGACGATGGTGGTGGTACCGCCCCAGGCGGCGGCGCGGGTACCGCTCTCGAAGTCGTCGGAGGAGAAGGTCCCCCCGAAGGGGAAGTCCATGTGGGTGTGGCCGTCGACGCCGCCCGGGATGACGTACTTGCCGGTCGCGTCGATCGTCCGGTCGGCGCCCGCGGCCCAGGAGGCGGCGACGGCCGAGCCGTGGGCGGCGAGGGCGGCGATGCGGCCGTCCTCGATCAGGACGTCGGCGTGGGTCTCGTCGGCGGCGGTGATGACGAGGCCGTTACGGATGAGGGTACGGGTGGTGCTCATGGTGCGGCCCCCTTCGGCCGGCTGGACGGCGGGAGTGGCAGGACAGCAGGAAGGCGGGACGGCGGTACCGCTAGAGCGAGCGCAGGGCCTGTTCGAGGATGGCGGCGCCCTCCTCGGCCTCGGCGACCGTGAGGGACAGCGGCGGGGCGATGCGCAGCGCGGTGGTGCGGTGACCGCCGCCCTTGCCGATCAGCAGGCCGCCGTCCCGGGCCGCCTCCAGTGCGGCCGTGGCCGCGTCCGGGTTCGGCTCGTCGGTGCCCGGCTTCACCAGCTCGACGCCGATCATCAGTCCGCGGCCGCGGACCTCGCGGACGAGGTCGCTGCCCGCCGCTGCGGCGCGCAGCCGCTCGATGAGCAATCCGCCGACCCGGCGGGCGTTGCCCTGCAGGTCGTGTTCCAGGAGGTACGAGAGGTTCGCGAGGCCGGCCGCCATGGTGACGGGCGAGCCGCCGAACGTCGAGATGGAGTTGGCGTTCAGGCAGTTCATGATCTCGGCGCGGGCCACGACCCCGCCGATGGACATGCCGTTGCCGATCCCCTTGGCGAAGGTGAGGATGTCCGGGGGGCCGCTCGCACCGTGCGCCTGCCAGCCCCAGAAGTGCTCGCCGGTGCGGCCCCACCCGGTCTGCACCTCGTCGGCGATCCACAGGATGCCGTGCCGGTCCAGGACCCGGCGGAACGCCGCGTACAGCCCGTCGGGCGGGCAGGTGAACCCGCCGACGCCCTGGATCGGTTCGGCGATCAGCGCGGCGACGTCGGCGGTGTGCCCGAGCAGGTCCTCCAGGTCCGCGACGCACGCCTCGATGAACGCGGCGTCGCCGAGGTGCGCGTACGGGCCGCGGGTGCGCACGCCGCCGTGCACGTACAGCGTCTGCAGCGGGGAGAGGTTGGTCGGCGACCAGGCGCGGTTGCCGGTGACGGACACCGTGGAGAAGGAGCGGCCGTGGTAGCTGTTGCGCATCGCCACGATCTGGTTGGTGCGGCGGTACGTGGTGGCCAGGAGCAGCGCCGTGTCGTTGGCCTCCGTGCCGGAGGTCGTGAAGAAGACGCGGGCGTCCGGGATGCCGGAGAGGCGGGCGATGCGTTCGGCGAGCTCCACCATCGGGCGGTTGAGGTAGAGCGTGGACGAGTGGAGGAGCCGTCCGGCCTGCTCGGTGACCGCCTTGGTGACCTCGGGCAGCGCGTGGGCGGTCATGGTGGTGAGGATGCCGCCGAAGAAGTCGAGGTAGCGCCTGCCGTTGGCGTCCCAGACGTGGCGGCCCTCGCCGTGGGTGATTTCGAGGGGGTCCCGGTAATAGAGGGCGACCCAGTCGGGGATGACGGCCCGGTGGCGCGCGTACAGGTCGCTCATCACGGTTTCACCAGCCCGTCGTACGCGTCGGGCCGGCGGTCGCGGTAGAACGCCCACGTCTGCCGTACGTCGTCGATCAGGCGGAAGTCGAGGTCGCGGACGACGAGCTCCTCCTCCTTGTCGGAGGCGACGTCACCGACGAACTGGCCGCGCGGGTCGACGAAGTAGCTGCTGCCGTAGAAGTCGTTGTCGCCGTACTCCTCCTGGCCGACGCGGTTGATGGCGGCGACGTAGTACAGGTTGGCGACGGCCGCCGCGGGCTGCTCCAGCTGCCAGAGGTGGGAGGACAGACCGCGGTGGGTGGCGGAGGGGTTGTAGACCAGCTGCGCGCCGTTCAGGCCGAGTTGGCGCCAGCCCTCGGGGAAGTGCCGGTCGTAGCAGATGTAGACGCCGACGCGGCCGACGGCGGTGTCGAACACGGGCCAGCCGAGGTTGCCGGGCCGGAAGTAGTACTTCTCCCAGAAGCCCCTGACCTGGGGGATGTGGTGCTTGCGGTACTTGCCGAGGTACGAGCCGTCGGCGTCGACGACCGCGGCGGTGTTGTAGTAGAAGCCGGGGCTCTCGATCTCGAAGACGGGGACGACGATCACCATGCCGGTCTCGCGGGCGAGGTCCTGCATCCGGCGGACGGTCGGCCCGTCCGGGACGGGCTCGGCCCAGCGGTGGTGCTCCGGGTCCTGGACCTGGCAGAAGTACGGAGCGTTGAACACCTCTTGGAAACCGATGACCTTGGCGCCCTGCCGGGCCGCCTCGCGGGCGTGCTCCTCATGCTTGGCGATCATGGATTCGGTGTCGCCGGTCCAGGTGGCCTGGACCAGGGCGGCGCGCACGACGTGGGACATGAGCTGCTCCTTCGGCACGGCGTCAGAGAGCCTCTACGCACGTAGACGCGGTGCGTAGACAGTGAACGTAAGCCTCGTCACATCCCGGAGCAAGACCGCCGCCGTGAACCGGCGGAGTCGATCACGTTTCGTACCCGAGTGGTCGACACCCGGCAATTTTCGCGCGCGGGCGCGAACAGCCTCAGGCCAGCCCCGCCACGCGCAGCGCATGCACGAGGTCGCCCCGGCCGTGTTCAGCGCGCTCCCGCGCAGGCACCGCGCGGTGGGCCTCGAGGAGCCGGGGCACCAGGACGTGCGGGGCGTACGCGGCGAGGCGGGCGGCGTCCTCCGCGGTGCGCGAGCGGACGAAGGCGTCCAGCAGGGCCCGGACATGCCCCTCCCGGCCGGCCTCGTCGAGCGCCAGCACCGCGGCGGCCGTCTCCCCGAGGGGCCGCGCCACGCCCTGGCGCAGCAGGTGCCGGGCGTCCTGGTCGAGGCCGGCCGCGCCGAGCTCGCCGGCCACGGCCGCGAGGTGCTCGGGCGGCAGGGACGCGGCCTCCCACAGCAAGGTGGCCCAGTCGGGCGCGAGCCCGGCGTCGCGCAGCCCGGCGGCGAGCAGCGGGAGCCGGGCGGCGGGCCCGGCTGCCGCCTCGCAGAGCAGGGCGTGCGCCTCGCCACCGCGGCCCCGGGCGCGCAGGGCGACGAGCGCGGCCACGGCCTCCTGTGCGGCGCGCCGGTCCTCCGCGGTGGGCCCGGCGGGAGGGGGCGGTGCCTCCTCGGCGGCCGGGGCGCCCCCGAACCGGGCACCTCGCGGTACCGCGCCGGCGACGGGCAGCTCGGGCACCGTGAGCGCCTCATGGCCCGCGTCCGCCGCGCCGGCCGCCGGCCCCGGCTCGTCGCCGTCCGGTTCCGGCTCCTCGATCCAGGCGTACCGCGCGCCCCGGGGCCGCTTCCTCGGCACGCCACCGGCACCGCCGCGCCGGCTCCAGGGCCACCGGCCGCCGTCGGAGGCTCCGTCGCCGCGCGGGGCCTCGGAGGCGGGAGCGGGCACGGGGGCGGACGGTGGCGCGGGGACGGAAGCGGCAGCGGGCACGGGTACCGGTGGTGGTGCGACGACGGGTGGCGGGCCGGGCGAAGGGGCGGGCGGCGGGGTCCGTACCGGGACGGGCGGCAGGGCGGCCAGCCGGGCGCGGAGTTCGTCGATGCGGGCGGAGGCGCGGGCGTGGTCGTCGTGGAGCCACCCCAGGTCGCGGGCGAGGCGGTCGGCCTCGTCGGAGCCCTCCGCCGCTGCGGACAGCAGGCCGGCCAGTTCCTCACCGCGTCCCGCGGCGTACGCCTGCTCGCGCCGCATCCGCTCCAGCCGCGCGTGCAGCGCCGCGCGGGCGCCCGGGCGGCCGTCGTGGGCCGCGACCGCCGCGGCGTACAGGTCCCGGGCGCGGGCCGCCTCCGCCTGCGCGACCCGGTCGCCGTACGCGGTGGCGAGGTCCTGGAGCAGCGCTTCCACCACATCCCAGGGCGGGATCTCCGCACCGTCGAGACACGCCCGCATGCCGGCGGGGTCGCGGCGGCAGAAGACGCCGTACCAGCCGCCCCGGGGGTCGAGCCGCTCCACCAGCACGCCCAGCCAGTCCCTGAACAGCGCGATACCGGACGGATGTTGATGCAGCGTCATGCAACGCCCCTGCCCCCACTGCCGACGGAAGTCTCCGGTCCGCAGGCATTCGACCCCAGTCGTGTTACGTCCGGGCTACGGGAGCTTTTCGTGCGCACGCGACCTGCCGCCCGCGCTGCTGGACCGGACCGACCGGGACGGGTCCGCCACCCCGCGCCGCCGCGTCCAGCCGGCCGTGGCGGACTGACGCCACCACGGGTGGCGGCCCGCGGCGGGCGGGTAGGCCCTCGTCATGTCACGCCCCTGCCGCGTTCCGCCCGGTCATGACCCGGAGGTCATCAGGACCGTGTACGCCGTCGGCCGCGACCTCGGCGTGTCCGGCAAGGTGATGCTCGCCGGCTTCGAAGCCGGGTGGGTCGAGTCGCACATGAACAACCTCGACTGCGGCGACAAGGACTCGCTCGGGGTGTTCCAGCAGCGGCCGAGCCAGGGCTGGGGCACACCCGAGCAGATCATGGACGTGTCGTACGCCGCCGGGCGGTTCCTCCACCGGGCCGTCCAGGTGGAGCGCCGGTGCCCGGACCTCACCCCCGGCCGGACCGCCCAGGAGGTCCAGCGCTCGGCCCACCCCGAGCGGTACGACGAGGCGGAGGCGAAGGCGCGCGAACTGCTGGAGGAGGCCCGGCGGTCGGCCGACCCGGCGGACGCGGCGGGCACGGCCTGCCCTGCGGACGCGGCGGACGCGACGGACGCGACGGACGCCCGGGCGGCCGGCGGACCGGCAGCAGGCTCCGGCACCGGGGCGGCCGGCGGACCGGCACTCGGCGGGGCGGCGCGGGACACCGTCTGAGGCCGCGGTGAGCCGGCCGGGCACGGCACGGACAGCGCGCCGAGCCTCGTCCAAGCCTCGTCCACGTGCGGCGTTCACGGCGCGGCGGCCGGGGAGGGACGGCCGCACGGGGACACGGTCGCGCAGGGATGCCCGCGGGCGGAACGGCCGAGGGCCGGGTACGAGCGGCTGCTCGTACCCGGCCCTCCTGCACGGTCCCTCACGGGACGGACCCACGCGGGCGGTGCCGCGTCAGCGGGTCACGGGCAGCTGGCGATGGTGCTGCGGGCGCGGTCCGGCGCGGCGTGCTCGACCTTGCACTCGTCGACGTCCAGGCCGCCGTCCACGACACCCCAGCCCGGACCGGCCGACAGCACCGAGTTCTCGGTGCCGCGGATGGTGTCGACGCCGGGACCGCCCTGGATGGTGCCGCCCGCCTCGGGGCCCACGGCCTTGGCCTCGATGAGGTCGTTCTCCGAACCGCCGAGGACCCGGCCGCCGAAGTCGATGGTGCCGCTGGTGATGTGGTCCGTGCCGTCGTTGCCGAAGACCTGGCCGCCACCGCGGGCGTAGTCGCCGGGGGCGCCGTGGACGCTGCCGACGGTGAGGCGGTCGTTGCCCATGTCGCCGTAGACGGTGGCGCCGTGGTCGGCCGTGCCGCGGACGGTGGCGACGATGATGGTGTCGTCGCCGCTGTTGCCGCGGATGGTCGAGGAGCCGTGGCGCGGCATCAGGTGGCTGGTCTGGATGGTGTCGTCGCCGTCGCCGCCGAGGATCTGCGAGTCGAGGATCAGACCCTTCACGCGGATGTTGTCGTTGCCGCCGCCGCCGAAGATGATGACGTTCTCGACGTCGTTCTCGCACTCGATCTTGTCGTCGCGGCGCGTGCCGGTAACCCGCTCACCGGGGTCCACCGCCACGCCGTTGACGGTGCACTGGTGGCTGGGGAGCGCGCTGCGCGCGGAGTCCTCGGCGTGGGCGGGGACCGTCGTCAGGGTCGTGGCGATGACCGAGGCGGCGAACGCACCGCGGACGGCGATGCGGGTCTTTCGGGAAGTTCTGGGCATCCTGGATCTCCTGTGGCTGTCGTGCCGACGAGCCGTCCTTGCCCGCCCGGGCCGCCCGCTCCACGGTCAATGGGCACACTGTCACCCATTCATACGGTCAAGTGTGTTTATTTTCCCTTTCGTCCATCCGGGGGTAGCTGACCCGGCACGGCGTCGGACGGCGGGCAGGTCGGGAACAGATGCCCGTGGCCTGAACGGACCCATCGGAAAGCGAGCACCGGGATGACGGACACGACCACGGCGCAGACCCCGCCCGCGCGGTTCTGGGCGATCGACGACCTACCGGGCCTGCAGTTCGACCCGCTGCTCGACGAACTGCTGCGCGACGAGCCCGTGGCGCGCGTCCGGCTCCCGTACGGCGAGGGCGAGGCGTGGCTCGTGACGCGGTACGAGGACGTCCGGGCGATCACCTCGGACCCGCGGCTCAGCCGCCGGGCACTGGCGGAACGTACCGCGCGGGTGACCGGGATGACCGCACATCAGATCGCCTCCCACGCCGGCTTCAACTACGTCGACCCGCCGGAGCACTCGCGGCTGCGCAAGGTGGTCGCCAGGGCGTTCACCGTGCAGGGGATGAAGCGGCTGCGCCCGCTGGCGCAGCAGACCGCCGACCGCCTGCTGGACGAGGTGGAGCGGCACGGCCCGCCCGCCGACCTGATGGCGATGCTCCACGGGCCGATGCCGCTGTCGGTGGTCAGCGACCTGCTGGGCGTACCGGAGGAGGACCGGCACCGGCTGGCCGGCTGGCCGGATCTGATCATGTCGTCCGGGCCGGGCCCGGAGCGCAGCCGGCAGGTGAAGGCCGAGCTCACCGCGTACATCACCGAGCTGCTGGAGCGGCGGCGGCGCGAACCCCGCGAGGACCTGGCGACCGTGCTCGCCGAGGCCCTGGACAACGGCGAGCTCAACCAGGAGGAGGCGGTGTCCGTCACCACCGCCATCCAGGTCAGCGGCGCCCACGCGGTACGCAACAACAGCGCCAACATGGTGTACGCCCTGCTCACCCACCCCCAGCACCTGGCCCGGCTCCGTGCGGAGCCGGAGCTGCTGCCGCAGGCCGTCGACGAGCTGCTGCGGTTCATCCCGCACCGCAACGGGGTGGGGCTGCCCCGCGTCGCCATGGAGGACATCGAGATCGGCGGAGTGACGATCCGCGCGGGCGAGGTCGTCTACGCCTCGTACCTCGCGGCCAACCGGGACCCGGGGGTGTTCAAGGACCCGGAGGTGCTCGACTTCGACCGGGCGGACGCGCCGCACATGGCCTTCGGGTACGGCTCGCACCACTGCATGGGCGCGCAGATGACCCGGATGGAGTCGGAGGTCATGCTCTCCAGCCTGCTGAAGCGGTTCCCCGCCCTCCGGCTCGCGGTGGAGCCGGAGGACATGGTGTGGCAGAGCAAGGGGCTGATCCGCGGACCGCAGACCCTGCCGGTCGCCTGGTGAGGGACGCCCCGGCGGGCCGGGCTCAGCCCGCCGGGCGCACCACCATCGCGGAGCCGCCACCGCGGCGGGTCTTCTCCGCGGCGGCGAGCCAGCGGCCGTCGGGCAGCCGCTGGACGCCGGTGGCCGCGCCGATCTCCGGGTTCTCGCGGAAGCGGTGGCCCAGGGCTTCGAGAGCGGTGCGCAGGCCGCTGCCGTACAGCGCCGGTTCGAGTTCCGTCGTGGTCTGGTTGCGCTGGCTGGCGCGGGGCGCGGCGATGGCTTCGACCAGCGGCAGCTTGCGGTCCAC
Organism: Streptomyces sp. NPDC051310; assembly: GCF_044455245.1. Lineage (NCBI taxonomy): Bacteria > Bacillati > Actinomycetota > Actinomycetes > Kitasatosporales > Streptomycetaceae > Streptomyces > Streptomyces sp. NPDC051310. The sequence goes on from NZ_JBITEO010000002.1 coordinate 62,027, forward strand.
CACCCCGGTCAGGGTCTGCAGGACCGTGGTGACGATGGTGGCGCCGCCCGGCGAGCCGAGCGCCAGGACCGGGCGGTCGTGGCGGTCGAGGACGATCGTGGGGGACATCGACGAGCGGGGCCGCTTGCCGGGGCCGGGCAGGTTCGGGTCGTGCACCGCCGGGTTCGCCGGGGCGAAGGAGAAGTCGGTCAGCTCGTTGTTGAGCAGGAAGCCCCGCCCGGGCACGGTGATCCCGCTGCCGCCGGTCGACTCGATCGTGAGGGTGTAGGCGACGACGTTGCCCCATTTGTCGGACGTCGTCAGGTGGGTGGTGTTCTCGCCCTCGTACGTCGTGGGGGCGGCCGCCGCGCCGGCCGCGCACGGCGCCGGGTGACGGGGGTCGCCGGGCGCGAGCGGGCTGGTCAGCACGGCGTCGTCGCGGATGAGGCACGCGCGCGCGTCGGCGAACCGCTGCGACAGCAGGCCCTTGACCGGTACGTCCTCGAAGGCCGGGTCGCCGACCCAGCGCCCGCGGTCGGCGAAGGCGACGCGGCTCGCCTCGATGAACCGGTGCAGGTAGCGCTCCTGCGACGTGCGCGCCGGTGAGAGGTCGGTGCGCTCCAGGATGTTCAGGGCCTCGCCCACGGTGGTGCCGCCCGACGAGGAGGGCGCCATGCCGTAGACGTCCAGGCCGCGGTACGCGACCTTCGTGGGCTTGCGCCACACCGTCTCGTACGCCGCCAGGTCACGCATCTTCAGGTCACCGGCCCGGACGGTCCGGGTGGCGCCGTCGCGCACCGGGGGGTCCTGGACCGTACGGACGATGTCGCGGGCGACCTCGCCCCGGTAGAGCACCTTGGTGCCGTGGCGGCGCAGTTTGCCGTACGTCCGGGCCAGGTCGGGGTTCTTGAACACCGAGCCGACCTCGGGGAGCCGGCCGCCCGGCAGGAAGAGCTGCGCGGAGGCGGGGAAGTCGCGGAACCGGGCCTCGTTGGCGGCGGTCTGCGCGCGGAAGGTGGCGTCGACGGTGAAGCCGTCGCGGGCCAGCCGTTCGGCGGGTGCCAGCAGCTCCGGGAGGGACTTGGTGCCCCAGGCGTCGAGGGCGGCTTCCCAGGTGGCGGGGGTGCCCGGGGTGCCGACGCTCAGGCCGCTGGTCATGCCCTCCTCGAACGGCAGGGGTGTGCCGTCGTCGTCGAGGAACAGGGACGCGTCGGCGGAGCGCGGCGCGGTCTCGCGACCGTCGATGGTGCGGACGGTGCGGGTCCTGGCGTCGTAGTGGACGAAGTAGCCGCCCCCGCCGATGCCCGCCGAGTACGGTTCGGTGACGCCGAGCGCCGCGGCGGTGGCCACGGCCGCGTCCACCGCGTTGCCGCCGCGCCGCAGCACCTCGATGCCGGCGGCAGACGCGTCGGGGTCGACGCTGGCGACGGCTCCGCCGTACCCGACGGCGACCGGGGACTTGGCCGGTGCGGCGGGAGGGGCGGTGGCGGGGGCGGCGGGTGGCGCCGCGGCGCCCACCGAGAGAACCGTCGCGGCGACGGCGGCGAGCGAGGTGTTCCGTACTGTGGAGCGACGCATCCGTACCTCCAGTCAACGACCGTCCGGCGAGCCTAACTTCAGGGCGGACCCCTTGCCAGGACCCCCGGGGACACGGTGGCGCTACCATGCGCGCCCATGTATGAAGACCTGCTCAACATCGCGCTCGGCGTGATAGCCACCGGGGTCAGCGCCGCGCTCGGCTGGCTGGCCCGCACGGCCCTGTGGCGCCGCAGGCTCCGCCGTCAGCAGGCCTTCTTCGGACTGCCGGGGAACGCGGAGTGCCTGCTGGTCGTGAACCGCGAGGCGGGCTCCGAGGGCGCGGTGCACCGCTTCGACGTGTTCGCGCTGCTCGAACTGGCGGCGCTCATCAAGGACTGCGGCGCGCACGCGCGGATCGTGCAGCACGACGTGGCGCATCAGGGCTTCGGCGAGCGTACGGAGTTCTGCCTGGGGGGCCCGTACTCCAACCGGCGCAGTCTTCGTTACCTAGCTTGGACTCAATAGCCAGCGGCTTAAGGCTGACCTCCACGCGGATGGGGTCCGGCCTCCAGGCCGGCTGCCCAGGCGCATCCCTCAGCAAGTCCATCATCTGGCTCCAGACGCCCCTCTTGAGCCAGCGGTTCGCGGTCGTCTGGAGGGTGTCCGGCTTGCCGTACTCGGCGGGCAGGTCCCTGTACTTCAGACCCGTACGAGCCTTGTGAAGAAGAGCTTCCACCACCATTCGCCGGTCGTACTTAGCGTCAGATCGGCGGGGCTGCACCAAATGTGCAATGCGCTCCCCGCGCTCATCGGTGAGCGTGGGCACGAGTCGTCCATTCTCGTGAAACCACGCGGTCACCATGCAAGGCACTCCAAATCGGCGTTCGCCGGAGTCCACCACTTTGGCGATCAATCCAGCAGCCTGAAAAAGCTCATCCCTTTCCGCTGCCGTCATGTCTCCCATGCTGGCTCGGGCCGCCTCGGCCAGCCGCTCGAAATCGCGCGCCCTCTCCCCCGCTTTCGCCGCGTCGCGCTGCCAGGCGAGCGCCTCACGGCGCAGCTTCTCCAGGTCTTCCAGCTCTTGGTTCAAGGGCTTCAGCGTGCGCTCCACGGAGGCTTCAGCCTCCTCCTCGGACAACCCCTGCTTAATGGCCTGCCTCGCAGCCACGGCCATTGTCACGTTGAGGGTTTGGCGCTGCTCGGCGATCTGCTGGTCAAGGGCGGCAATGCGACCGACGTAATCGACGTGCTCCGACGTGGCTTCCTTCACCCAGTCCTGCGCCATGGCCTTCATCTGCTCGGCGTCACCGAGCGTGCGGCGCACGTCCTTCCAGACCTGCTTGTCAACAACATCCACGTCCAGCGGAGGGCAGTCGCATGTCCCGCCAGCACCCGCGTACTCCTCTTCCCGCCTCTTGCAGCGGTAGACGTACGAACCGGGGTGCTGATTGTGGCCCCGATACGTGCTGCCGCACGGGCTGACGAGCCGGCCACCGGAGAGCAGATAAACCCGGCTCCCCTTGGGAGCGGTCCTGGGCTCTTCCGCCGCAGCGGCTTTGAGTTCCGCAACCTCCTCGGGTGTGAAGATGGGCGGCAACGGGATGATGACCTGTTCGCCGTACGTCAGCGTGCCGTCCGCGTTGCGGGCAGCTCGCATTCCCCGCCAGACGATGCGGTTGTTCAGCACCGCATCACCAAGCAGGCGGCATCGAATGTTCTTCTTCGTCCAGGGCTTGCCGGTCTTGGTGAAGAGGTTCTCGCTGTTGAGCAACAGCGCAACAGCCGACCAGCTTCGGTATCCGAGGTAGAGATCCCGTCCTCGCCGAAGCGTCTTCGATTCGGAAGCGGACACGCTGAAACGCCCGTCGACAACCTCCCAGCCGAAGGGCACAGCGCCGCCGACGTAGCCCCCCTCCGTTGCCTTCTCCTGGATGCCGCCCTGGGTGCGCCCGCGGATCAGCTCGCGCTCCTCCTCGGCGAAGTCCGCGTCCTTCCGCATCTGCGACCGGCCAGCGGGCGTCGAGTTGTCGTAGTCCTTCTTGACGACGGCGACGTACACGCCAAGGTCTTCCAGCTCCCAGACCCAGCGCCAGAAAGCCCGGCCGGTGCGGCCGATGACGCGACCCTCGTTGACAACCACCATGTCGAACGGCCGCGGAGACTTCTGCGCGTCGGCCATCAGCCGCTTGAGGTCCGGTCGGTCACGCGCCTCCAGGCTTCCGCTCAGCCCTTCATCAGCGTACGTGTCAACGTGCGCCCAACCCTTGCGCTGGATGTAGCGGGCCGTGGCCTTGCCGGTGTACGCAATGCCGTAGCCGTCGACCTGCTCCTCGGTAGACACCCGCAGGTAGTCCACCGCCCGCAGTGTCGTAACCCGCCGGTCCGCCACGTTGATGGCGGACATGAGAGTCTTGGTCATGTCAGTCCTTCCGCGACTGGCAATAGACCCCGGTCAGCGCGCCCACGCTGCCGGGGTCACTCATATCTGGCGGCAATCCTAGGACGTGCCACTGTCGGCTCGGGGCCGAAAGAGGATCTCCAGCACCCGCCGATACGCGACGGGGTCCGGCTCCTCATCGCGCCACGTGAAACTCACCTGTATTTCCGGATCACTCTCCCCCGCGAAGTGCTCCCGGAGCCACTGGCTCGCCTTTTCTCCGTGCGGTGCTGCTCCGTCCTGCATGATCCCTCCGTCCCGCCCCGCAAGGGCAGGATCTATGCCGCCGTGCGGCAGCTGTGGGTCTGCGCCCCGGGGTCGTGCTTGGGGCACGGGTGCTGTACCGCCTGGCCGCACCAGCGGCAGGCGGGAATGGCCTTCAGGCCACACAGGCAGACGGGGACGATGAGGTCCCACAGGGAGCCCCACTCGTCTTCGGTGTCGTGGCCGATGTCGGAAGCGATGTCCACCACGATCCGGCTGGCGATGGCCAGGAGCCGTGAAGCCGCGGTGTCCTGGTCGTTGTCGGTGGAGAACGTCGGGGTGGGGACACGCATGTTCACCAAGGCCATCAGCAGAATGCGGGTCTTGTGGCTGCCACGGATCCCGGCGACCATCGACGCCGAGGCCCGCCGGAAGAGGATGTTCTGTGCTGCCCAGCATGCGAAAGCGGGGGCAACGGCTCTTTGCCGGTAACCCCCGCGCTACGGAGCGGCTGAGCGTCTGCACTCGAGACCCACACAAGACCCGCGGGGGCCTGCTGCCGCTCCCGGAAGTCGCCCCATCAGCTGTCAGGCCGCCTGATGTCCTCCGGCCGTGCGGGCGCCAGCGCCCGCAGGATCTCCTCTGCGCGTGCAGTCTGCTCGGAGGTGGGCACGGGCCGGAAGCGGCCCGTGGGGTCCGCGCCAGGGCGCGTGTACGACCTTGAACGCGATGCCATGTTTCACCCCCATGGTTTCGCCAGGCAGCCGGAGCCGTGCCCGGCACACTCGGCGCGGCCTGTGCCGGCTGCGAGTACTGCGGCGCCGGAGGCGCCGGCGGAGCGCGCGGCGGTGTAGTCCGCCGGCTCGGTATCTCCGGCCGGGCCGGGAATTCTCCGTTTTGAGGCAACCCGGCGCCCGCGATCCCCCTCTCACTCGGGGACGAAAGATCGCATCGGAGGATTTCCCGTTGAGCCTGCCCCGCCGCACCCGCCCGCGCAGCCCCTTCCGTACCGCCGCCCTGGCCGGCACGGCGGTTCTCGCCGCGGCCGCCCTCACCGCCTGCTCGGGCGGTCCGGGGGCCGCGGGCGCCGACGAGGAGGACGGCCGCGGCGCGAAGCCCGCGACGCGGATCTCGGTGAACCTGTCCGGCAAGCAGGCCGCGGCGGGCGAGCCGGTCCGGGTCACCCTGGCCGAGGGCACCCTGAAGCAGGTGACGGTGACCGGTTCCGACGGCGCGACGCTCGCCGGCGCGGTCTCGGCGGACGGGCGGACCTGGACCTCGGCGCGCAAGGCGGCCCCGGGCACGAGCTACACGGTCGAGGCCCGGGACGACCAGGGCGGTACCGCGCGGGCGGACTTCGCGACCGCCGCCCCCGGCAAGGTCAACAAGCTCACGCTGGCCCCCGGCAAGAACACCACCGTCGGCATCGGCCAGCCGCTGTCGATCGTGTTCGACCACCCGGTGAAGAACAAGGCCGAGGTGGAGAAGCACCTGAAGGTGACGACGTCGAACAGCACGACCGGCTCCTGGGGGTGGATGCAGGACTGGTCGGGCAAGGACCGGGTGGACTGGCGCCCCGAGAAGTACTGGCAGTCCGGCACCAAGGTCACGCTCAAGGCCGAGCTGAACGGCATCGACAGCGGCGAGGCGGGCGGCTGGTTCGTCCGCGACTACACGACGGGGTTCACGGTCGGCAGGAACCAGCTCGTCAAGGTGGACCTGGACACCCACCGCCTGAAGCTGCTGCGCGACGGCGCGGTCGTGAAGGACGTCCCGGTGTCGGGCGGCACGCCGGGCGGCGACAAGGCGTCGTGGCGCGGCAGGACCGTGCTGATGTCGAAGGAGGGCACCATCAACATGCGTTCCGAGACGGTGGGTCTCGGTGACGCGTACGACAAGATGGTGGACTACTCGATGCGGCTGACCTGGTCGGGGATGTACGCGCACGCCGCGCCCTGGAACGCCCGGTACATGGGCAGCGCCAACCGGAGTTCGGGCTGCATCGGCATGACCGACGCCGACGCCAAGTGGGTCTACGAGCAGGTGCAGGTGGGCGACCCGTTCGAGGTCGAGGGGGCCGACACCAAGGGCACGCAGGCGCTGAACAACGGCTACGGCGACTGGAACGTGTCCTGGGCGGACTGGCAGGCGAAGAGCGCCCTGCGCTGACCCGTCCGTCACTCCTGTCCCACCCGTTGCGGCCGCGGTCGCTGACACGACGTCCAATAATCGTTACCGCCGCGTAACTTACCGATGGGTTACCTGCGGTAAGGCATCCGTGCTTTCCTTCGGTTCACCTTTCAAGTGTTGATCAGCGATGGGGGATCGAACCGTGGGAAAGCCGCGCACCGCCCTGCGTACGACGACGACCGGCGCCGTCTCGGCCGCACTGCTGGCCGGGACGGCCCTGGCGGCCGCCCCCGCGGCGGCGGCCGCACCCGCCGCGACCGCGGCGCCGCCCGGTATACGGTTCGTCGACATCGCCGGGGACGGCGGCACGGTCCTCAAGGCCAACGTGGTCACGCCCGCGGGCGCCGAGGAGGGCCGGCGCTACCCGGTGATCGTGCTGCCCACCAGCTGGGCCATGCCCCAGGCCGAATACCTGGCCCAGGCGAAGAAGCTCGCCGACGCCGGCTACGTGGTGGTCAGCTACAACTCGCGGGGCTTCTGGCAGTCCGGGGGGCACATCGAGGTGGCGGGCCCGCCGGACGTCGCCGACGCCTCCAAGGTCATCGACTGGGCGCTGGCCCACACCCCCGCCGACCCGGAGCGCGTCGGCATGGCGGGCGTCAGCTACGGCGCCGGCATCAGCCTGCTGGCCGCCGGGCACGACAAGCGGATCAAGGCCGTGGTGGCCATGAGCGGCTGGGCCGACCTGATCGAGTCGATCTACAGCGGCCGTACGCAGCACCTCCAGGCCGCCGCACTGCTCGGCGGCGCAGGCCGGCTCACCGGCCGCCCGAGCGCCGAACTCCAGCGGACCCTCGAGGACTTCCTCGCCTCGGACCTCTCCAAGGAGCAGGAGATGATGGCCTGGGGGGCTAAGCGCTCCCCCGCCGCACACCTTGACCGCATCAACGCCAACGGCGCCGCGGTGATGCTGGGCAACGCCTGGGGCGACACCATCTTCCCGCCCAACCAGTACGCCTCCTTCTACGAGAAGCTCAAGGGCCCCAAGCGCCTGGAGTTCCGCCCCGGCGACCACGCCACCGCCGAGGCCACCGGTCTGCTCGGGCTGCCCAACGACACCTGGACCAACGCCCACCGCTGGTTCGACCACCACCTCAAGGGCGCCGACAACGGCATCGACCGCGAGCAGCCGGTCCAGCTGAAGTCCCGTACCACCGGCGGCTACGAGGGCTACCCGGACTGGAGGTCGGTCGGCGCGGCCGAGCGCAGGATCGCCCTGCCGGACAGCCGCAAGGTGTACGCGAACGTCGACTCGGGCGCCAACGGCGGCATCGTGATGCTCTCCAACACCCTCGACCAGTTCCTGAAACTGCCCCCGATGGCGTCCGTCCCGCTCCTCCCCCGCTCCTTCGCCGCCGTCTGGCAGTCGGAGCGGTACGCCTCCGCCCGGCACGTCCGCGGGACGGCGAAGCTGCACACCACCGTCACCAGCACGAAGCCGAGCGGCACCCTCGTCGCGTACCTCTACGACGTGGGCCCGCTCGGCCTCGGCAAGCTGGTCAGCCACGCGCCGTACACCTTCCACGACAAGGCACCCGGACAGCCCTTCGCCGTGGACCTGGAGCTGTTCTCCACCGCCTACGACGTCCCGGCCGGCCACCGCCTCGCCCTGGTCGTCGACACCGTCGACCCGCTCTACATCGAGCACAACCCGTCCGGCGCGCGGCTGACCTTCTCCTCGCCGTCGTCCGACCCGTCGTACGTGTCGGTACCGCTGCGCGAGGAGTGATCTCCGGCCGCTGCCGGGCGGGCATGGCCCTGCGTGCACTGCTCCCTAGGGCTTGGGGGCCGTTGGAGGGCCCCCGCCCGGCAGCAGCGTCCCTGGTTCGGCCGGCGCGACCTGCAGGCCCCCGGTCCTGGGACTGCGCCGCTCTTTCCTGGCCACCCAGGTGGCGAACCAGGACAGGAGCATGCACATCCCGATGTAGATCGGAGAGATCACCAGTACCACCGGGATGAACGGCAGATCGTAGTCGAGGTTCGACGCGATCAGCTTGCCCGCGTGGAGGAACTCCTCGTACGTGACGAGGAAGCCGAGCGAGGTGTCCTTGAGGGCGACCACCAGCTGGCTGATGATCGCGGGGAGCATGGCGCGCACGCCCTGAGGCACCAGGACGTGGCGCATGACCTGCGTCTTGCGCATGCCCAGCGAGTAGGCGGCCTCCCGCTGCCCGCGCTCGACGGAGCCGACCCCCGCGCGGAAGACCTCGGCGAGCACGGAGCCGTTGTAGAGGGTCAGTCCGGCGACCAGCGCGGGCAGCGGCTGCACCTGGAGCGCCACGAAGATGAAGAAGATCATCACCAGCACGGGCATGGCGCGGAAGAACTCGACCACCAGGGTGGCGGCCCAGCGCAGGACCCGGTGCTCGGACAGCCGCCCGAGGGCGAGGACCGCGCCGAGCGCGAGGGAGAGGACGGCCGCGAGCGCGAACGCCTTGAGCGTGTTGCCGAGGCCACGCAGCAGCAGCTCCTGGATCCCCTCGTACGCGAAGGGGTTCCACTTGGCGTAGGTGAACTGCCCGGTGTCGAACAGGAGGTACAGCACCCAGCCGGCGAGGACCGCGATCACGGCGGTCGCGAGGAGGCCGTAGGTCAGGTGCCGTCTGCGGGCCCGGGGGCCGGGGATGTCGTACAGGGCGGTGGTCGTCATCGGGCGACTCCCCGGCGCCGCTCCAGCCCGTGGAAGAGCAGGCTGATGGTGAGGGTGATGATCAGGTATCCGAGGGCGATCCAGATGAAGGTCCAGATGATGCTGTAGCCCAGTTCGTTGAGGGTCCGGTAGGTGCCGAGGAGCTCGGTGACGCTGAACGCGCCGGCGATCGCGGAGTTCTTGGCGAGGGCGATCAGGGTGGAGCCGACGGGCGGGATGACGGAGCGGAAGGCCTGCGGCAGCACGATGCTGCCCAGGGTCTGGCCGAAGGTCATGCCCAGGCTGCGGGCCGCCTCGCCCTGCCCGGCCGGCACGGTGTTGATGCCGGAGCGCAGCGCCTCGCAGATGAAGGCGGAGGTGTAGCAGCCGAGCGCGAGGACCGCGAAGACCTGGAAGGGCAGGACCAGGCCGAAGCGCGGCAGACCCAGCAGAACGGCGAAGAACAGCAGGGTGAGAGGGGTGTTGCGCAGGACGGTCACCCACACCGTGCCGAAGGCGCGCAGCGCGCGGACGGGTGCCACGCGGAACGACGCCATGAGGAAGCCGAGCACCAGGGCGAGCAGCGAGGAGTAGACGGTCAGCTCGACGGTGCCGAGGAAGCCCTCGCCGTAGACCGACCAGTTGTCTGTCAGGACGTCCATGAAGCGCCTCCTCAGGTCGCCGGGTAGCGGTCGATGGGGGGTGGCTCAGGAGCCGGTACGCCCGACAGGCCGAGCGTGGCGTCGTACGCCTTCTTCCAGTTGCCGTTCTTCTCGTTGGCCTCCAGGGCGTCGTCGAGGGCGAAGCGCAGGACGTTGTCGGAGCGCGGTACGCCGATGCCGTACGGCTCCTGCGAGAAGGGCTCGCCGACCACCCGGAGCTCGTCGGGCACCTTCGCCGCGAAGCCCAGGAGGATGGTGTCGTCGGTGGTGACGGCGTCGACCTGGTAGGTCAGCAGGTTGTCCACGCAGACCGCGTAGGTGTCGTACGCGACCAGTTCGGCCCCGGGGTACTCGGCGGCGATGCGCTGGTAGGGGGTGGAGCCGGCGGCGGAGCAGACGCGCTTGCCGGCCAGGTCCTGCGGGCCCTTGATGTCGTCCTCGTCGGTGCGGACCAGGAGCGACTGACCGGCCAGGTAGTAGGGGCCCGCGAAGCCGACGAGCTTCTTGCGGTTGTCGTTGATGGTGTAGGTGCCGACGTAGTAGTCGACCTGGCCGTTCTGCAGGGCCGTCTCGCGGTTGGCGGACGCGATGGTCCGGAACTCGATGCCGGCCGGGTCGAAGCCGAGGTACGCGGCGGTCATCCGGGCGATCTCGATGTCGAAGCCGAAGTACCGGCCGGTGGCCGGCTCCTTCTCCCCCAGGTAGGGCTGGTCCTCCTTGGCACCGACGATCAGCCGGCCGCGGCGCTGGGCGCGGTTCCAGGTCGGGGAGCCGGGCAGCCGGAAGTCCTTCGCCACCCGGTAGACGGGAAGGGCACCGGGCTGCGGGCCCTTGACGGGCGGGCTGCCGTCCTTGCCGCAGGCGGTGCCCGCGACGGCGAGCAGCGCCAGCGCGCAGGCCGTGAGGGCTCGTCGGGTACGCATCATCGGTCCGCACGCCCCTGTCAGTGCTTGAGGATCTTGGAGAGGAAGTCCCTGGCGCGCTCGCTGCGCGGGCTGGTGAAGAACTTCTCGGGTGTGCGGTCCTCGACGATCCGGCCGTCGGACATGAAGACGACGCGGTTGGCGGCGGAGCGGGCGAAGCCCATCTCGTGGGTGACGACGACCATGGTCATGCCGTCGCGGGCGAGCTGCTGCATGACCTCCAGCACCTCATTGATCATTTCGGGGTCGAGCGCGGAGGTCGGCTCGTCGAAGAGCATCACCTTGGGGTCCATGGCGAGGGCGCGGGCGATGGCCACCCGCTGCTGCTGGCCACCGGAGAGCTGCGCCGGGTACTTGTCGGCGTGGGCGGCCAGGCCGACGCGGTCCAGCAGCTCCCGGGAGCGCCGGTCGGCCTCCTCCCTGCCGCGCTTGCGGACCTTCATCGGGGCGAGGGAGAGGTTGTCCAGCGCGGTCCGGTGGGCGAAGAGGTTGAACGACTGGAAGACCATGCCGACATCGGCGCGCAGGCGGGCCAGGGCCTTGCCCTCCGCGGGGAGTTCCGCACCGTCGACCGTGATCGTCCCCGACTCGATGGTCTCCAGCCGGTTGATGGTCCGGCAGAGGGTGGACTTGCCCGAGCCGGACGGGCCGATGACGACCACCACCTCGCCGCGGCCGACGGCGAGATCGATGTCCTGCAGGACGTGCAGCTGCCCGTAGTACTTGTTGACGTTCCGTAGTTCGATCAACGGATCGACGGCCATACGCTGCCCTGCCCCATGCTCGCTGTGTCGAGGTCAGCGCAAACTATCCATCCCCAAAAGGGACTTATTACCGTCGACACGCATAAAGGAGGCATAAGCCGTATTTACCGAAATCAGGGTGCGCCAGGGGATGTCCTAGCCCTCTGCGGCTTCCGCGTAGACCTGGGAGAGCTCGGGGGAACCGCTCATCGCCCAGTCCAGACCGGCCTCCACGACGTGCAGCTCCCGGCCGGAGGCGAGCCGGACGACGGGGTGGCCGCCCGGCGTCAGGTACCACGACGCGCCCGGCACCGTCCGTACGATGACCGTACCGAGGTACAGGCCCGCGTCATTGCCGAGCCAGGGCAGTTCCTCCGGGTCGTCGCGCCAGCGCGGCGGAAGCTGGTCGATGGCCTCCAACGAGCGCGGGGTGTCGTCGAGCCGCACCCCGAACTCCTGGACCCTGGCGCGCAGCAGGTCGCACTCGGCGAGCATGTCCGCCACGCCCTCCGGGTCGCTCCCGCTCTCCCCGCCGACGGCGGTACGGGCCCGCTCGTCGGCGTTGCGCTTGCGCCAGGCGTCCAGGAAGGGGATGTTCATACCGCCCAGCGTGGCACCGAACCGCCGGGCGCACTACAGGGCGCGCGAGAACGGCCGCCCCGCCGCCTGCTAGACGTCGAGGTCGACGACGACCGGCGCGTGGTCGGACGCGCCCTTGCCCTTGCGCTCCTCGCGGTCGACGTAGCTGTCCTTGACCGCGTCGGCGAACGGCTTGTTGCCGTACACCAGGTCGATCCGCATCCCGCGGTTCTTCGGGAAGCAGAGCTGGCGGTAGTCCCAGTACGTGAAGGGGTGGTCGTACTTGAGGGGGCGCGGGACCACATCGCTGAGGCCGGTCTCCCGCAGGCCGGCGAGCGCGGCGCGCTCGGGCGCGGTGACGTGTGTGGAGCCCTCGAACGCCGCGGCGTCGAAGACGTCGTCGTCCGTCGGCGCGATGTTGTAGTCGCCGAGGACCGCGAAGGGGCGCGGGCCCGCCGCGTCCTCGGCGACCGCCGCCTGCAGCGCCTCCAGCCAGCGCAGCTTGTACGCGTAGTGGTCGTGGGCGACCTCGCGGCCGTTGGGCACGTACACCGACCAGACGCGGACCGGGCCGCAGGTGCCGGAGATCGCCCGGGGCTCGGCCACGCCCTCGTACTCCGGTCCGCCGGGCAGGCCGTGGACGACATCCTCCAGGCCCACCCTCGAGACCAGGGCCACGCCGTTCCACCGGCCGGTGGCGTGCACCGACGATGCGTAGCCGAGCTCGCGCAGCTCGTCGGTGGGGAACTGCTCCGCGGTGCACTTGGTCTCCTGGATGCACAGCACGTCCGTGCCGCTGCTCTCCAGCCAGGCCAGCAGCCGCGGCAGCCGGGCGGTGATCGAATTGACGTTCCAGGTGGCGATGCGCATGTCCGCAAGCCTAACCGGGGGGTGTGACAGCCGGCGGGGTCGTCACAGGTCGGTGGCGTCGCCCGGGGCCAGCCGGCCGTGCACCGTACCGCCGAGGGCGCCGATCTGGCGGTCGTAGATCGGCCGGGCCAGATCGGTGAGGAGCGCGTCGTGGATGTCGATGGCGCGCTGCGGTGCCACCTCGCGGACGTAGTCGATGACCTCGGAGATCTTGTTCCAGGGCGCCATGACGGGGAGCATCAGCGTCTCGACCGGCCGGCCGGGCAGGGTGAGGGCGTCGCCGGGGTGGAAGACGGAGTCCTCGACCAGGAAGCCGATGTTGGTGATCCGCGGGATGTCCGGATGGATCACGGCGTGCAGTTCGCCGTGGACCTCGACGTCGAAGCCGGCCGCGGTGAAGGTGTCGCCGTGGCCGACGGTGTGGACGCGGCCGGGGAAGGCTGCCGAGATCTGCTCCGCCACACTGCGCAGGGTCCAGATCCCGGCACCGGGGTTCGCCTCCAGGGCCGCCCGCAGGCGGTCCTCGTCGAAGTGGTCGGGGTGTTCGTGGGTGACGAGGATGGCGTCGGCGCCCAGGGCGGCGTCGTGCTCGCTGAAACCGCCCGGGTCGATGACGAGGGTCTGTCCGTCCTTCTCCAGCCGGACGCAGGCGTGGGACTTCTTGGTCAGTTTCATGGGGGCATCCTCCCTCCTGGGCGCGGGTCCGCGCCGCCACGACGTGGCACCTCTCACGCCTCGGGCGGCGTGGTCTCCTCGCGGATCACCTGCTGGGCCACCCTGAAGGCGGAGTTGGCCGCCGGGACGCCGCAGTAGACGGCGGTCTGGAGGAGCACCTCCATGATCTCCGCGGGCGACAGCCCGTTGCGCAGGGCGGCGCGCGTGTGGAAGGCGAGCTCCTCCCGGTGGCCGCCGGCGACCAGCGCGGTGAGGGTGACGACGCTGCGGGTGCGGCGGTCGAGGCCCTCCCGGGTCCACACCTCACCCCAGGCGTAGCGGGTGATCAGCTCCTGGAAGTCGCGGGTGAAGTCGTCGGCCTCGGCCGTGGCCCGGTCCACGTGCGCGTCGCCGAGCACCGCGCGGCGCACCTTCATCCCGGCGTCGTACGGGTCGGGCCGTCCGGCCGGCGCGGCCGCTTCCGGCACGGCCGGCTGCGCCACCGGCCCGGCCATGGCGGCCGGGGCCGGCGCGGGTGCGGGTACGGCGGCCGCGGCCGGAACGGGCGCGGACGGCGCGACCGGGCCCGGGTGCGGGGCGGGCGCGGCGTGGTGCGCAACGGCCGCGTGGGGTGCGTGCGGCGGTACGGCGTGCGCGGCGGGAGCGGCGATCGCCGGCATGACGGGCGGCGCCGCGAGGGCGGCCAGGCCGGCCGTCGAGTCCGGCGCGGCCTGCCACGAGGTCGAGAAGTGGCGGACGAGCAGGTCGGTGACGGCGGCGGGCTGCTCGACGGGCGCCAGGTGCGAGGCGCCGGGCACCACCGCGAGGCGGGCGTCCGGGATGCCCGCGACCAGCGTGCGCGCCTCGGCGGGCCCGGTGACGCGGTCCTCCGAGCCGACCAGGACGAGGGTGGGGACACCGACGCGGCCGAGCTCGGCCCGTACGTCGAAGGCGGCGAGCGCCTCGCAGGCGGCGACGTAGCAGCCCGGATCGGTGGTGCGCACCATCTGCACGGCCCAGTCGACGATGGCGGGCTGGGCGGCGGCGAACCCGGGGGTGAACCAGCGCTCGGGCGCGGTGCGGGCCATCGGGTCGAGGCCGTTGGTGCGGACGATCACGCCGCGCCGGCGGAACTCGTCGGCGGTGCCGAACCGGGGCGAGGAGGCGACCAGGGCGAGGGAGGCGAGGCGGTGCGGGGCGCGCAGGGCGAGGTCGGTGCCGATGGCGCCGCCGATGGAGCAGCCCGCGTAGCCGAAGCGGTGGACGCCGAGCCGGTCGAGGGTGGCGAGCAGCCGGTCGGCGAGGTCCCCGACGGCGGCCGCGGGGTCGGCGGGGGCGCCGCCGTGGCCGGGCAGGTCGAAGCGGAGGACCCGCCACTGCCGGGTGAGCTCGGGTATCTGCCGGTCCCACATGTGCCAGGTGGTGCCGAGCGAGGGGCCCAGGATGAGGACGGGTGCGTCGTCGGGGCCGTCGAACCGGTACTGGAGCGTCTTCGGCGCGCCGTCCGGGTCGGGCGCCGGGTGCTCCGGCACGAGGGCCCCGGGCGTCAGGGGCGCCGGCATCGGGTGTCCCGGCGTCAGGGGCGGCTGCGGCGTCGGCGTCTGGGTGTCACTCACTCGCTCCAGGGTAGTCAGCGCCGGGCCGCGCGCCGGTCACGGGGTCGCGGTGGAGACGACGAACACGCGCGGGGTGGCCGGATCGGTGAGGTCGACGGTGATGTCGCGGGTGGGGCGCGGCTCGGGCTGCCGGTGGGTGGTGCCCGCCCAGTCGTGCGCCTCGGGCCACGTCCAGCCGGCCGTACGGGCGTCCCGCTCGCTGATCGTGATCTCGCCGGGCTCCAGCCGGGACCGGCTGCTGCCGATGTCGTGCAGGAAGTCGTCGAGCCCGGAGGCGTCCGTCGTGAACTGCACGTACAGCCGGCTCGACTTCCAGTTGCTGGTCTCGAAGTACGCGACGCCGGTGGACTTCGCCGGGATCGGCACCTCGAAGACGCGGCGCTTCATCTTCGACGGCCACGCCTCCTTCAGACCGGTGGCGGAGGACTCCGCCTGCTTGTCGCGGCCGCTGTCCCGGCTCTGCTCGGCGGAGATGACCAGGTATCCGGCCGGGATGCCGATGAGCAGCGCGATGACGACCGCGGTGAACCAGCGGCGGTGGATCATGTGCCGCCGGTCCTCGCCGGAGCCGGGTCCGGAGCCGGGCCCGGGTGCGGGCGCGGGCATCGGAGGGGGCGTGGGCTGGTGGAGCACGGTCATGACTGCGGTTCCTGGGGGGTGCGGGGGGTGCGGCCGCTGCCGCCGACGCGGATGGCCAGGGCGTACCGCTCGTAGCGCTCGTAGCGTTCGAGCCGCCGGCGGTTGGCGCGGCGGAAGCGGCGCGCGACGAGCCGGGCGAGGTCGGCGGCGCCGACCATGCCCGCCTCGGGGCCGAGCTGGGCCTTGGCGATCCGGGCCTCGGGGCGGTATCCGCGGCCGGTGAGGTGGCGGCGGAAGGCGTCCCGGGCGGGGCCGATGAGCAGGTCGTCGGCGGCGCTGACACCGCCGCCGACGACGAAGCACGAGGGGTCGAGCGCGGCGGCCAGGTTGGCGATGCCGACGCCGAGCCACTGGCCGATGTCCTGGAAGAGCTCCACGCACATGGCGTCGCCCTCGCGGGCGAGCTCGGTGATGAGCGGTCCGGTGATGTCGGGGATGGAGCCCTTCACCCGGTCGATGATGTTGTACGCGACCGGCGAGTCCGCGGCGGCGAGTTCGCGTGCCTCGCGGACCAGGGCGTTGCCGGAGCTGTACTGCTCCCAGCAGCCGCGGTTGCCGCAGGGGCAGCGGTGGCCGCCGGGCACCACCTGCATGTGCCCGAACTCGCCGGCGACGCCGTACTTGCCGCGCTTGACGCGGCCCTCCTCCAGGATCGCGCCGCCGATGCCGGTCCCGAGCGTGATCATGACGAGGTGGTCCTCGCCCCGTCCCGCTCCGAAGCGCCACTCGGCCCAGGCGGCGGTGTTGGCGTCGTTGTCGACCATGACGGGGACGGCGAGGCGGGCCTGGAGGGCGTCGCGCAGGGGCTCGTTGCGCCAGGCGAGGTGGGGCGCGAAGAGGACGCGGCTGCGGTCGGCGTCGACCCAGCCGGCCGCCCCGATGCCGACGGCGTGCACGTCGTGCCGGTCGGAGAGGTCCAGGACCAGCTCGGCGATGGTGTCCTCGACGACCTTGGGGCTCTTGGACTTGTCCGGCGTCTCGGTCTTGATCTTCTCCAGGACGTTGCCGTCGGCGTCGACGACGCCCGCCATCACCTTCGTACCGCCGATGTCGATGCCGACGGTCGGGACGCGGGGGGCGGTCAGGTGGGAGCGCCGCTCGCGGGCGGAGACGGTACGCAGCACGGTGGCGCGGGCGGAGCCGCTCGGGGTCCCCCCTGCCCGGGCTCCGAGAGCTCGGGGAAGGGCGAGGTCGCGGTACGTGCTCACGGTGTCCTGTCGTCCCTGAGGGGGTGGGGGGCCGGGCGGTGCGTGGGGGGCTCTCCCGGCGGCGGACGGCGCCCGCCGCCCTCGATTCTGCCAGGGCGGCGGGAGGGGCGGCGGTGCGGCGTGGCCGCCCGGCGGCCACGCGGGCCGGGCCCCGCCGTCTCAGGGCCGGCCCGGCGGGGCGGCGTCCCCGGCGGCGCGCGGCGGGGCCTGGGGGGAGCGCGCCAGCTCGTGGCGCAGGTCCTCCAGCTCGCTGCCGCCCGCCATCTGGCGGGTGAGCTCGTCCAGGGTGACGGAGTCCCTGGTGTGGCTGCCGGCCATCACTCCCCGCTTGAGCAGGACGAACCTGTCGCCCACCAGGTACGCGTGGTGGGGGTTGTGCGTGATGAGGACCACGCCGAGTCCGGCGTCGCGCGCGGCCGCCACGTACTTGAGGACGACCCCGGACTGCTTGACGCCGAGCGCCGCGGTCGGCTCGTCCAGGACGAGGACCTTGGCGCCGAAGTACACCGCGCGGGCGATGGCGACGCACTGGCGTTCGCCGCCCGACAGGGTGCCGATGGGCTGGTCCACGTCGCGCAGGTCGATCCCCATGCGCAGCAGCTCGGAGCGGGTGGTGGCGCGCATGAGGCCGACGTCGAGGCGTTTGAAGGGGCCGGCGCCCTTGGTGGGCTCGGAGCCGAGGAAGAAGTTCCGCCAGACCGGCATGAGCGGGACGACGGCCAGGTCCTGGTAGACGGTGGCGATGCCACGGTCCAGCGCCTCCCGCGGGGAGGCGAGGGTGGTGTCCTCGCCGTCGATGCGCAGGGTGCCGCCGTCGTGGGTGTGCAGCCCGGCGATGATCTTGATGAGGGTGGACTTGCCGGCGCCGTTGTCGCCCAGGACGCAGGAGATCCGGCCCGCGTGGACCTCCAGGGAGACGCCCTCCAGGGCGCGGACGTTGCCGTAGTACTTGCTGACGTTGTCGAGCTCCACCAGTGCCGTCACTTGGTCGCCTCCGCACGCTTGCGGACCCAGGCGTTGAGCAGGGTCGCGAGGAGGAGCATCGCCCCGAGGAAGAACTTGAACCAGTCCGGGTTCCACTCGGCGTACACGATGCCCTTGCTGGTCATGCCGAAGATGAACGCGCCGACCGCCGAGCCGATGGCCGAGCCGTACCCGCCGGTGATCAGGCATCCGCCGATCACCGCGGCGATGATGTAGATCAACTCGTTGCCGACGCCCTCGCCGGACTGGACGACGTCGAACGAGAAGAGGAGGTGCTGTCCGGACACCCAGGCGCAGAAGGCCACGCCCATGTAGAGGCCGATCCTGGTGGTGCGGACCGGGACGCCCACCGCGCGGGCGGCGGCGGCGCCGCCGCCCACGGCGAAGATCCAGTTGCCGAAGCGGGTGCGCAGCAGGATCCAGGTGGCGAGGGCGACGAGGGCGAACCACCACAGGATGGTGACCTTGAGGTCGACACCGCCGATGGTGAGCTGGGAGGCGAACAGGGCGCGGGCGGAGGAGAAGCCCTCCATGTCGGCGATGGTCTTGGTGGAGACGGTGCCGCTGATCAGTTTGGTCAGGCCGAGGTTGAGGCCGGTGAGCATCAGGAACGTGCCGAGCGTGATGATGAAGCTGGGCAGTTCGGTACGGGTGAGCAGGACGCCGTTGAAGACGCCGATGGCGAGGGTCACCAGGAGGGACACGAGGACGCCGACCCAGACGTTCGCGGTCATCTGGTAGCTGACCATCGAGGAGACCAGCGCGGAGCTGGTCACCAGCACGCCGGCCGACAGGTCGAACTCGCCGCCGATCATCAGCAGCGCGACGGGGACCGCCATGATGCCGATGGTGGAGGCCGCGTACAGGACCGTGCCGAAGCTGGCGGCGCGCAGGAAGCTGTCGGCCACGACGGCGAAGAAGAGGAAGACGGCGGCGGCGCCGACGACCGAGCCGAGCTCTGGGCGGCCGAGCAGCCGGCGCAGCGGCGAGGTGCGCAGCAGCCGCTCGTCGCCGGGGGTGTCGTCCCTGCCCGGTACGGGTGGTGCGGTCGCCGTCATCGGGTTCCCCGCTCCGTGTAGTCCGCGAGGCGTGCGGCATCCTGCCGCGTGATGATCTGCGGGCCGGTGAGGACGGGCCGGCCGCCGCCGAGCACGTCGGCGTTGTAGCGGTAGAGCCACAGCAGGTCGACGGCCTCGTAGCCCTGGAGGTAGGGCTGCTGGTCGACGGCGAAGCCGAGGTCGCCGGCGGTCAGTCCGGCGGCGACCTTGGCGTTGAGGTCGAAGGTGTCGACCTCGGCGTCGGATCCGGCGCTCTTCCTGGCCTGGACGGCGGCGTCCGCGAAGGGCGCGCCGAGGGTCACGACGGCGTCGAGGGACGGGTCGGACTGGAGCTTGGCCTCGATGGACGCCTGGACGTCGGGCATGTTGGTGCCGTCCACGTAGAGGTTCTGCAGGTCGCCGCCGAAGGTCTTCCTCACTCCGGCGCAGCGCTGCTCGTGGCCGACGTTGCCCTGCTCGTGCAGGACGCACAGGGCCTTCTTGCGGCCGCGCCGGTCGAGCTCGTCGCCGACGGCTTCGCCCGCGATGGTCTCGTCCTGCCCGATGTGGGCGAGGGCGCCGACGGCCCGGGACTGCTCGGAGCCCGAGTTGACGGTGATGACGGGGATGCCGGCCTTGACGGCCCGGGCGACGGACGCCTTCATGGCGTCGGGCTTGGCGAGGGTGACGATCAGGCCGTCGACCTTCTTGTCGACGTACGAGTCGACGAGCTGGGCCTGCTGCTGCCCCTCGTCGCTGTGGGCGTAGAGGAAGTTGATGTTGTCCTTGACGGCGGCCTGCTTGGCGCCGTTCTGGACGATGTCCCAGAAGGTGTCGCCGTCGCCGGAGTGGGTGACCATGGCGATGGTCCACTTCGGGGTGTTCACCGCCGCCCGCCCCTGGGCCGCGGCCGCCTTGCGGGCGTCCTCGGCGCGCTTGCCCCCGGTGGCGCTGCACCCCACGAGGGCTCCCGCGAGGGAGGCTCCGAGCACCGTCACCAGTACCGCGCGCAGTGCGCGTACCCCTGTCCGAACCCTTGCCACGACGCCGCGCCCCTCTTGGTGTGCTTGTTCCGTCCGATGCGGCCGGGGGGCATATCGGCCCATCCCGACCGGCCAAGTATCGGTCATGGCCTGGTGGGGCCCGCTCATCGGGTACCGCGGGCGGTCGGTTCCTCCAGCGCGGGCACGTCCTTCCCCGCGACCAGGGCGGGGCCGCTGAGGACGGGCCTGCCGCCGGAGCCGCCGCGTGCGGCGGGGGTGACGGTGAGGGCGGCCGCGGCCGGCAGGGCCGCTGGCGCCGTGCGGGTGGTACGCATCGTGGTCGTCCGCCTTTGCTCCCGCGCCGCCCGGTTGCGGCTGGGTGCGTTTCTACGGCGGCGACGCGGAACCGTCAAGGTTTTGTCCGGACATTCTTACGCGATGACGTACGCAAGGGTGCCGCGGCCGGGCTCCTCAGGGCCGGACGAGGAGCTGGAACTCGAAGGCGTAGCGGGACGCCCGGTAGACGTGCGAGCCGAACTCCACGGGCCGGCCGGTGTCGTCGAAGGTGGTGCGCTCCATCGTCAGCAGCGGCGCGCCCGCCTCCTCGCCCAGCAGCCCGGCCTCCGCGTCCGTCGCCGCGCGCGCCCCGACCGACTGGCGGGCGCTGTGCAGGGTGATGCCCGCGCCGCGCATCATCCGGTACAGCCCGGTCTCCTCCAGCGGCGCGCCGTCGAGGTCCAGCAGCCCGGCGGGCAGGTGGTTGCGCAGCCGCGCCATGGGCTCGTCGTGCGCGTACCGCAGCCGCTCCAGGAAGCGGACGTCACTGCCCTCCGGTACGCCGAGGGCGGCGGCCACCTCGGCGGTGGCGGGTTCGACGCGGTTCGCCAGGACGACGGTGGCGGGGCGCTGGCCGGCCGCCTCGAGGTCGTCGTACAGGCTGCTGAGCTCCAGCGGGCGCTTGACCTGGCTGTGCACCACCTGGGTGCCGACGCCGCGGCGGCGCACGAGCAGGCCCTTGTCGACCAGGGCCTGGATGGCCTGGCGGACGGTGGGACGCGACAGGCCGAGCCGACCGGCCAGGTCGATCTCGTTGCCGAGCAGGCTGCCCGGGGTGAGGGTGCCGCGCTCGACGGCCGCCTCCAGCTGCTGCGAGAGCTGGAACCAGAGCGGCACCGGGCTGGTGCGGTCCACGCTCAGCGGCAACCGCACGACCGGAGCGGTCTCCTCGCGGCCGCGGCCGCGCGCGTCTGGGGCATCTCGGGTCTGCTTGGGCACGGCTCGAGCGTATCCGCAGGGCATGTTGACGGGAAGTTGTGAAGTCCGATTGTCCTGACAAATGCTTGACACGGCGCGGACCCGGCACCACCTTGGGGGCCATGCGCATCGGACTCATCGGAACGGGACGTATCGGCGCCTTCCACGCCGGAGTGCTCAGCCGCCACCCGGAGGTCGGAGCACTCCTGGTCGCCGACACCGACCCGGCACGTGCGGCGCGGGTCGCCGAACTCACCGGCGCCACGGTCGCCCCCACCGTCGACGACGTCTTCGCCTGGGGCGTCGACGCCGTCGTGATCGCCTCGGCCACCTCCGCCCACGCCGACCTCATCGCCCGCGCCGCCCGCGCCGGCCTGCCCACCTTCTGCGAGAAGCCCATCGCCCTGGACCTGCCCGGCACGCTCGGCGCGCTGCGCGCGGTCGAGGCCGCCGGCACCCCGCTCCAGCTCGGTTTCATGCGCCGGTTCGACGCCGGCTACACCGCCGCCCGGGAGGCCGTGCGCACCGGGCGCCTCGGCCGGCTGCACACCGTACGGGCCATCACCTCCGACCCGGCGCCGCCACCCGCCGCGTACCTGCCGCTCTCGGGGGGGCTGTACCGGGACTGCCTGGTCCACGACTTCGACATCCTGCGCTGGGTCACCGGGCGCGAGGTGGCCGAGGTGTACGCGACCGGTTCCGACACCGGCCCCGCGGTCTTCCGCGAGGCGGGTGACGTCCACACGGCGGCCGCCCTGCTCACCCTGGACGACGGGACGCTCGCCACCGCCACCGCCACCCGCTGCAACGGCGCGGGGTACGACGTCCGCATGGAGCTGGCCGGCGAGTGCGACCAGATCGCGGTGGGCCTCGACGACCGCACCCCCCTCACCTCCACCGAACCGTTCGGCCCTCCCCCGGCCGAGAAGCCGTGGCCGGGCTTCCTGGAGCGGTTCGCCCCGGCGTACGAGGCCGAGCTCGACGCCTTCGTGCACCTCGCGCGCGGCGAGCTGGCCAACCCCTGCGACGGGCACGAGGCCCTGCGGGCGCTGCGCGTCGCCGAGGCGTGCGAGCTGTCGCGCCGGGAGCGCCGCCCGGTGCGGCTGGAGGAGATCCCGTCCGGCCTCTGAGAGGGCGCTCCGCGAGGTTCTCGGGAGTGCCGGAGCGGGTCATTGGCGGCTGACCATACGGGTCACGCCCGCGACGACCGTCGTCGCCAGGATCCAGCCGGTGATGATCAGGGCGTACGACAGCCATTGGTGCCAGCCGTCAGGGGCGAACGATGCCTCCTGACCGAAGTTGATGACCGGCAGGAGCAGGTCGAGGGTGTAGAACACGGAGTTGAAGTCAGGGGCCTCGCCCGCCTTGATGGGGCGTGGGTGGTCCAGGCCGTACGCTATCGATCCGATGGTCATGAGGGACAGCAGCCAGACGGCCGCACGCAACGGGCGGAAGCCGTAGCCCACAGTGGCGTCCTGGACGTACCCCCACAGCCGTCCGTACCAAGTGAGCGTGGCGCGTCGGCGGCGCTGCTTGGCGAGCTGGACGAGCCGGGCCGCGTCGTCGTCACCGACGTGGCGGTAGGCGGCCGTCAACTGCTCGTAGCCGTACGGCTCGTACCGCTCACCGTCCCGCTCCAGCATCGGAAGGCGGCGCTCGGCGGGCTCGTGCGGGGTGAGTACGGTGTACGTGAGGTTGCTGAGATACACCTGGTCCGGCAGCATCTCCGGTTCAAGGGTCAGGATCTCTATTTGAGAACGCCGGAGATTCAAGGCGCCCTCGATGCGATCACCGCTGCGCAGCCAGAGTTCACCGATGGCACAACTGCTCGCCCGCAGTGCCGTGTCGCCCGGATGCGAGAGGCGGGCGTGGAGCAGGTCGAGACGGCCCGATATGCGCGATCCGCGGAGCTCGACCCGCCCCCGCGCTCGAACGCACCGCGCCCGTACGTGAGCTCCCACGTTGAGGTTCTGCGCGTCCAGCGCGGTGCCACCGGGCTTGCTGAACTCGGCGTCCTGAACGTTGATCCGCCCGGCGACGGAGGCGCCGGTGAGCCGTACCTGACCGTGCGCGCGCATCTGTGGCGCCCACAAGTCGCCCCCGATCGCGGCCTGGTTGAGCTGCAGCACCGGCTCGGAGTCGTCCGGCGCCGTGAACTCCGCCCGCTCCATGAACAGCGCCCCGGAGATCTGCGCCCCACCGAGCCGCACCGGCCCCCGCATACGGCAGTCCGTCATGCGCAGCACGCCCTCGACCCGCAAGGTCGCCGAGGTCATGCCCGGCAGAACGGACTTGCTCAGATCGAGCTGGCGCAGCTGGGCGCCGTACAGGTCGGGAACACCGTCGAATCGGCAGTGGCTCAGCCGGATGGCGGCGTCGATCGTGGCGTACTTCAGGTCCAGTACGCCGGTGATCCGCGCTCCCGTGATCTTGAGCGCGGCGATCTCCCCCTCTTCCTGCGGAGCCTTGAGCAGCAGCGCCCGCAGCACACTCGCCCGTACGGTCCCCTCGGCGCCCCAGGTGTTGCCGAGCGCCGGATCCTCGTTCCCGGCGGCGCGGAAGTCCACGGACTCGCCTCGCGGAAATGCCTGCCATATGCGTACCTCGGCCGGCGTCAGATCGTTGATCTCACTCACTCCGGGACTCTGACGTGCTGCATTCGGGCTGTCAACTGCCGTACGGAGCACGCCATGCTGTCCGGCGTCCTGCCGCTCGGCTCCGGCCGAGCCTGGCCCCCACCTCATCGGCTGCGAGCCATTGACTCCCAGGTCTGCGGGCGGCGAGGCGGGGCGAGCAGTCGGCGGCAGGACGAAGACACCGGGCTCGGATTCGGCGAGGATGCCTCGGCTGACCAGGCGTTTCGGCTTGGCCCGGATACCTTCGGCGTGACGGGGCTCCGTCCCGGTGCCCAGCGCCTGGCAGACGTCCTTCGCGCGGAGCGCGCCGTCGGCCTTCTCGAAAGCGGCCAGGATCTCGTGGTGTCCTGGCGGGAGCGGCTCGGGCGGCGGGAGACCGTTCTCGGCGGCCAGTTCCAGGACGGTCTCGCGGATGATCCGCCTTCCAGGCGGTGATGACCGGCCGGAACGGCTCCCAGGCTTCGTCCGACGGGTCTCTCGGAGTACGGAGGACGCTCATCCACGCCCACCAGCACACCGCAGCGGCGGCGAACCGCAAGCCCTGGAAGCGGACAACCTGCTTTCAAGCACTACGAAAAACGACTCAAACCTCGCAGAAGATCCTCTGAGCGCCGCTACCACCTGACGGGGAGCCGGCGCACCCCGCGCATGAGGAGGCCGGGCAGCCAGTCGAGCGGCCCGGCGGACGGGTCGAGCGCGAGGGACGGGAAGCGCTCCAGCAGGGCACCGACCGCGATCCGGCCCTCCAGCCGCGCCAGCGGGGCGCCCAGGCAGTAGTGGATGCCGTGTCCGAACGCCAGGTGCCCGCCGGTGTCCCGGCGGATGTCGAAGCGGTCGGGCGCGGCGAACCGGGCGGGGTCGCGGTCGCCCGCCGCGATGCCGACGAGGACCGCGGCTCCCCGCGGCACGACCGTGCCGCCGAGCTCCACCGGCTCCAGGGCGAACCGCGCCGTACCCGTCTCCACCGGGCCGTCGTAGCGGAGCATCTCCTCCACCGCACCGTCCAGCAGCCCGGGGTCGGCGCGCAGCGCGGCGAGCTGGTCCGGGTGGGACAGCAGCGCCCGCATGCCGTTGGAGACGAGGTTGACCGTGGTCTCGTGCCCGGCGATCAGCAACAGGTAGGCCATGGCGCGCAGTTCGGCGGCGGAGAGCCGGTCGCCGTCCTCCGCGCGGGTGCGCACCAGCGCCGAGAGCAGGTCGTCGCCGGGGCCCGCGCGGCGCTTGTCCTCGATGAGGTCGTCGAGGTACGCGGCCAGGGCGTGGACCGCCGCGCGTTCGGGGTCCGCGCCGGTCGGGGCGACGATCTCGGTGGACCAGGCCCGGAAGCGGTCGCGGTCGGCGGTGGGCACGCCCAGCAGTTCGCAGATGACGGTGATGGGCAGCGGGAAGGCGAGGGCCGCCACCAGGTCCGCGCTGCGCTCCGGTCCGTCCATGGCGTCGATGAGCTCGCGGGTGATCCGCTCGATGCGCGGACGCAGGGCGGCCACGCGCCGGCCGGTGAACTCACGGGCGACGAGCGTGCGCAGCCGGGTGTGGTCGGGCGGGTCCACGACGAGCAGGTACGGCCCGACGATCTGCTCGTCGAGCATGGTGAACCCGGCGGTGGCGGGCGACTTGGACAGGCGGGGGTCGGCGAGCGCGGCCCGCGCCTCCGCGTGGCCGACCACGAGCCAGACGTCGTTGCCGAGCCGCGTGCGCACGTGGTGGACGGGGCCGCGGGCGCGGAGCTCGGCGTAGTACGGATACGGGTCGGCGACGAAGTCCTCGCCGTACGCGCCCAGATCTACGGTGACCATTGGCCCACCCTAGGCGGTGTCCCGCCGATCGGGCAGGATCGGTGAGCGGCGTCCGGTGCATGGGGTCTCCCCGGGCCCGTCGGGGCCGGGGGAGGCATCGCACGGCCGAGGCGGGAGTCGACGGGGAGCGCCGGCGACCGACGACAACGCGGCGAGGTGCGGTGCCGGGCGTCGCGAGCCCGGCATGACCGGCGAGTCACCCCCTAGACGCCGTCCTCGGCATCGAGCAGCCCAGCGTCGTGGACCAGGAGGGCGATCTGCACCCGGTTGTTGAGGCCGAGCCTGGCCAGGAGGCGCGAGACGTACGTCTTGACGGTCGGCACGCTCATGTGGAGCGTGGCGGCGATCTCCGCGTTGGACAGGCCGCGGCCGACGTGGACGGCGACCTCCCGCTCACGGTCGGCGAGTCCCGCGAGGCGGGCGGCGGCCGCGGCCCGGCGGGCGGGGTCCGGCGGGCGGGGTCCGGGCCGCCCGCGACGCGGTCATCAGCCGGCGGGTGACGGCCGGTGAGAGGACCGGGTCGCCGGCCGCGACGCGGCGTACCGAGGCGACGATCCCGGCGGGCGGGGTGTCCTTCAGGAGGAAGCCCGCGGCGCCCGCCCGCAGGGCGCGCACCACTTGTTCGTCGGCGTGGAAGGTCGTCAGGACGACGACCTCGGGGGCGCCGGGCCGCGAGCGGAGCTGCGCGGTGGCGGTCAGGCCGTCGACGTGCGGCATGCGGATGTCCATCAGGACGAGGTCCGGGGCGAGCCGGGCGACGAGGCCGGGCACCTCGGCACCGTCGGCGGCCTCGCCGACGACAGGGCGAGGCACGCGGCGGCGCCGGCCACCTGGTCGGCGAGGACGGCGGGGCCGGGGCCGTTGTAGGCGCGGCTCGCCTCGGCGGCGAGGATTCCGAAGAAGGCGGCGAGGACGAAGGCGACGGTGTCGACGATCCAGTCGCGTACGGTCCGCCGGGGCCGGGGCCCCTCCGGACCGTCCCCGCGGGTGACCGGACCGGCCGTGCCGGCCAGGTCGGAGGGCAGCAGCCAGGGGTACTCCGCACGCGTCATGGGGACGACGCTAGAGGGGTGGCGGCGGTGCCGTGACCGCCGGGCGCGGTCGCGATACCGAAGTCGCACGGCCCGGGACTTCCGTATGAGCGCGGTGTCCGGAGGGCGGACGCGGCTCGCCGCCGGCGGCGCCGACGATCGGGGGCATGAAGAGGATCCTCGAGTTCACCGGCACCCTGCTGCTGGTCTTCGGCGTCTGCGGGGTGCTCCGGGAGCTGACCGGATGGTTCAGCCTCATGGGCCTGACGCGGTACGTGACGGAGTACTTCTCCTTCCTGCACGGCCGCGAGTTGTTCGCCGACACCGTGATCGCGGTGGTCGGCTTCGCGCTGCTGATGATCGCGGACGGACAGCGGCGGGCGGCCGGGCGGTGACGCCTCACCGGGGGTCCGCCGCGCTCCTGCCCCACCAGGTGCCGGCGAGCACCAGCGCGGCCCCCGCGAGGCTCGCCGCCGCCAGGTGCTCGTGCCCGATCGCGATGCCGGCCGCCGCCGCCCACAGCGGCTCGGTGCCGAGCAGCAGGCTGACCCGGGAGGGCGAGGTGCGGCGTACGGCCCACATCTGCACGAAGAAGGCGAACAGCGTGCAGAAGACGGCGAGGAAGAGCAGCCCGGCCCATTCCCGGGCGCCGAAGCCCACGGCCACCGTCCACGGCGACGGACCGGTGCCGGGTACGGCCGCCAGCACGGCGAACACCATGACGGAGCCGCCGAGCTGGACCGTGGTCAGCGACAGCGGGTCGGCGCCCCGTACGGACGTCAGGCGCGCCATGGCGAGGACGTGGACGGTACGGGCGACGGCGGCGAGCAGCATCAGCACGTCGCCCGTCGACGGGGCGGTGAACCCGCCGCCCTGCGTCAGCAGGACCACGCCCGCCACCGACAGCCCGGCGGCGGCCAGGAAGGCCGCGGGCGGACGGGTCCGCGTCAGCGCGGCCTCGGCGAGCGGGGTGAGGATCATCGTGAGGCTGATGATGAGCCCCGCATTGGTGGCGGACGTGTGGACGACCCCGTACGTCTCCAGCAGGAAGACGCCGCTCAGGATCGCGCCCAGCAGGCCCGCCCCGCGCCACTGGGCCGCCGTCAGGGCGCGCAGCCTGTGCCACCCGGCGGCGACCAGGGCCGGCACGACGACGGCGAAGCGCAGCACCAGGACCGCGATGACGGTGTGCGTGGTGGTGATGCCCTTGGCGGCGAGGTAGCTGGCGCCCCAGACGGCCGCCACGAGCAGGAGGGGCAGGTCGGTGAGCCAGGCCCGCCGGACGGGCAGGGGCGCGGACGCGGTGAGTGAGGACATGGCGGGCCGGGCCTCCGACGGTGGGTGCGGTGTGGAGACGCCGGCGGCTCGCACGCGGAACGATCACCGTACCCGCGCGCCCCGTCACTGGTCGAGGGCGAAGGTGCCGAACTCCGCGGGGCCGGTGGGCCGGTAGGTCAGGATGCTGATGCCGGTGGAGGTGGTGCGGTGTGCGGTGAGCTCGAACGCCGTGGGCCGCCCGCCGTCGGGGAAGAGCCGGCGGCCCTGGCCGAGGAAGACGGGGTGGACGAGGACGTTGAGCTCGTCCACCAGTCCCTGCGCGATCAGGCTCTGCGCGAGGCGGGCGCTGCCGTGGACCTGGATCTCGCGGCCGGGCCGCTGCTTGAGGCGGGCCACCTCGCCCGCCAGGTCCCCGCCGAGCACCGTGGAGTTGTGCCAGTCGGCCTTCTCCAGGGTGGTGGAGACGACGTACTTGGGCAGGGTGTTGAGGCGGCCGGCGATGGGGTCGTTCTCGTCGGTGACCCGGGGCCAGTACGAAGCGAAGATCTCGTACGTCCGCCGGCCGAGCAGGAAACCGTCCGCGCGGTCGAACACCTCGTTCATGAAGGTGCCGAACTCCTCGTCAGCGAACGGGACGCTCCAGCCGCCGTACTCGAAACCGTCGCTGCGGTCCTCGTCGGGGCCTCCGGGGGCCTGCATGACGCCGTCGAGGGTCACGAAGGAGGTGAGGGTGAGCGTGGCCATGGTCGGTGCCCTTCTGGGGAAGCGGTGGGTCTTCATCGTGTGTCACCAGCTCCGACCGTGCCCGCGGACGGAACTCATCGGTGAGCGGGTGCCGATTGCGGCGTCCGTTTCCCGCCAGCGCGGCCGCCGCCCGCTCCGGTGTGATGAACCCGCAACCACGTGAGGCGACACCATGCGGAGGATTTGATGAACGGCAGGACAGCTCTGGTCACCGGCGGCAGCCGCGGCATCGGGGCGGCGATCGCGCTGCGGCTCGCCCAGGAGGGCGCCGATGTGGCGATCACGTACGTCCGGGACGAGGACGGGGCCCGCGAGGTCGTGCGGAAGATCGAGGCGGCCGGCCGCCGGGGGCTCGCGCTGCGCGCGGACGCGGCGGACGCGCAGGAGCAGGCCGGCGCGGTCGGGCGCGCCGCACAGGCGCTGGGCGGGCGGCTGGACGTCCTGGTCAACAACGCCGGTGTCGGCGTGATCGGCCCGCTGGAGAGCCTGTCGCCGGCCGACGTGGACCGGGTGCTCGCGGTGAACGTGCGGGGCGTGTTCCTGGCGTCGCAGGCGGCGGCCGGGATCATGGGCCGCGGCGGGCGGATCGTCACCATCGGCAGCTGCATGACGCAGCGGGTGCCGGGCCCCGGCGGGACGCTCTACACGATGAGCAAGTCGGCGCTGGCCGGCCTGACCAGGGCGCTGGCCCGGGAGCTGGGCGGCCGCGGCATCACGGCGAACATCGTCCACCCGGGCCCCGTCGACACCGACATGAACCCGGCGGACGGCCCGTACGCGGACGGGCAACGCGCGCACACGGCCCTGGGCCGCTTCGGCGTGCCCGACGAGGTGGCGTCGATGGTGGCGTACCTGGCGGGGGACGCGGCGGCGTACGTGACGGGCGCGGAGTTCGCGGTGGACGGCGGCCACGCGGCGTGAGCCGTACGGCCGGCGGGCGCGGGCGGAGCGCGGGGGCGCACCGGTGCTGTCCTTCCGGTGCGCCCCTCGCATACGGGCGGGTGTCGTGCCGCCCGGGTCGTCGCCCCGGGGTCTTCGGTTCGGATCAGGCCGCGTCACGAGCCGGGCAGGATCCGAACGGGAGGCCCTGGGGGTGTCCTGCCGGTCACTGGTCCGGCCTGATCGACAGGACGCCCCCCTAGCCGAGCTCCTCGTGGCGCGCGGCGAGGGACCGGGCGCCGGCGTCCGTCAGGCCGCCGAACAGCCGCAGGCGGGAGATACCGCCGTCGGGGTAGATGTCGATGCGGACGTGGGTGCCCACGACCGGCTCCGGCAGGACGAAGCGGTGGTTGGTGTCCGGCTGGAGGCGGGTGCGCGGCAGGAACTCCGCCCACTCGCCGGCCTCCCCGTCGCGGACGGAGAGGGCGGCCCAGCCGGCGCTGTTCCCCTTGAGGCAGGCGGTGTCGATCTCGACCGCGCGGATCGCGGACTGCTCGACGAGCCGGTAGCGGATCCAGTCGTTGCCCCTGTCGCGGCGGCGGCGGGTCTCCCAGCCGTCGTCCATCTTGCGGGAGCGGCCCGGCTGGATGGTGTTGGTGGCCGGCGAGTAGAAGCGGTCGGAGGCGTCCTCGACGCGGCCGCCGTTCTCCAGCGCCACGACGTCGAAGGTGCCCAGTGCGCCGAGCCACTGCGGGTCCGGGGCGACCTCGCCGTACACGCGCAGGCGGGCGATGCCGCCGTCCGGGTGCTGGTTGACGCGCAGGTGCGTGAAGCGCTGCTCGGCGTCGACGGCGAAACCGTTGGCGGCGTGGCCGCCGATGGCGGTGCGCGGGACGAGGGTCGTCCACTTCACGTCGGGGGCGAGCAGGTCGTCGGGCGACGGGGAGCCGGGCAGCGAGGTGGCCTCGACGGAGACGGCCTGCGGGTAATTGCCGCGGAAGTGGGCGGTGTCGACGACGACGCCGCGTACGACACCGGGCGCGCCGAGCCGTACCAGCGCCCAGTCGTGGTCGTCGGCCGTCGGGTGCGGCTCGCCGGCCGAGGCACCGCGGCGGCGGCGCGTCTCCCAGCCGTCCATGATCTTGCCCTTGTGGCCGAAGTGCTCGGGGTCGAACTCGGCGGGCTCCAGCTTGAGCATGTTCTCGCGCTCGGCGAAGAACTCGTCGTTCGCGGCGATGACGCCCGCGCCGAGCCGCCGGTCGGCGAGGTCGACGAGGCCGGTGAAGGGGAAGTCGGCGGTGCGGTAGTCGGCGTAGGGGTCGCCGCCGCCGTACGGGCTGGCGTCTCCGGTGAAGGTCGGTATGCCGGTCACGATGTTCACTTGGTCCTTTCGAGCAGCCGGCCGGTCGGCTCGGCCGGGGTCCCGTTGTCCGCGATGCGTACGCCGCGCAGCCAGGTCGACTTCACGACGCCGTGCAGGGTCCTGCCCGCGTACGCCGTGACCCGGTTGCGGTGATGCAGTTCCGCGGGGTCGACGGTGAAGGTCTCGTCGGGCGCGAGGACGGCGAAGTCCGCGTCGCGCCCGGCTTCGATGGCGCCCTTGCGGTCGAGGCCCGCGAGCCGCGCCGGGGCGGTGGACATCCAGCGGGCGACGTCCTCCAGGGTGCGGCCGCGGCGGCGGGCCTCGGTCCAGACGGCGGGCAGGCCCAGCTGGAGGGAGGAGATGCCGCCCCAGGCGGTCGCGAAGTCGGGGGTCTTGAGGTCGGCGGTGGAGGGCGAGTGGTCGGAGACGATGCAGTCGATCGTCCCGTCCGCGAGCCCGTCCCACAGGGCGTCCTGGTTGCTCGCCTCGCGGATGGGCGGGCAGCACTTGAACTCGGTGGCGCCGTCGGGGATCTCCTCGGCCGTGAGGGTGAGGAAGTGCGGGCAGGTCTCGACGGTGACCCGCACGCCGTCCCGGCGGGCGGCGGCGATCAGCGGCAGGGCGTCGCTGGAGGACAGGTGCAGGACGTGCACGCGGGCGCCCAGCCGCCGGGCCTGGTCGATCAGGGTGGCGATGGCGGTGTTCTCGGCGTCCCGGGGGCGGGAGGCGAGGAAGTCGGCGTACCGGGCGCCGCCCTTCTGCGGGGCGGCGTCCAGGTGGTGCGGGTCCTCGGCGTGGACGATCATCAGGCCGCCGAAGCCGGCTATCTCGGCGAGGGAGGCGGCGAGCTGGTCCTGGTCGAGCTGCGGGAACTCGTCCACGCCGGACGGCGACAGGAAGCACTTGAAGCCGAAGACGCCCGCGTCGTGCAGCGGGCGCAGGTCCTTGACGTTGTCGGGCAGCGCGCCGCCCCAGAAGCCGACGTCGATGTGGGCCTTGGAGCGGGCCACGTCCTGCTTGGTGCGCAGGTTGCCGACCGTGGTGGTGGGCGGCAGGGAGTTGAGCGGCATGTCGATCAGGGTGGTGATGCCGCCGGCCGCGGCCGCGCGGGTGGCGGTCCAGAAGCCCTCCCACTCGGTGCGGCCCGGGTCGTTCACATGGACGTGGGTGTCGACGAGGCCGGGCAGGACGACGTGGTCCCCGACGTCCTCCAGCCGGGCGCCGGCGGGCACCTCGGCGTCGTACGGCAGCACCGCCGCGATCCTGCCGTCGGCGACGGCGACCGATGCGGCGCGTGTGCCCTCGGGGGTGATGACGCGCGTCGAGCGCAGTACCAGGTTCACGTCCACGTTCCCGTCGTTCTCCATCCACATCCTCCGACGCCGGCGGGGTCCACCATGGAGGGAGTCCACCGTCGACAAGATTTCAACGAACTGTTGAAGCTTTTGAAGTCTTCACTCCGGACCGGGCCTCGTCAAGACCGGCCGACCACCTCCCGGCCGGCACGCCCGCGACTTGGATGTTTCCATGAAGTGGAAAGATAATTCCACAACAAGGAACGTAGCTACCCACAGAGGGAGGTCCCGCCGAGCAGCTCACCGGCTTCGCGAACACCCGGACAAACACGCCCTGACCGGCAAAGACGCCCCAGCGCGGGCGATGTGCCCGGCGCGAGGGCCCGGTAGGCTGCTGACTTGCCCATCCGCCCCGAAAGGACCGTTGACGTGCCGACGTCCAGCGCCAGCACCACCGACGCCGCCAAGCCCGCCCCCGCGACCGGCGGTGTCCAGTCCCTCGAGCGTGCCTTCGACCTTCTGGAGCGGATGGCCGATGCCGGGGGCGAGGTCGGGCTGAGCGAGCTCTCCTCCAGCAGCGGGCTGCCCCTGCCCACCATCCACCGCCTGATGCGGACGCTGGTCGCCTGCGGCTACGTACGCCAGCAGCCCAACCGGCGTTACGCACTCGGCCCCCGGCTGATCCGCCTCGGCGAGTCCGCCTCCCGGCTGCTCGGCACCTGGGCCCGCCCGTACCTCGCCCGCCTGGTCGAGGAGACCGGCGAGACCGCGAACATGGCGCTGCTCGACGGGGACGAGATCGTCTACGTGGCGCAGGTGCCCTCCAAGCACTCGATGCGCATGTTCACCGAGGTCGGCCGGCGCGTGCTGCCGCACTCCACCGGCGTGGGCAAGGCGCTCCTCGCGCACACCCCGCCGGAGGAGGTCCGCGCACTGCTCGCCCGTACCGGCATGCCGGCCGCCACCGAGAAGACCATCACGACACCGGACGGCTTCCTGGACGCCCTGGAGCAGGTGCGCAGCGCGGGGTACGCGGTCGACGACAGCGAGCAGGAGATCGGGGTGCGGTGCATCGCGGTCTCGGTGCCCGACTCCCCCACCGCCGCGGCCATCTCCATCTCCGGCCCGGCGGGCCGGGTGACGGAGGCGGCCACGGACAAGATCGTCCCGGTCCTGCAGGAGGTCGCGCAGGAACTGTCGACGGCGCTGGCGAACACGGCGGCCAACGGGCAGGCTTGAACCGGCCAGGGTGGGTCCCCCGGCCGTGACCGGCACGGCTGGACCGGCCGGCCGGGGGCAGCGCCCGCCCCCTGTCCGGCAGGATGACCGGCCGTGGTCAGCCCCCGGCCGTGACCGGCAGGACTGAACCTGCCGTGGTCAGTGCCCGGCCGGGACGGTCCGCTCGGACAGCCGGCCGTCGCGTACGGTCACCGTCCGGCCGGCCCGCTCCAGATGGGCGCGGTCGTGGGTCACCAGCACCGTGGCGGTGCCGCGCTGCCGGGTCAGTGCCAGCAGCAGGTCCATCGCGGCGGCGCCCCGCTCGTGGTCGAG
The DNA here is from genome assembly GCF_044455245.1 of Streptomyces sp. NPDC051310. NCBI lineage: Bacteria > Bacillati > Actinomycetota > Actinomycetes > Kitasatosporales > Streptomycetaceae > Streptomyces > Streptomyces sp. NPDC051310. Next base: position 95,709 of record NZ_JBITEO010000002.1, read on the forward strand.
CGCGCTGGTCGGCTCGTCGACCAGCAGGACGTCCGGGTCGTTCATCAGCGCCCGGGCGATGTTCACCCGCTGCCGCTGCCCCCCGGAGAGCTGGTGCGGGCGCCGCCCGGCCAGGTCCGCGAGACCGACCGCGTCGAGAAGCTCCAGCGCCCGTGCCCCGGCGGCCCGGCGGCCGGAGAGGTGGGCCATCACCCGGAGCTGCTCGGCGGCCGTCAGCGACGGCAGCAGGTTCGGCTGCTGGAACACCATCCCGATCCGCTCCCGCCGCAGCGCGGCCTTCCCGGCCCGGTTCAGCGCGCCGGTGTCCGTCCCGGCGACCACCACCCGCCCCCGGTCCGGCGTCACCAGCGTGGCAGCCACCGCCAGCAGGCTGGACTTGCCGGAGCCGGACGGGCCGACGACCGCGGTGAGGGTGCCCGGCGGCACGATGAGGGAGACGGAGTCGAGCGCGGTGAGCCGCCCGTCGCCGTCGGGGTAGGTCAGGGTCACGTCGTCCAGGACAAGGCTCATCGGGCGCTCCCGAGCGCGGTCAGCGGATCGACGGCGGTGATCCGCCGTACGGACAGGGCGGCGCCGAGCACGCCGAGGAGGACCATCACGGCGGCCGGGCCGAGGACGGTGGCCGGTTCCAGGACGAAGGGCACGTCGCCCCGGCCCACCAGCTCGCCGATGCCGGCGGCGAGGCCGGTCCCGAGCAGCGTCCCGCCGCCCAGCAGGAGCGCCGCCTGCCCGAGCGCGTCCTTGAGGAGGTACGGGGTGGAGGCGCCGAGCGCCTTCAGCACCGCCACGTCCGCGCTGCGCTGGATCGTCCACACCGTGAAGAACGCCCCGGTGACGAGCGCCGAGACGGCGAACAGGAAACCGCGCATGAGCTGGAGCGAGCCGTTCTCGGCGCGGTACGACCCGATCGCGGCGAGTGCCTCGTCGACATCGAGGGTCCGCGTACCGGCGGCCCTGTCCCCCGCCGCGACGTCGATGCCCTGCCCGCGCAGCGCGACGACGGTGGCGCCGGTCCGCCCGAGGGCGTGCCAGTCGTCCAGGGACGTCCACACCACCGGGGTGTGGCTGTACGAGGCGTCGCCCGCGACCGCGGCGACCACGAGCTCCACGGGCCCGAGCCGCACCCGGTCGCCGACCCCCGCCTCCAGCTCCCGCGCGGCCGGCCGCGACAGGACCGCCCTGCCCGCGCCGAGCTCCCCGCTCCGCGGGGCCATCCCGGCGCCGGGCTCGGTGCCGAAGGCGGAGACCGCCGCCGTACGGGCGCCGCGCCCCTCCCCGGCGGCCGCGTTCAGCGTGCTGATGCCGACCGGCTCGGCGGCGGTGACGCCCGGCCGGCCCGCCCAGGTCCGCCAGGCGGCCTGCGGCACGGCCGAGTCGGCGAAGGACACCGACCGGCCGGAGGGCGGGGCGGCGAAGGCCAGCCGGTCGGCCGGCAGGGCGGTGACCGCCGAGACGTTCTCCCGCGCGAGCCCGGCCGTCAGCCCGGACAACAACCCCACCAGCAGCGTGATGAGCACGAGCACCGTGCCCATCAGCGCGAAGCGCCCCTTGGCGAACCTCAGATCTCTCCATGCCACGAACATGGGCACCAGCCTGCTGACCCGGCACCCGGTGCGGCATCGCGCCGGGGACGGGCAGGGCATCGAACTTTCGGTTGAGGCCGGACGGATCGCCTCCGCCTACCCTGGACGGGTCATGGATCCCCGTTCCCGCACGCCCGTCCTGCGGGCGCTGCGCCTCTGCCTGCACGTCCTGGTGGCGGGGCTGCTGGCGCTCGCCGCCCTCCGCTCCCCGGGCGACCCCGTCGTCGTCACGACGGCGGCGGTGGCCGCCGCCGTGTACGCGGCGGGCCCGCTGCTGCGCGCCGTCCGCACCTCCCAGGCCGCGGCCGCCGCCTGGCTCGGCACCCTGTGCGCGGCCTGGCTGGCGCTGCTCACCCTGACCCCCGACGCGCTGTGGGTGGCGTTCCCGCTGTACTTCCTGCACCTGCACCTGCTGCCGGTGCGCTGGTCCCTGCCCGCCGTCGCCGCCACCGCCGGCGCGGCGATCCTGTCGTACGTGCGGCACGGTGCCGCCCTCAGCCCGGGGGCGTTCATCGGGCCGCTGCTGGGCGCGGCCGTCGCCGTGGCGACCGTCCTCGGCTACCAGGCGCTGTACCGGGAGAGCGAGCGGCGCAGACGGCTGATCGAGGAGCTGGTCGCGACCCGGGCGGAGCTGGCCGCCGCCGAGCGGCACGCCGGGACGCTCGCGGAACGGGAGCGGCTCGCCCGGGAGATCCACGACACCCTCGCGCAGGGCCTGTCGTCCATCCAGCTGCTGCTGCGGGCCGCCGAGCGCGCCCTGCCGGAGGGCTCGCCGGCCGCCGGGCACATCGAGCGGGCGCTGGGCGCGGCGCAGGACAACCTGGCGGAGGCGCGGCGCTTCGTCCGGGCGCTGGCGCCGGCCGACCTGGAGCGCGGCTCGCTGGCCGGTGCGCTGGCGCGGCTGTGCGAGCGTCCGGCCGGGCCCGGCCCCGGGCCGCGCGTGCGGTTCACGGTGAGCGGTACTCCGGTGGAGCTGCCGACGCCGTACGAGGTGGCACTGCTGCGGATCGCCCAGTCGGCGCTGGCGAACACGGTGCGGCACGCCGGTGCCCGGCGGGCGGAGATCACGCTGACGTTCATGGACGCGTCGGTCGCCCTGGACGTGGTGGACGACGGCAAGGGCTTCGATCCGGGCGCCTGCGCCCCCGCCGAGGGCGGCGGTTTCGGGCTCCGGGCGATGCGCTCGCGGGCCCGGTCGCTGGGCGGGACGTTCACCGTCGAGTCCTCGCCCGGCCAGGGCACGGCCGTCGCCGTCGCCCTCCCCCTGCGGACAGGAGTTCCTCTCGCATGACGATCCGACTGCTGGTCGCCGACGACCACCCCGTGGTCCGGGCCGGGCTGCGCGCCGTCCTCGACACGGAGCCGGACTTCGCGGTGGTCGCGGAGGCCGCCACCGCCGAGCGCGCCGTGGAGCTCGCGCCGGACGTGGACGTGGTCCTCATGGACCTCCAGTTCGGCCCCGGGATGCACGGCGCGGAGGCGACCGCGGCGATCACCGGGCGCGAGGGCGCGCCCCGGGTGCTGGTGCTGACGACGTACGACACGGACGCCGACATCCTGGCGGCGGTCGAGGCGGGCGCCGGCGGCTATCTGCTGAAGGACGCGCCCCCGGAGGAGCTGGCCGCGGCGGTCCGCACGGCGGCGGCGGGCCGCTCGGCCCTCGCCCCGGCCGTCGCGCACCGCCTGATGGACCGGATGCGCACCCCCGCGCAGGCGCTGACCAAGCGGGAGCTGGAGGTGCTCCAGCTGGTCGGCGACGGCCTGTCGAACCAGCAGATCAGCAAGCGGCTCTTCCTGAGCCAGGCGACCGTGAAGTCGCATCTGGTGCACGTCTTCGCCAAGCTGGGCGTCGACTCCCGCACGGCGGCGGTGGCAGCGGCGACGGCCCGCCGCCTGATCCGCCGCTAGGCCCTGTCGTCACATTCCCGTCGTCGCCCGAAGGGCGGAGGGGCAGACGGAAATGTGACGACAGGGCCTAGGCCGGTTCCTCGCCGGCGCGGGGCGGCTCGCCGAAGAGCTCCACGGCGTGGCGCACGCCTGCAAGGGCGGTGGCGAGCGCGCTCACCGACCCGATCGCGCCGGCGATCAGCAGCAGTGAGCGGCGCAGGCGGCGTACCTCGGGCTCGCCGCCGACCGCCATCGCGGCGAGCGCGGCCAGTTCGTCCTCGGCGATGCCGCGGTCGAGGAACTCCGCCGGGTGGGCGGCCAGTTCCCGTCGGAGCCTGGACACGGCCGTGCGCAGCTCGATGACTCTCGGGTCCTCGCTGCTGCCGGTCACAGGCCTCTGCCCCACGCTTCGCAACACAGCACTCCCCCTTGCACGCACGCCGCCGTGCGGTCTCGCAGCCCGCCGCGGCGCTGGTCGGATGCCGGGGGGCTGCGGACAGATTAACGGCCTGCGCGGCGTCGCGCGCCACACGGGGGGAGGTACATCAGCTCGTCTGTTCGACGTCCAGGGCGCCACGCCAGACCGTCAGGTCCAGGGTGATGTAGTCACTGGGGTCGGACTCGGGCGGGAAGCCCTGGACGGTGAGGAGGGCGACGTCGCCGGCCCCCGTCTGGAGGCAGAGCCGGGAGCCCTTGGAGAGCTTGCTCTTGGAGATGTAGGTGGTGAACCGCGTCTCGGTCGTGCAGGTCTCCAGGGTGGGCTCCTGGCCGCTGCGCAGCAGGACGAGCCGGCCGCCGTCGTTCGTCGACAGGCCCGCGCCGAAGTCGAGGTCGTAGCCGGTGCTGTCGTCCTTGGGCTTGACCGGGTCGTCGGAGAGGGCGAGCTCGTAGCCGTAGGGCAGGTCGATACCGGTGTAGTCGACGGGGTCGGGGGCCTTGGTGGGCTTGGCCGGCGCGGACGGCTTCGGGGAGTCCCCGCCCTGCGGGTCCTCCACCGGGGTGCCCCCGCCGGCGCCCTCGCCGTCGGCCTCGCTCCCGCCGCTGCTGCCCTGGTCCTTCTTCGCGTCCTGCTCCTGCGCCCGGGTGGTGCCCTTGCCGTCGTCCTTGAGCAGGTACCAGGCGGTGGCGCCGCCCGCGACGGCGAAGGCGAGGGCCGCGGCGAGCGCGACCAGGACGGTCCGGGTGCGCTTCCGCGCGGCCGGCGCGGGCGCCTGGGCGGCGGTCGGCGCGTACGGCCCGGCGACCGGGTGCGCGTACGGGTGGTGCCCGCCCGGCCCCTGCGGCTGAGCCTGCACCGGCGGCGGGGTGTGGCCCTGCGCGGGCGGCGGGGTGTGGCTGTACGGAGCCTGGGCGGGGGCCTGACCGTGCGCGGCCTGGACGGGCGGGCCGAAGCCCTGCGGAGGCGCCGACGGGGTCGCGGGTGCGGTCGGCGGGTGCGCCGGGGCGCCCGCAGGGGGCGCCGAGGGCGGCGGGGGCGTGGTGGCGGCCGCCGGGGCCGGGGCCGCCGCCCGCGTGGTGATGTCCGCGGCGACCGCGCCGGGCAGCCACTCCTCGGGGCGGCGCAGGGCCGTCTGGTCGTTGGCGGCCTGACACAGGGCCAGGATGTCGGCGACGGACGGGCGGGCGTCGGGGTCCTTCGTCAGGCAGCGCGTCACGAGTTCCCGGAGCCGCTCGGGCAGGCCGGACAGGTCCGGCTCCTCGTGCACGATCCGGTACAGCACGCCGTGGGAGGTGCCCTCGCCGAACGCGGGGCTGCCCATCGCGGCGTAGGCGGCGACCTGGCCCAGCGCGAAGATGTCGGTGGCCGCCGTGACCTTGCGGCCCGCCGCCTGTTCCGGCGACATGAAGGACGGGGTGCCGATGGTGACACCGCTGCCGGTGAGCGAGGTGGCATCGGCGGCGCGCGCGATGCCGAAGTCGATGACGCGCGGCCCGTCCGCGGCGAGCAGGACGTTCGCGGGCTTGAGGTCACGGTGCACGATGCCCGCGGCGTGGATGACCTGTAGCGCCTCGGCGATCCCGGCGACCAGCAGCAGGATGGTGTCGACGGGCAGCGAGCCGTGCGTCTGCACCGCGTCCGCGAGCGAGGGGCCCGGGACGTACGCCGTGGCGAGCCAGGGCTGGCGCGCGTCGGTGTCGGCGTCGATCACCGGGGCGGTGTAGAGCCCTTGGACGCGCTGCGCGGCCTGCACCTCCTGCGCGAAGCGGCGCCGGAACTCGGCGTCCTCGGCGAAGTCGGGCCGGATCACCTTGATGGCGACGGGCCTGCCGCCCGGGGTGTACGAGAGGTACACCTTGCCCATGCCGCCGGCTCCGAGCCGAGCGGCCAGCCGGTAACCGGCCACGGAACGAGGATCGTCGTCCTCAAGCGGCTGGAAGACCGTTCCCCCACGCGGGCCACCACTCATCAATCCATGTCTCCTGAACAGGAATTCGCACTGCACACGTCAATGCCGGAAAGCCGCACCCTATCCAAGCCGGGGCATGAGGTATGCACTCCCCATGGCAGAAACCACGCGTACGAGTCCGGAAGAGCCTTTGATCGCGGGTCTGCTGCTCGCGGCGGGCGGCGGGCGGCGGCTCGGTGGCCGCCCCAAGGCACTGCTGGAACACCGCGGGCGCCCGCTGGTGGAGCACGCGGTGCGGGTGCTGCGCGAGGGGGGCTGTCCGGTGGTGCACGTCGTCCTGGGCGCCGCCGCGGAGGTCGTACGGGAGCGGGCGTCGCTGCCGGGCTGCGTCCTGGTGGACAACCCCGGCTGGGAGCAGGGCATGGGCTCGTCGCTGCGGGCGGGGCTGGCGTCGCTGGCCGGGTCGGGCGCGGACGCGGTGGTCGTGTCGCTGGTGGACCAGCCGGGGATCGGTGCGGAGGCGGTGGCGCGGGTGGTGGGCGCTTACCGCTCGCGGGAGTCGCTGGTGGCGGCCTCGTACGACGGGAAGCGGGGGCATCCGGTGCTCTTCGGGGCGGACCGGTGGGCGGGCGTGATGGCGAGTGCCGAGGGTGACCGCGGGGCACGTGCCTATCTGAAGGCGCACGAGGCGGCCGTCGCTCTCGTGGCGTGCGGCGACGTGGCGGAGCCGTACGACATCGACACGGAAGCGGATCTCGCGCGCCTGGAGTGAAACGCGGCGTGCACGAGGTGGCACTCAGCGCCACGTTGTGTCGACCCGGAGAATCTCGACATCAACAGACCGTTGAACTTCCACCATAAGGAAACTAGTATCCACTGCTCAGAAGCACCCGACCGTCAGAAGGCGCCTGTGACCGTATCCCGGCTCCCACGGCACTCAGTGCCGCGCGCGGATGCCCGGCGGCCACTGCACGGCACCGCGTCCAAGCCACCCGCTGAAGGAAGTGACAGCTCATGTCCGCACCAGCGCCGTCTCCGCTGGCCATCGTCGAAGCCGAGCCCCTGCCCCGGCAGGACGAGGTCCTGACCGACGCGGCCCTGGCCTTCGTGGCCGAGCTGCACCGGCGGTTCACGCCGCGGCGTGACGAGCTCCTCGCCCGGCGGGCGGAGCGCCGCGCCGAGATCGCCCGCACCAGCACCCTGGACTTCCTCCCGGAGACCGCACAGCTCCGTGAGGACGACAGCTGGAAGGTCGCGCCGGCCCCGGCCGCGCTGAACGACCGCCGGGTCGAGATCACCGGTCCGACCGACCGCAAGATGACCATCAACGCCCTGAACTCGGGCGCCAGGGTCTGGCTCGCCGACTTCGAGGACGCCTCCGCCCCCACCTGGGAGAACGTGGTCCTCGGCCAGCTCAACCTGATCGACGCGTACGAGCGCAGGATCGACTTCACCGACCCCCGCACGGGCAAGTCGTACGCCCTCAGGCCCGCCGAGGAGCTGGCGACGGTCGTCATGCGTCCCCGCGGCTGGCACCTGGAGGAGCGCCACCTGCGCTTCGACGGCCGCCCGGTGCCCGGCGCGCTGGTCGACTTCGGCCTGTACTTCTTCCACAACGCCCGGCGCCTCCTCGACCTGGGCAAGGGGCCGTACTTCTACCTGCCGAAGACGGAGTCGCACCTGGAGGCCCGCCTCTGGAACGACATCTTCGTCTTCGCGCAGGACTACGTCGGCATCCCGCAGGGCACTGTTCGCGCGACCGTCCTGATCGAGACGATCACGGCCGCGTACGAGATGGAGGAGATCCTCTACGAGCTGCGCGACCACGCTTCGGGCCTGAACGCCGGCCGCTGGGACTACCTCTTCTCCATCGTCAAGAACTTCCGCGACGGCGGAGCCAAGTTCGTCCTCCCGGACCGCAACGCGGTGACCATGACCGCGCCCTTCATGCGTGCGTACACCGAACTCCTCGTCCGCACCTGCCACAAGAGGGGTGCGCACGCGATCGGCGGCATGGCGGCCTTCATCCCGTCCCGCAAGGACCCCGAGGTCAACAGGGTCGCCTTCGAGAAGGTCAAGGCGGACAAGGACCGCGAGGCGAACGACGGCTTCGACGGCTCCTGGGTCGCCCACCCCGACCTGGTGCCCATCGCGATGGCCTCGTTCGACGCGGTGCTGGGCGACAGGCCGCACCAGAAGGACCGTCTGCGCGAGGACGTCTCGGTGGCGCCGGGCGACCTGATCGCCATCGACTCGCTCGACGCGAAGCCGACGTACGAGGGCCTGCGCAACGCCGTCCAGGTCGGCATCCGCTACATCGAGGCGTGGCTGCGCGGCCTCGGCGCCGTCGCCATCTTCAACCTGATGGAGGACGCGGCGACGGCCGAGATCTCCCGCTCGCAGATCTGGCAGTGGATCAACGCCGGTGTCGTCCTCGAGCGCGACGGCGCACCGGTGACGGCCACCCCCGGGCTCGCCCGTGAGGTCGCGGCCGAGGAACTCGCCGCGATCCGGGCGGAGATCGGCGAGGAGGCCTTCGCCTCCGGCCGGTGGGAGCAGGCCCACGACCTGCTGCTGAAGGTCGCGCTCGACGAGGACTACGCGGACTTCCTCACCCTCCCCGCGTACGAGCAGCTCGTCGGCTGACACCGGCACCCCGCACGACTCCGCCCCCCGGCGCACCGCGCCGGGGGGCGGAGCCCGTTCAGCGGACGACGACCGTGCGCTGCGCGGAGAAGTCGCCCCACGTGCCGTCCGGGAGCCTGGCGCGGAGCTTGACGCTGTAGCGGGTGCCGGGCGGATCCGTGACGGTGAAGGTGTACGTGGCCGTCCCGGCGGGCGGTGCGCCGCCCCAGACGATGGTCGTGGCGAACTTCCCGTCCAGGTACAGCTGGTGCTCCCGGACCGGTGCGGCGCCGCCGGTCTCCGGCGGGGTCCAGGTCAGCCGGATGCCGCCCTTCAGGGCGGTGGCCGCCAGGCCGGTCGGCGCGGTCACGGGCCCGGCGCCCGGCGCGGGCGCGGTGGTGAGGTCCACGGCGTTGCTGTCGGGCGAGGAGTTCTCCGCCGCGTCGCGCGCCCGGACCGTGAAGGTGTAGACCGTGCCGGGGCGCAAGCCGGTGAGGCGGGCGGTGTGCTCGGTGCCGGGAACACTGTGGATGCGGGAGTCCTCCTGGTGGACGTCGTACGCCGTGACCGCCCGGTCGTCCGTGGCGGCCTTCCAGCGCAGGGTGGCCGCGCGGCTGCCGTCGGCGGTCACGCGCAGGGCGGTGGGGCGGCCCGGGGCGGTGCGGTCGTCCGGCGTGGGCGCGGGGGTGGTCACGGGGGGCGCGGCGCCGGGCGCCGAGAGGTTCCCCGCGGCGTCGCGGGCGCGGACCGTGAAGCGGTACGCGGTCGAGGGCGTGAGCCGGTCGATGTCGGTCATGGTCCTGGCGGCGGGCAGGCTCCTGACCTTCCGGCCGCCCTCGAAGATGTCGTACCCGGTGACCTCCGCGTCGTCGGAGGAGGGCTGCCACATCACGTGCACGGAGGTGGCGCTGCCGGCCTGCGCCGTCACCCCGGTGGGCGCCGAGGGGGGCTCGGTGTCCTGGTCGGCGGCCGCCGTGCAGGCGCCCAGCAGGAGGGCGGCCGCACAGACGGCGACCGGGGCGGCGGCGAGGTGAGGGGGGCGTCGCACGGTCGTGCCTCCAGGTCCGTCCGGAGTATTGGTCCAGACCTATATGGCACAGGTGCGGCTGGGCATCAAGACCCCGGCAGCGCCGCCTTCTCGGCGTGTGCGGTTCCGAGGGGCGTGACCCGCGTGAAGATGGTCGAGGCGGAGTTGGCCCGCAGCGCGGCGTAGGCCCGTTCGACCTCCTCGGTACGTACGGGCCGGGCATCGGCGACCTCGGTCAGGTCGCCGGCGCACTGGAGCTCCCACCGCGGGAAGCGGCGGCGTACGCGAGCGGCCCGCGCGCTGGGCGCGAAGTACAGCATGGTGGTGTTCTCGTGGGGATTGTGCGCCGAACCCTCGTACACCATCTCCCCGACCGTCTCCAGCCGGTCGGCCAGGGCCGCGAGGGCGTCGGGCCGCGGCCGGTCCAGGAAGAGGCCGACGTGGTTCTCGAAGCCGTGGGCGCGCTCCTCGTCCGCGACGTCCGGGCGGTACCCCGGACTGTTGCGCGGAAAGAGGAATATTTCGACCTGGGGCGCCGGATTCCGCGTCGCCTGCAGACGCGTCACGAGTATTCGGGCGTCGGCCGGCAGACCGTGGCGCTCGACGAGCCGGCGCTTCACCAGAACACTCGGAATTGTTTCCGCCGCCTGCCAGCCATTTTCGCGGAAGTGCTCCATGGCCGATTCCTCGGAAGCGGGGAACAGCAGCGTCGCACAGTGCCCTATAATGCACTGGCTCTTGATTTCCCGTTTCAGCGCGCCGGGCATCCAGGGCGGGAGGAGGGTCTCCACGGAGCTCCTGGACGCATGGTGTGCGTAGTCAACAGCATGCTGGAGGCGCTGGATGTCGCACGCGTCGAATGCCACGTGATTCATGTCGCAGCCTTTCTGTTGCCGACTCTCAATTACAAGCACGTAACCCGTTAGGCGGCACTCGGGTGTGGTCCGTTCGGGTGAACGTCACCGAATCGACGACACTGCTCCGACGCCGGTCGCGGCCTGCGTTTGTGTCTTTTCGGATCCGGCTGCATTTTTGTCGAGGGACGTCTCGGAAGGCTGTTGAAAATGACGCCAAATATGACGCCATACAGCGGAAAAAATGCCCCTCGGATTTTGATCGCGGGAGCCGGCATCGGCGGACTGACGACCGCGCTCAGCCTCCATGCCGCGGGCCTGGACGACATCGTGGTCATGGAGTCCTGTCCACGGCTGCGGGCCGTCGGCGCGGGCATCAACCTCCAGCCCGCCGCCGTACGGGAGCTGACCGAGCTGGGCATGGGCGACGACCTCGCCGCACACGCCGTGGCCACCGCCCGGCTGGAGTACCACCACCGGTACGGCGGGCTGATCTGGTCGGAGCCGCGCGGCCGGGCCGCCGGCTACCGCTGGCCGCAGTACTCGGTGCACCGCGCCCGCCTCCAGGAGGTGCTGCTGCGGGAGGTCACGCGGCGCCTGGGCCCCGGCACGGTCCGCACGGGACGGCGCATCACCGGGTACGAGCAGGACCGGCCCGGGAGCGGGCCGCGGCGCGTGCGGGCGTACACGGCCGGCGATCCGGCCCCGTACACCTGCGACCTGCTCATCGGCGCGGACGGCATCAACTCGGCCGTACGGTCCGTGATGCACCCGGGCGAGGGGCCGCCGCTCTGGAACGGCATCTGCATGTGGCGGGGGGTGAGCCACGCGCCGCCGTTCCTGGACGGGCGCACGATGGTGATCATCGGCTGCAACTCCCGCGTGAAGGCCGTGGTCTACCCCGTCTCCCCGCCGGACGCGTCCGGCCGCTGCACGCTGAACTGGGTCGTGGAGACCCGTACCGGGACGGACGGCACCCCGGTCCCGCCCGCCGACTGGGACGCCGCGGTGGCCGCGGGCGCCGTCCTGCCGCACCTGGCGGGCTGGCGGGTGCCCTTCCTGGACCTGCACGGGACGGTCACGGCCGCGCCGCGCGTGCTGCGGTACCCGATGGTCGACCGCGATCCGCTGCCGAGCTGGGTCGACGGCCGCGTCGTCCTCCTCGGTGACGCCGCCCATCCGCTCTACCCGACCGGGTCCAACGGGGCGTCGCAGGCCATCGTCGACGCCCGCGTCCTTGCGTACCTGCTGGCCTGCCACGACGACCTGGACGAGGCGCTGTCGCGGTACGACGGGACGCGGCGGCCGGAGACGGCGGTGCTCCTGGACGCGCACCGGCGGCTGGAACCGGACCCGTTGCTCCATCAGGTGGAGTTGCTTGCCCCGGACGGCTTCTCCGACATTCGCGACGTCCTGCCCGATCACAAGCTGGCGGACATCAGGTCCTGCACGCGGAAGGTCACCGGCGTGGACGCGGCAGGGCTCAACGCACGCTCCTCCTGGAGCGTCCCGGCACGAACGGCTCCCGCATGCGCCTGGTCCACTCCCTCGGGCTGACGTCGGCCGCCCTGCTGCTGCTCACGCTTCTCCCGGCGACGGGGACGGCCACGCGCCCGGGCACCGGCCCCGGCGCCTCCCCGGGGACGTGGACGGAGGCGGGGACGGGTCCCGGCAGGGCGGCCGCCGCGAGGTCCGGCACGGGATCCGACACGGGCCCGGTGGCGCGCGGTCCCTCGTACGGTCCGGCGGCGCGGCTCGGGAACGGAAGAATCCGCGTCTTCACGGATCACGCGGACGGGCGGCCGCGCTCCCTGGGCGTCGTCCTCACCGCGTCCGCCCTCACCGGCCTGCCCACCGCGCCGACGGACGGCGAGCACTGCCTGGACGCGGACGGCGACGGACGCGTCCACCCGTCGCACGAGTGCGTCGGCGGCCACGGCCTGGAGCTGCCCCTGCCGGACGGAGCCCGCTCCGGGCTGCCCTTCCACTGGGTGCTGTTCAACTGGAACCCCGAGGGCCACCGACCCCACGGGCGGTACGACGTACCCCACTTCGACGTGCACTTCTACCTCGTGCCGCGCGAGACCCGCGACCGCATCCGCATCGGCCGCTGCGCCCTGCTCATCGACTGCGCCCAGCTGCCCGCGGCCGCCGCCCCTGTCCCCGCCGCGCACCTGCCGGCCGGCTACCCGGCCTCCAGCCCGGAGACCTCGGAGGGCGCCATGGGCGAACACCTCGACAGCCGCCCCCCGACCGCGGGCGCCCTCGCCGGGCACACCTTCATCTACGGCGCCTACGCGGGCGACATCGTCTTCATGGAGCCGATGCTCACCAAGACGTTCCTGGAGCACCACCGCACCACTCCCCCGCACCGCACCTGTGCCCCGGTCCCTCAGCCCCGCAGCTGGCGCACGCCGGGCTGGTACCCGACCCGTTACTGCATGGCCTACCGGCCGGACCACGACGACTACACGGTCACGCTGACGGACTTCCGGCGCTGACGGACCCCGGTCGCCCGGATGTCGGGCGCGCGCCTCGGGCGCGACGGGCCTCAGACTCGACGGGACCTCAGGCTCGACGGACCTCAGGCTCGACGGGCCTCGGACGCGACGGCCCTCAGGCGCCGGCGCGAGGCGAACCGCCGGTGGTCCTCACCGCACGGGCGGCCAGCTGGGCGATACGGCTGTCGGGGTGGCGGGCGCGCAGGTCACCGAGGATGCCGTGGGCCTCGGGGCCGGTGGCGGCGAGGGCTTCGAGGAGGGCGGCCGCGCCGCCGGGCCAGGTGGCGGCGGCACGGTCGAAGGCGTCGGTGAGGGAGGTGGGTGCCGGCTCGTCGTCGCGGTGGTCGGCCAGGGCGGCGACGAAGGCGCGCATGTCCTCGCTCCAGTGCGCGTGCAGCTCGTCGAGGATCAGGAACGCGCGGGCGCTCAGGGGCACCGCGTCCGGCGGGGCCTCCTCGCCGCGGTCGTCCAGGAGGCGCCGGGCGTGGGCGCCGACGACCGGGTCGGTGAGGGCGGCGCGGACCGGGGCGGTCGGGATCTCGGCGAGGGCGAGCCGCGAGAAGAGCGCGGCAGTGGGGTGCCCGGCCGCGGCGACGGCGGCGAGCAGCTCGCTCCAGGCCGCGTCGGTGCCGCCGCGGTGGGCGGTCCACGAGGTGAGCGCCGCGACCGCGACGGCAGGGGGCCAGATCTCCGCGGCCTCGATCAGCTGGTCGGCACTCCAGGCCAGAACCGCCGCCCGGTCGGGCGCGGCGACATGGGCGACGGTCAGGACGTGGCGGACGACCGCCTCGCCGAGCGGAGTGAGGCCGTAGGCGTCGCCGGCACGGAAGACGCATCCGGTGGCGGCCAGGCGGTCCACCACCGCGGCCAGGGCCTGGGCGTGGCCGTCCAGCGCCTCCCGGTCCGTTTCGCCGAGGCCCGGGAGGCCCAGGAGGGACGACAGCTCCTGCGGTGACGGGGTCGCGTAAGCGGCCCGCGCGGTGTCGGGGACGAGCACCGGGGCGTCCTCCAGGTCCGGGGAGAGCGTCCAGCCGGTGACGTCGGCCGCCTTGCGCGCGACGGAATCGGGGGTGCCGCCGCGTTCGTAGAGCGCGTACAGGACGTGAGCCGCGTCGAGTGCGTACTCGTCCTCGCTCTCCTCCTCGCTCTCGCTCTCGTCCTCGTCCCCGTTCTCTTCCCCTTCCGCGTCTGCGTCCGCGTCCGCGTCCGCGTCACGGTCCACCCGGCGGCGGTCCTCGTCGGGGGCCGCGTCGCGGGTGCTGTCGGCGGGAGCGGTGTCCGCCGCGACGCGCTCCACCGTGGCGGCGAGGATGTCGGCGGCCAGTTCGGTGAGCTGCTGCGGGGTGCCCTCCGTCCACACGGAGGTGGCGGAGCCGGGGAAGCCGCACCGCTCGGCGAGTTCGCGCAGCTCGCCGTCGGCGCCCGCGGCGAGGGCGGCGGGCAGCGGCGCGGCGTGCAGCAGGCCCCGGATGTCCTCGGGGGCGGGCAGCGCCGGTGGCGGGGGCAGCGGCACGGCCGAGTCGCCGTAGTAGTCCAGGTGCTCGTCGAGGAACCGGTCCGCGAGGGCGATGTGCGGCAGGGCCTCGGGCCCCGGCGCGAGGTCGGCGTGCGGGCCGTCGAACGCCTCGCCGAGACCATCGGCCGTCCAGCGGTCGGACAGCTCGGTGGCGAGCCGTTCCAGTTCGTCGGGGGCGGCCGTGAGGAGGGGCTGTCCGGGCAGCAGCGGACCGGCCGGCGAGGAGCGTTCGGCGTCGGCGGTGGAGGCGTTGAGGAGGGCTTCGGTGAGGAGGGCCCGAGCGGCGAAGGTGCGGGCGGCCACGTCGGCGCGCGTCACCGCCGCCGGGAGGGCGCGCCGTTCGCCGGGCGGCGTGGCCGCGTGGGCGGCCAGCCACGTGCGGACGGCCCCGGGGTCGCCCGGGTCGACGCCGTCCGCGTGGAGCAGCGAGGCGTACCAGCGCGGCCAGGTCAGATTGTGCGGGTCGCTCATGGCCCGCTCGAACTCCGGCAGGGCCTCTCGCACGGCGTCGAGCAGGCGCGCGTGGCGCTTGGCGTTCAGGCGGTTGGCCGCGCGGACCCGGTCGGCCAGGGCGCTGACCACGCGGGGCACCGCGGCGAGCCCGTCCGGGGTCGCCGGGAGCAGCACGGGCAGGTCCTCGTGGAGCACCTGCCGCACGAGCTGCGGCGTCGGCTCGGGCACGCCGGAGCGGCGGTCGGCGCCACGGATGGCCAGCAGCGTGAGGACGGCGTCGGCCGGGCGTAGAGGCAGGGTGACGCCCTGCTCCGTCTCCGCCCAGCTGAGGAAGTCGTCACGTCCGGTGTTCAGGGCAGTGGTACGGGTCACTCCGGGAGCGTATGGGGGCCCGGCGGGCCGGAGCCGCGTGCCACGAGTTCTTGGCACGAATGGGCGATGGAGGCGGTGCGAGCGAGGGTGCGGCGGGGCCTGCCCGGCCCGTACCGGCGATTGTCAGTGGCGTGCGCTTCACTGGGAACATCACTCTCCGTGACGATGGGTGGGGGAATCGTGTCGGACCGAATGACGTACGTGACGCATGACGGGCTGCGGCAGCGCGGCTGGACGGACGTGATGGTGCGGGAGCTGCTGGGCGAGCCGGACGTGCAGGGCCGCGACCCGCGCCGCTGGACGCCTGCGCCGGTGCGGCTGTACCTGCTGGCGCGGGTGGAGGCGGTCGAACGGACGCCGGAGTTCGCCGCGTACGCGGCCGCGGGCGGGCGCGGCGCGGCGGCCGCGCGGGCGGCCGCGGAGAAGCGGCACCGGGCGGTCCTCGCGGCGATCCTCGCCGAGCCGATCCGCGTGCCGATGCTCCCGCGGGCCGAGCTGGAGCTGCGGGCGGCGCGCCATCGGCGCCCGGGCGGCGGAGGCCCGCCACCCGGCGCACAGGCCGCCCCTTCGGAAGCCGCGCCCCGTGGGGCGTCAGGGGCGTCCGGCGCGGGACCTGTGCGGCGGGCGCCGGGGCCTGCCGGGGCGCTGGTGCGGTGGCAGGTGGACTACTTGCGCCAGGCGCTGGCGCGGTACGACGCACTGCTGGACGGGCTGTTCGCGGCGACCGGGCGGTCCGAGGCGGAGCGGCTGCTGCGGCGGCGCGTATACGAGGCGATCGCGCAGGCCTACCCGTGGCTGGCGGAGGAGTGCCGGCGGCGGATCGGACGCGCGGAGTGATGGTGGAGGGGGGGTGAGTGTCGGTGGAGGGGTGAGTGTCGGTGGAGGGAGCGACAGGGAAGGGGGTGACGGTGGGAGACGGTCTCGATCCGGGAGATGGCGGCGAGGAGTGGCGCCGAACGGGTCGGCAGCGGGCCGGTGGGCCGGCGCTCCAGCCGATGGGCGGGCGCTCGGGCCGGCGCGGCCGACGGGCCGATGGGCACGACGGGCCGGCGCTCGGGCCGACACGGCCGATGGGCCGGCGCGGCCGCCGGCTTACGGTCCACGGAGCCGCCACGAGTTCCGGTGTCGCGATGAGGTGCGGAGCCGCCGCCACGAGTTCCGGTGTCGCGATCGGTTCCGAGGACGCGACGAGTTCCGGTGCCGCAATCGGTTCCGGCGGCGCGACGAGTTCCGGTGCCGCGATCGGTTCCGGCGGCGCGATGAGTTCCGGTGCCCGCGCCGGTCTGCTCTCACATGGACCCACACACGGAGAAGACCATGCTCGATCTCGGACCCGCGACCCGGCGGGTGGCCGCGCTGCTGGACGGCGTCGGGGACGACCTCCTCGACGCGCCGACGCCCTGCCCCGACTACGCCGTACGGCACCTGCTGGGCCACCTCTCGGGGCTCGCGCTCGCCTTCCGGGACGCCGCGAGGAAGGACTTCGGGCCGACCACCGACACCGACCCGGGCACCGCGCTGCCGGACCTGGAGCAGGACTGGCGCACCGTTCTGCCCCGCCGGCTCGGCGACCTGGCCGCCGCCTGGCGGGCGCCCGGGGCCTGGGAGGGCACCACCCGGGCGGGCGGCGTGACGCTGCCGGGCGAGGTGGCGGGGCTGGTGGCGCTGAACGAAGTGCTGATCCACGGCTGGGACCTGGCCCGTGCGACCGGCCAGGAGTACGCGGCGGACGAGACCTCGCTCCGGGCGTCGTACGCCATGCTCGCGCCCACCGCCGGCAGCCCGCAGGACAGGGGCCCGTTCGGCCCACCGGTCCCGGTGCCGGACGAGGCACCGCTGCTGGACCGGGTGATCGGGCTGAGCGGACGGCGGCCCGACTGGCGGCCCGGAAACTGAGAGGCGCGGGCGCCGGGCGGTGTGCCATGCTCCCTGGCCATGGCCCGACCCCTTCGCCCCAGCCTGTACATCTCCGTCGACATCGAGGCCGACGGGCCGATCCCGGGGCCGTACTCGATGCTCAGCATCGGCGCCGCGGTGGCGGGGCGTCAGGACGCAGGCGGGTACACCGCGGCGGACCCGGAAGCGCACACCTTCTACCGCGAACTGCGGCCGATCAGCGACGCCTTCGTACCGGAGGCGCTGGCCGTCAGCGGTCTCGACCGGGGCCGGCTGGCGGTGGAGGGCGGTGAACCGGCCGCGGTGATGGGCGAGTTCGCGGCATGGGTGCGCGAGGTCGGCCGCGGCGCGCAACCGGTGATGTGCGGCTACCCCGCCTCGTACGACTGGACGTTCCTGTACTGGTACCTGATGCGGTTCACGGGCGCGAGCCCGTTCGGCCACTCGGGATGCATGGACATGAAGACGCTGTACGCGACGAAGGCTCGGCTGCCGCTGCGGGCCGTCGCCAAGGGCACGATGCCGCGCGAGCTGCTGTCGCGACGGCGGCACACGCACCACGCCCTGGACGACGCGATCGAGCAGGCGGAGCTGTTCAGCAACCTGATGGCGTGGCCGGGGGTGTGAGGCCGGGCGGAGCGCGGGCGCTCGCGGCCGGGCTCCGCGGCGCAGGGGCTGCCGCAGGGCCTGCCGTGGGGTGCGAGCGCGCCGGCGGCGCGGGCGGCACGAGGGGGCGTGCCGTACGCGCCGCCGGGCGGCGGGGTGTCAGTGCACCGGGGCCGTCGTCGGGGTGGCGCGGGTTCCGGAGATCTCCTCGCCCGGTTCCATCGGCGCGGTGACCTCGTCGTCGTCACGGTGCCGGCCCAGGTGGTTGAAGACCAGGTTCAGCAGGACGGCGGCGACGCAGCCGGTGGAGATGCCGGAGTCGAGGATGATCTTCGCGGTCTCCGGGAAGGCGTGGTAGAACTCCGGCGCCGTGATCGGGATGATGCCGACGGCCAGGGAGACGGCCACGATCAGGACGTTGTTGTCCTTCTCCAGGCCGGCCTTGACCAGTGTCTGGATGCCGCTCGCGGCGACCGAGCCGAACAGCACCACACCGGCACCGCCCAGCACCGGGCGGGGGACGACCGAGATGAGCGAGGCGGCGACCGGGGACAGGCCCATCAGCAGCAGGAAGCCGCCACCGGCCGCGACGACGAAGCGGCTGCGGATGCGGGTCATCGCCACCAGGCCGATGTTCTGGGCGAAGGCGCTGCACATGAAGCCGTTGAACAGGGGGCTGATCGCCGAGCCGAGCGTGTCGGCGCGCAGGCCGGCGGCGATGGTTTTCTCGTCGGCGGGCTTCTCGACGATCTCGCCCAGCGCCAGCATGTCGGCGGTCGACTCGGTCATCGACACGAGCATCACCACGCACATGGAGACGATCGCGGCGAGGGCGAACTGCGGGGCGCCGAAGTGGAAGGGGGTGGGGAAGCCGACGATGTCGGCCTCGGTGACGGGGCTGAAGTCGGTGACGCCGAAGGGTATGGCGATGAGCGTGCCCAGCACGAGGCCGATGAGCACGGCTATCTGCTTGACGAAGCCGTGGGTGAACCGGCGCAGTACCAGCACCAGGGCGAGGGTGATCGCCGCGAGGGTGAGGTAGGTGGTCGAACCGTAGTCGTCCGCCCGTGGGTCGGGGCCCTGGGCCCAGCCGAAGGCGACCGGGAGCAGGGAGACGCCTATCAGGGTGATCACGGTGCCGGTGACGACCGGCGGGAAGAAGCGGACGAGCTTGCTGAAGAAGGGCGCGGCGATGAAGCCGAGCAGTCCGGCGACGATGATCGCGCCGAAGATGACGGGCAGCGCGTCCGCCTTGTCGTCGGTGGTGTCGACGATCGCGAGCATCGGCGCCACACCGGCGAAGGTGACGCCGTTGACGAAGGGCAGCCGGGCGCCGATCTTCCATACGCCGAGCGTCTGCAGGAAGGTGGCGAGGCCGGCGGTGAAGAGGCTGGCGCCGGTGAGGAAGGTGAGTTCGGTGCCGGAGAGCCCGACGGCCGCTCCGACGATCAGGGGCGGGGCCACCACTCCCGCGTACATGGCGGCCACGTGCTGCAGGCCGCTGGTGAACATCTTCAGGGGCGGGAGCGTCTCGTCGACCGGATGCTTCCGGTCGCCGGCTCCCTCCGGGTCGGTGTCATCCGTGTCGGTGACAGCTGCTTCGTTGCGAAACCTGGGCTTTGCGGCCACGGGGGGTTCCTCCGGTCGGTTACACATCGCGGTGACGTGGATTTCAGGGAGGTGGTGCGGTGTTGCAGGTGGTGCGCCCGGAAGCGTGTCGTGTGGGGGATGCCGACACGGATCACCGTTCCGGGGGGTGCGGTACCTCATTGCGGTGCGCACCCCCCGGCCCGGCTGCCGTGAACCCCGCTCGGGTCCACGGCGACCGGCCGAGGGCCGTCCCCCTCGGCCGGACTTCGTGGATCGCCCCGCCCGGCCGCGGCGCGGCCGGCGGGCGATGCCCGCCCGGGGTCAGGCGCCCGGGCGGTGATGTGCCAGGGCGTCAGCCCTGTGCGGCGATGCGGGCGAGGCGCTGGGCCTCGTCCCGGGTGGAGCGCGCGATGGCGTCCTCGTCGACCGTCAGCAGTCGGCTGTTCTCGACGATCTGCCGGCCGTTGACGAACGACGCGGTGACCGGGGCCGCCGCGCCGAAGACGAGGGCCGTGACCGGGTCGGCGATGGAGGCGTGCGCGAGGGTGTCCAGCTTCCACAGCACGAGGTCGGCGAGCTTGCCGGCCTCCAGGGAGCCGATCTGCGAGGCCCGGCCGAGGACCTGGGCGCCGCCGTACGTACCGAGGCGCAGCGCCTGGCGGGCGTTGAGGGCGGCCTCGCGGTGCACGGTGTTGAGGCGGTTGATGAGCAGGGCGTTGCGCAGCTCGGTGTGGAGCTCGCCGGACTCGTTGGAGGCGGTGCCGTCGACGCCGAGGCCGACCGGGACGCCGGCCTTGAGCATGTCGGGTACGCGGGCGATGCCGGCGGCGAGGCGGGCGTTGGACGAGGGGCAGTGGGCCACACCGGTCCGCGTGCGGGCGAACGCCTCGATGTCGGAGTCGTTCATGTGGACGCAGTGCGCCATCCACACGTCCTCGCCGAGCCAGCCGGTGGACTCGAAGTACTCGGTGGGGCCCATGCCGAACAGTTCCTTGCAGAACTGCTCCTCCTCGACGGTCTCCGAGCCGTGGGTGTGCAGGCGCACCCCGAGCCGGCGGGCCAGCTCGGCGCCCTGCTTGAGCAGTTCGGTGGAGACGGAGAAGGGGGAGCACGGCGCGACCGCGACCTGGGTCATGGCGTCGAAGGAGGCGTCGTGGTGCTTCTTGACGGTCTCCTCGGTGGCGGCGAGGGCGCCTTCGAGGGTCTCGACGGCGAAGTCCGGCGGCAGGCCGCCGTCCTTCTCGCTGCGGTCCATGGAGCCCCGGGCGAGGGTGAAGCGGACGCCCATCTCGGACGCGGCCTTGATGATGGCACCGGACAGGTCGCCGGAGCCCCGCGGGTAGACGTAGTGGTGGTCCATGGCGGTGGTGAC
The DNA here is from genome assembly GCF_044455245.1 of Streptomyces sp. NPDC051310. Classification (NCBI taxonomy): domain Bacteria; kingdom Bacillati; phylum Actinomycetota; class Actinomycetes; order Kitasatosporales; family Streptomycetaceae; genus Streptomyces; species Streptomyces sp. NPDC051310. The sequence continues at coordinate 116,339 of NZ_JBITEO010000002.1, forward strand.
GCCGCCGCGGGCCATCATGGCGAGGGAGCCCTGGGCCGCCGTGTACCCCATCTGCTCGTCGATGCGCGCCCATGTCGGGTAGAGGGCGACGAGCCAGTTGAAGAGGTTGTGGTCGGTGGCGAGACCGCGGGTGATCCACTGGTAGAAGTGGTGGTGCGTGTTGATCAGACCCGGGGTGACGAGGTGGCCGGTGGCGTCGATGCGCCGCACCACGTTCTCCAGGCCCTCGGGGGCCTTGCCCGCCCCGATCGACTCGATCCTGTTGTCCGCGATGACGAGGTGACCCGAGGCGTACTCGGTGTCGTTGGCGTCGACGGTCGCGATCGCGCAGTTCTCGATCACGATGCGCTGGGCTGCCGAAGGTGCCATGGTGCTTCCTTCTCGTTCTGGTGGCTGGGGGTCCCCCTGGGCGGGGGCCCGGGGGGAGGGCACGGCAGGACCCTAGGAGGATTTGAGTGCCGGGACCGTGTGACGGCTCCGGGTGCCGAGATGGTGGAAGAACAGGTTGAGCAGGACGGCGACGAGCGCGCCCGCGCTGATTCCGGAGCCGAGCACGGTCTGCGCCCAGGCGGGGAATCCGGCGTAGAAGGTGGGTGCGGCGAGCGGGATGATGCCCGCTCCGAGCGCGACGGCCACCAGGATGATGTTGGAGCTGTCGTCGAGCCCGGCCTCGGACAGGGTACGGATGCCGCTGACCGCGATCGAGCCGAACAGGACGATACCGGCGCCGCCGAGGACGGGCATCGGGACGAGCGAGACGACCGCGCCGAGCACGGGAAGGACCCCGAGCACGAGGAGCGCGCCGCCGGCGGCAGCGACGACGTAGCGGCTGCGGACCCGGGTCAGGGAGACGACGCCGACGTTCTGGGCGAAGGCCGAGGTGGGGAACCCGCCGAAGACGGGGCCGACGAGGGTGGCGATGCCGTCCGTGCGCAGGCCGCGGGTGAGCGTCCTGCCGTCGGTGCGGCGCTCGCAGATCTCGCCGAGGGCGAGCATGCCGGCGCTGGACTCGGTCATCAGCACCAGCATCACGATGCACAGGGAGAGGATCGCGGCGGGCTGGAACTCGGGGGCGCCGAAGGCGAAGGGTGAGGGCAGCGCGGCGACGGGCGCCTCGCGCAGGGCGGTGAAGTCGGCCATCCCGAAGGGGATGGCGGCGAGGGTGCCGATGAACAGGCCCAGCAGGAGGGCGATCTGCTTGACGAAGCCGCGGCCGAAGCGCTGGAAGATCAGGATCACGACGAGCGTGAAGGCGGCGAGCGCGAGGTACTTGGCGGCGCCGAAGTCGGCGGCGTGTGGGTCGCCGCCCTGGGCCCAGCCGACCGGTACGGGCATCAGGGTCACCCCGATGAGGGTGATGACGACGCCGGTGACCAGCGGAGGGAAGAAGCGGAGCAGCCGGCCGAAGAAGGGGCCGACGGCGAGGCAGAACACGCCGGCGATCATGACTGCGCCGTAGATGGCGGGCAGTTGGCGGCCGGGGGCGCTGGTCTCGGCGATGGCGAGCATCGGCGCGATACCGGCGGAGGAGGCGGCGTTGACGAACGGCAGCCGGTTGCCGGCGAAGTTCGTGACGCCGATGGTCTGCAGGATGGTGGCGAGGCCCGCGATGAGCAGACTCGCCGCGATCAGCCGGGTCATCCCGGCGGCGTCCAGGCCGACGGCCTGCCCGATGATGAGCGGCGGGGTGACGACGCCCGCGTACATGGCGGCGACGTGCTGCAGCGCGGCGGGCACGAGCCGCGAGAAGGGGAGCTTTTCGTCCACCGGGTGACAGGTGGTCTTCTCCGGTGGGGTGGAACACGGGCCTTCCGGTGCCGGCCCCATTGCAGGCTGTGCCATGTGGTGGTCCCTCCGGTCCGGTGCCGCCCCGCCCGGCTGCGGGCGGTGGGCGGGGCGGTCATCGGCCTGGCGTCAGAGGTTGGTCATGTCGACCGGGATCTTCGGCTCCACACCGTCCCGGAGGATGGTGGCCTCGATGAGGCCGTACGGGCGGTCCGCCGCGAAGTAGACCTCGTTGTCGTTCTTGAGCCCGAACGGCTCGAGGTCGACCAGGAAGTGGTGCTTGTTCGGCAGGGAGAAGCGCACCTCGTCGATCTCCGACCGGTTGTTGATGATGCGCGCGCCCATCTGGTAGAGCGTCTGCTGCAGCGACAGCGAGTACGTCTCGGCGAAGGCCTGGAGCATGTGCTTCTTGACCTGCTCGTAGGACTTCTCCCAGTTGGGCATCCGCTGCTCGTCGTCGGTCCAGTTGAACCGCCAGCGGCCGGAGACCTGGGTGGCCAGGATGCGGTCGTACGCTTCCTTGAGGGTCGTGTACTTGTCCTTGACGTAGCCCCAGAACTCCGAGTTGGTGGAGTTCATGACGACCAGGTCCTTCAGGCCGGATATGACCTGCCAGTTCTCACCGTCGTAGGTGATCTCCGAGACGCGGGTCTCCTGGCCCTTGCGGACGAAGGAGTGCTTGACCTCGTCCGCGCCGATGAACTTGGAGTTGGCGTCGGAGGTCTCGATGCGCTCCCAGGCGTACTCCTCGATGCGGATGCGCGCCCGGTGGATCGGCTCCTGCGACGTCACGAAGTGACGGGCGAGGTGGATGCCGAACTGCTCGGCGGACTCGATGCCGTACTCCTTGGCGAACGCGTACACCGTGTTCTTGGTGGTGTCGGTCGGCAGGACGTTGGCGTTCGAACCGGAGTAGTGCACCTCGTCCATGTCGCCGGAGAGGGCGACCGAGACGTTCAGGTCCTTGATGTGGTGGGTGTCGCCGTCCCGCGTGATCTTGACGACGCGGTTCTCTGCTTTGCCGTACTGGTTCTGGCCGAGAATCGTGGGCATGTGTCTGCTAGCTCCCTCGGTAAACGGAGTAGCCGAACGGGTTGAGCAGCAGCGGTACGTGGTAGTGCTCGCCCGGTACGACGGCGAACGTGATCGCCACCTCCGGGAAGAACGCGCCGCTGTCCCTTACGCGGGGGGCGTCCTGCTGCGCCTCGGCTTGCTGGTTGTCGAACTTCGCGAAGTACGCCTCGGTCTCGAAGTCGAGACGTACGTGGGTGGTGCCCTCCGGCAGGGCCGGCAGGTCCTTGCAGCGCCCGTCCGCATCGGTCTTCGATCCGCCGAGCGCCACCCACTCCGCGTCGCCGCCCGCGCGGGCGGCGAGGGAGACGGCGACGCCCTCGGCGGGGCGTCCGATGCTGGTGTCCAGGATGTGTGTGGACACCGAGGCGGTGGTTTCCGTGCTCATGCGGCGCTCTCTTCCTCGACGAGGCGGGTCAGGCGGATGCGGTTGATCTTGCCCAGTTCGGTGCGGACGATCTCCCGCTCCTCCTCGGGCGAGTGGGCGATCCGCTCGCGGACCGCGTCGCGCATCTGCTCGCCGGTCCTGCCGGTGGCGCAGATCAGGAAGACGTGTCCGAACTTCTCCTGGTAGACCAGGTTCAGTTCGAGCATCTCCGCCTTGAGCGCCTCGGAGGCACCGGCCATCCCGCTCTGCTCCCGGGAGGAGGTGGGGTCACCGGGCTTCGGGCGGCCGATCGGCGGGTGCCCGGCCATCGCCTCGGCCAGGTCCTCCGCGGTCAGCTCGGCCATGGCGGCGTCACTGGCGAGGAGGAGGGCTTCGGTGGTGGCGTACGGGCGCTGGGCCAGCAGCGTGCTGCCCCAGGCCGTGCTGGCGCACACCTCGTGCAGGGCGGCGAGCGCGTCGCTGTCCGCGGAGGTGTTGAACCGGGTGAGGCCCGCGGGGGCTTCGGGGGACCGCTCCTCCGAAAGGCGCTGTGAACTCGACGTCACGGGAGCCTCCGTGGCTGTTTTTCGCTGTGCTTTGACGGGCTGCGGATAGCTAACGCCCTCCGTCGACGCCCCGTCAACACTTTGTTGAAACTTCGGTGACACAAAGGCCGCCATCCCGGCATATGGACGGCGGCCCTCCACGCAGAGTGCCCAGTCACTGACCCTTCGCGGCGTTCTCCCTGTTCAAGTAGCTGCTCTCACACCCTTCAGCCACTCCCTCGCATGTGGATACATGCAGGTACTGGCCGCCCCAGGTCCATCCACGCCTCCTCAGAGTGCCTCCCAAGAAGTCCAGAAGTCCACATCCCGTCCACATTGAGGGTCTCCAGCACTCAGCCAGCGAGCGGGGCACTCACTCACCCGTTCGAGTGAGGTGACGGCAAACCCTTTCCCCCTGCATCGATACGTGCGTAGGATCCAGTCCATCTGGGGAGGGCGCGCATACACGCGATCCCTGAGGCACCCCCCACGCGTAGACCGGTGGGGAAGATGGTCGGCGGGACTCCGGTCCCGCTGGTGGAGCCTCGACTCCACTGGAACGCCCCCCGCCGAGTCTGTCGGCGGGGGGCGTCTTATTGCCGAGACTAGACCGTCCCACCCCGATGCCGGGGTGGGACGGAGACGCCTTGGCGAGATCTTGGCGTCGACGGCCGGTCAGTGGAGGCACCCACACGACCAGCCGCCAGCATCGTGTACCCAGACATCGATGATCCAAAAATGCCTATCGCCATAGGCTGCATCATGATCGCCCGGGGTCGACTGTTTGTCGAGTGCCAGGAGTACCCCGCCCGCCCGACCCGCCATGGATCATCGAAGAGCGGCGGCGCCTCGGCGTCCGTGTCCGCGAGGCGAGGGAACGCGCGAACCTCACCCAGGAGGCCCTGGAGGAACAGGCTGGCGTGAAGCGCCTGACGCTCCAGCGCATCGAGTCCGGCGCAACCGACGCACGCATTAGCTGGCTCATTCGCATCGCCCGCGCCATCGACATCCCCGTGACTGATCTTCTTAGGTAAGCCGCCTGCCGGGTCCGCCGTCCCGGCAGGCGGAGCTCAGGGGCAGCAGCGGCCGGCGTACACGGGAGTGTCGAGCACGTGCGCGCCGTCGCGGCCGCGGGAGATACCGACGAGCCGGGCGCCGGTCGGGATGGCGGCGCCGCACCACACGCAGTTCCATCCGGCGTACTGCCCGACGGTGAGTTCCTCGACGTCGGGGATCTGTCGCACGCCCTCTGCCGCGGTCGCGGCGGGCTCGGTAGCCTCGCTCATGCCGTCAGCCCTCCAGCTGGTGGCCACGCCCCCGGGCCGGTGCCGCCGGTCGCGGGGGTCTTCTGCTGGCCCGAGACTACGGCAGGCGTGCTATGGCGTGCTAGGTATGCCATGTCTCGCGTAGTGCGGTATGCCGTGCCTAGCGTGGCTAGGTGATCGAGTTTGCCCCTGACCAGCCGCGATGGCGGCAGGTTGCCCAGGTGATCCGGGAACGGATCGAGGACGGCACCTACCCGCCGCGCACCCGCATTCCGAGCGTCCTGCAGCTGCAGGCGGAGTTCGGGATCGCCGCGGCGACCGGGCAGAAGGTGCACCGTGCGCTGCGCGAGGAGAACCTCATCTACACCGAGCCGGGGCTCGGGTCGTTCGTCTCCCCGTCGGCCGACTAGCCGCCGTTGTCAGACCTGTCGCCTACCCTGGACGGCATGGGTGGGGACCTGAGCGCCGAGGCGATCAACCAGGAGATCCGGGAGCTGTGGGCGCGCGCCGGGGGCCGCCTGTCGCCGGAGCAGCGGATGGAGTACACGCGGCTTGTCGTGGCGTGGGCCGCGGCGTCGGGGCAGGGCGAGGTCGCCGAGGCGGCATAGGATCCGCCCGTGGCAATCGAACTAACCCCCGACCTGATCCAGCTTGAAGAGCGCGCCTGGGCTGAGCAGCAGGCCGGCGCACTGACCGTCGAGACCGCGCTCGCCGTACAGCAGGCGATCACCGCCCACGCCGAGGCGACCGGAGAGAACCGGTACGAAGTCGAGCGGGAGCTGAAGCGGCACGTCCGGCACCCCGAGCCCGCAGCCTGACACGTCTCCGCCCCGGTGCATCACGCCGGGGCGGGTCCGTGCAGCAGCGCCTGCCAGAAGGCGCGGATAGATAGGTCGAGTGTACGAGCGGGCACCGACAACGGCAGGGATGGCGGCGCGTAGGGTCGAGAGGGTGAGCAGCGAGATTCCGGTTCCGCAGGAGGAGCCTCCGTGGAGCGGGGGGCCGTGGCCGCGCGTGACGTCCTGGGTGCCCGGGCACCGGCCCGCGCTGCGGGTGTGGACCGGGAGGCGCTGGCTGTATGCCGAGGTGCAGGCCCGTCACGACTACCCGGCTCCGGACGGCCGGGTCGTCTACCTCGTGCTGATGCCGGTCCGGGACGATGCCCACTCGGTGCGCGCCTATCGGTGGCCGCAGCCCGGTCTGCGGGTTGCCCACGGGCCGCGGGAGCCGTCGGAGCAGCCCAGCCACATCGACTCGGCCACGGCCTGACCCGGCCGCGGTACGAGGCGCCGACTAGGACGCCTTCTTCTTCCGCGGCGTCGTCTTCTTCGCCGTGGTCTTCTTGGCGGCCGTCTTCTTTGCCGGCGTCTTCTTCGGGGCGGGCATCTCGTGCACGGTGGCGTGCTCCCCGGTCTCGCCGCGGGACGCGCGGGCCTGCTCGACGGACGCGTTGAGGGCGGCCATCAGGTCGACCAGCTGCCCCTCGGGTTCCGGCGCGGCGCCGCCTACGGGCTGCGGCTGGCGGTGCTCGGCTTTCGCGTGGATGAGCTCCTGGAGGGCCTCGCGGTACTCGTCCCGGAACTCGGCGAGGTCGTCGGTGGTCATGGCGTCGATCAGCGCGACGGCGCCGTCGACCTCGCTGTCTCCGATCTCCACCGCGGGCGGGGCGACGGCGGAGGAGTCGCGGATTTCGTCCGGCCAGCGCATGGCGTGCAGGGCGATGACGTCGCCGTCGAGGACCTGCAGCAACCCCAGCCTTTCCCTGTTGTGCCACGCGAACTTCGCGATGGCCACCCGGGCGGAGCGCTTGAGCGCCTCCCGCAGCAGCTTGTACGGCTTCGCCGCGACCTGCCCGTCGGCGGCCAGGTAGTAGGAGTCGCCGATCCGGATAGGGTCGATCGAGGAGGCCGGCACGAACGCGACGATCTCGATCGCCTTGGCCGTGGGCAGCGGCATCGAGTCGAGCTCGGCGTCCGTGACCGGCACGACCGTGTCCTTGGAGAGCTCGTAACCGCGGCCGATCTCGTGCTGCTCGAGCACCTTGCCGTCGAGGTCGCAGACCTTCTGGTAGCGGATCCGGCCGCCGTCCTTCTCGTGCACCTGGTGGAACGAAATGTTGTGCGATTCAGTCGCGCTCAGGACCTTGATCGGGATCGTGACCAGGCCAAACGAGATCGCGCCGCTCCATACCGGCCGGGGCATCGTGCACCTCCAGGCTGCCCCCCTGGGGTGGATACCCAGACTATGAGGACCGGCACGGATGTGGCATCTCCACCGCATCCTCGCGGTCGGCGATCCGGCACCGAGACGGGCGCCTCCGGGAAAGCGAAGCACGCGGGGTACACGCCGGTGCCGGCGTGTACCCCGCGTGCGGGATCGTGCGGGTATCAGCAGGCGTAGGTGGTGCCGTCGGCGGCGGTGTTCCAGTTGCAGGCGGTGATGCTGCCGGTGGCGGTGTTGTTGTCCAGGCTGCCCGGCTTCTTCAGCCGCAGGTCCGGGTTCTTAGCGGTGCTGGTGTTCAGTAGGACGTGGCGACCGTAGCCGCGGTAGATGTGGTGCGCGCCGCTGCTGTCGCGGTAATGGCGGCCGCTGCCGGTGTGCACGTAGGCCTTCGCGCCAGCCGGCAGGCTGTACGACGGCAGCGCGCGGCCGTAAGTGTTGGTGGTGATGTCGGGGATGTAGCCGCCGGTGTTGACGGCCCGGCTGGTGACGTTCTTGATGACGAAGTACTCGCCGTTGAGGTTCCGCTGCGCGCCGTTGAGAGTGTCGGGTCCGGCGGCGTTGGGCCTCACGTGCGTGAGCATCAGCGCGCCGGTGGTGGAGGCGGCCTGGCTGGGCGTGGCCAGGGCCACCACGGCGAGGGCAGCAGTAGCGAGTGCGGCAGTGCGTGCGGTGCGGTTCACCAAGGGCCTTCCGAAAAAGGGGGGGGCGGCATCCAGACGGTGGCGATCATCCCACCCAGACAGGGCTGCAGATGCCGGAATCGGCAAGAACGACCACGGGCTGGAGCACATCCGCACGCGCGCCAAGCCTCCCGTGGGGAGCCGGGAGGCGGCGCGGCGTAGCGGCGCGGAGGGTCAGTCGCCCACGGTCCCCTGCGACCAGTCCTCCATCAGCGCCTTCAGCTTCGGGTGCCTGTCGAAGTACTCCTGGTCGGTCAGCTCCACCTCCTCGTCGGTGTCCCGGACGACGGTGCGGACCCAATTGCCGTCCGGCATGGTCAGGGTGCGGGGTCGGTAGGCGTTGTCCATGAGACCTCCAAACTCGGTGGGCGCATGTGCCTGCCCTCCCGGGGGGAGGTCGGGAGGGACGGCGCGGCCCCGCCTGCGCGGTCGACGCAGGCAGGGCCGATGCGAGCTACCCGACGGGGGTTCGAGTGCCGCACCAGCAGAATGCACCTGAACCAGCCATGGCGGTAGATGTGCGGCTGGAATATGTCGGTGGTGCACAGGGGCTGACATGAAGCACGCGTTCCGCCTAACGTGATCAGGCGGCCGCCGATTCGTTCGCAGCGGCCCGAAAGGGCGTGGGTGTGCACCCACTCTCGGTGGCCGCACCTACTTCAGGGAGGCGACATGCGCCGCGACAGCGTCTGGGGCTGACCCCACACGACAACGCCCCCACGGCCGGCTGGCAACGGGGGCGTTCGTGCGTCGCCTGGTTGGCGGAAGCCGTGTGACCGACGTCGGCTCCTCATGTTGGGTGTGCATGAACTACACCGAAACAGAAGACCGGGCCGCCAAGGACGCGGGCGTCATCGTTCTCTATCTCGACGCCACGGAGGCACGACTTACCCTTCGCGCCTTGGACGAGGCCGAGGGCCTCGCAGCAGCGCGCGCTCGGCTCGACAAGCTCATCAGGGGGCAGGGCGAGTAGCGCATAACGTTCCCTTATGCGCTAGAATTTGAGCATGATTCAGGCGCCCGGAGGCACCCCCGACAAGGAGCTCCGCACCGACCGCAGCCCCGAGACGGTCGAGTTCCTGTACGGCATCGACAGCAGCGTCGCCGACGACGACCGGTTCTACGAACCGCCGCACGTCGTGAAGTTCCGGATCACGAAGAAGACGCCGAAGCGGATCTACTACATCCCCGGGAACTTGGGGCGCCCAGTGCAGCGGTTCGTGGACCGCGTCGCGCTGGAACGGGACGGTAAAGTCCGGCGACGTTCGGCTGGCTGGTGGGAGCCCGACGCGACGGTCTACCTCAACCCGCCCGTCGTGGAGCAGGCAAAGCAGCCGGACCTCGCCGAGTTGAAGGCGGCCATGGCGGCTGCGCATCCTGACCGAGGCGGAAACGATGCCGAGTTCATCGCGGCTCGTGAGCGGTACCAGCGAGCCCGGACGGACAAGGCCGCGTGACCAACCAGCATCTCGCCACCCAAGCCGGGCAGTCGATCGCGCTGCCCGGCTCGGACCTATTCGAGGAGGTCCGCCGCAAGCTCATCGACGACCTTGGTGTGGTCCAGGTCGGCCGCCGTGGGCAGGAGCGCATTTACCGGCCCCGTGCCGAGCTTCTCGCCGAAGCTGTCACCACCGAGACGTTCGTGATGATGATGGACTGGTTGTCCTCCACCCGTCGCGGCTCGGTGAACACGAAGCGGACCTACGCCGACGACATCCGCCGTATCTGGGCCGCCTACGCTCAAGAACTCGGGCATGAGCGGTTCGCCCTCGGCTGCTTCAACGCCGACCACATCCGCGCATGGCGTATCCGGATGGAAGCTCAGGGCGCCTCACCGAAGTCGATCGGCCGCTACCTCAACGCTCTGTCCTCCCTGCACGTCTACGCCGCAGAGAAGATGGACCTGCCGAAGAACCCCGTCACCCAGGACGACCGGCCCAAGTTCGACAAGGGCAACACGTCCACGAGTACGCCGGTGCTGGAGCTGGATGAAGTCCAGGCTGTGGCCGCGCAGGCGGAGAACGAGTTCGACCTGCTCATCGTGATGCTGCTCTACACGCTGGCCGGCCGCGTCTCCGAGATGTGCGCCGCCGACCTGGACGCCCGCGTGGAACGCGGGCGTCGCTCATACATCGACCTCACTCGCAAGGAAGCGAAGGAGCGGCTGTTGCCTCTACCGCTCTCTGTCGCCGAGCTGCTCGACGCCCACACCGAAGGCCGCGAGGACGGGCCCCTGCTGTTGGACTCCAAGGGGCGTCGGCTCGACCGGCACGACGTCGCACGGCTGCTCGCCCGCCTCGGCCGCAGAGCGAAGGTGCTGCCCGGCCGGAAGCTCACACCTCATGTCCTCAGGGCCAGCCGCATCACGCACATGCTTGACGCCGAGGTCCCTCTCGCCGAGGTCCAGGCATTCGCCGATCACGACAACCCTGCCACCACGGTCGGCTACTGGAACCGGCGGAACAAGGGTCAGCGGAACGCCGCCCACGTGGACGCTGCGGAGGCTGTGTTCGCCGACATCACCCCAAGGTTCCGGCAGGACGCCTGACCTGGGGTATGGCATGTTATCGAGAGCTGTGACACCCAATCAGGGGACAGCAAAGCCCCTCCCGCCCGGAGGCGAGAGGGGCTTCTTCACTTCGGATTGCCGGTCGGGTTGCCGGGCTTCCCGCGCTTTATCCAGCGTGTGACGGTCTCGACGGTCGCCGGATCGAGCTTGGCGAGCCGGGTGACGGCGGTCGCGTCGTCCGCGGTCTTCACGACGCCCGAGTCGACGAGCGCCGCATCGAGCATCATGATGTGCGCCGTCTCCTGTGCCGGCTGGGTCGGCGTCTCCGGATCCGGAGGCGGCTCGACGGGTGGCGGCGGCGGGGGCGGTTCGGGGGGTGGCTCCTGCCAGCCCAGGTCGACCTGCGTCTCCAGGTCCGCAGCACCACGATCCGGGCGCCGCTGCACAGGCCGCTCAGCAGGAATCTCCATGTCAGACTCCAGTTCGGTTGTACTCCTCCACCAGCGGGTGCGGGTCCGGGGGCTTGCCAACCGGGTCACGGGCCCACCGGTAGAGCTCGTCCACCGTCCAGGAGAACGCGCGCAGGAGCGTCTCCATCCGTGAGACGCGGCCGCGGAGCCGGCAGTTCTCTTCGTCCACCCGATTCACGCTCGCCTGCAGTACTGCTAGGTCGGCCGCCTGCCGCGCAGGGGCGGCGGCTGCTTGTGCCGCGGCTTCCGTGGCTGCGGCCGTGGCGCGTGTCGCCTCTGCTGTGACCTGCGCGGCTCGCACGGTGGCACGGGCAACGAACCAGCCTCCGCCGCCCAGCACGGTCCCCGCCGCGGTCACGACCGCCGCCCATTCGCCCACGTTCATCCGCCCTCAGCTTTCCGGGCACGCCGCGGGGCTGGGGGGACCGAGTACTCGGGCACCGTTGCGGCCCAACAGATGACCCCCACATGTGAGGTCAGGTACCAGACCGCGACGAAGCCGCCGCGGGAGTAGTCGCCGCTGATGACGGCGGCGAGATAGGCGATAGCCCACACTGACGGCGGAATCAGTGCGGCCACGAAGCCGAACCAGTCGCGGCCCACGCGCAGGAACGCGGAGCCGAAGGTGACGAGTCCGGCGGTGATCCACAGCCATGACCACAGGCGGATGTCGCACACGCTGGTCAGGAGCCCTAGCCCGTCGGTGGGGGGCGGGTCGACGAGGAAGGAGATGCCCCAGCAGGACTTGCCCGTGCCTGCGATGGCGAGGAAGACGCCGCGACGGCCCAGGTGCTTGTACAGCCGCCGGGCCGCACGGCACCCCACTACACGCCCCGGACCGGCGCCGACGGGGTGGTCGGCGACACCTGAGCTCGGGTGAGGAGGGTCAGGCCAGCGAGGACCACCGTGTTGATGGCGCCGACGGTTTCCTGGGAGACGTCGTAGCCGAAGGTGGCGACGAGCACGGCTCCGGCGGCGACGATCGCGGTGAAGGCCTGCGGGGCGATGGGGCGGGTCATGGCGGCTGCGATGCCGCCGAGAACCGCGGTGACGAAGCCGACGATGCCGCCAGCCATCTCTGCGGTCAGGCCGGTGATGCCCAGGCTGACGATGAGGCCCAGGACGGCCGCGAGGGTGTTGATGACGACGACCGGTTCTCTGCCGAAGATCTTCATGGTGCTCCGTTCTTGTGGTGGGTCAGGCCGCCCAGCGGAGGCAGCGGATCAGGCGGTGCTCGACCTTGGCGGGCTTGTCGGCTCGGAGTTCGAGCTTGAGCTGGACGCCGTCGGCGAGCCGGCCGGGCCGGGTGAGGGTGACGTGGAGGGTGCCGTCGGGGCCGATGACGCCGCCGTCCATGGGCAGGTCGTGGGAGGCGCGGCCGGTCGCCACGGTCAGGTCGTGGAAGCGGCCCTCGACGCGGGTGCCGGGCTCGCCGGTGACAGTGACATAGGCGGTCGCGCTGTACGTGCACGGGCCCTGCAGAAGCGCGGTGTCGTCGGCCATGCGGAGCAGGGTCCACACGGACTGCGGGAGCTCCGGCCCGCTGGGCTCGATCTCGGTGACTACCTCGGGCACGGGGTCCTCCTCTGCGGGAGCGGGCTGGGGTACGGGGGGTGCGCTGGGCACGGTGACCGGGGTGCCGCCGGTCGCACGCCGGACGATCTCCGGGAACACAACGTCCTTGAACTGCCGCACGCGGGCGTCACCCGGGCAAGCGGTGCCGCCGGTAGACCACGCGGGGTGCAGCCTGTGGTAGCCGAAGCCGGGGTCGTCGTGGCTGCGGCAGATCCGCAGCGGGATGTCGTGCCGCTGGTGCAGCCACACCCCGAGCCGGATCAGGGCCTCGAGCTGGGCGTCGGTCCACGGGTCGGTGTGCTCGAGGTTCGACGCAGTCTCGATGGACACGGCGCCGGTCCCGTCCGGGCGCCGGTTCGCCAGGTAGTTGGCGTCGGCGCGGGTCTCGGTGCCGATGTACTGGCCGAGGTCGCCTTGGTACCCGAGGCCGAAATGGGAGTCCAGATTGGTGGACTGGGCCCAGTACTCGTACATGCGGCGCGCGGTCCACGGGGCGGCGATGCTGTGCAGGATGAACTGCGTCGGCCGGATCGCGGGCTGCGTGTCCGACTCGGGCTGCAACTCCATCCGGGTCGCAGCGGGATACCAGGCCATGAGGGCTCCAGGAATACGAGAGCCCCGGGCCGGGACGGCGCGGGGCGGGCGGTGGACGGAGTTGCTCAGGTGGTCTCGTAGGTGAACGTCATGTGCAGCTGGCCGGTGTTGGCCCAGGTGACGGGCACGGTGGAGGTGGCCTGCGACAGGTTCGAGACGGCGGAGCTCGCGGGGAAGAACGGCAGCACGCTGGTGCCGCTCGGGCTGATGACGACGTTGCCGGCGTACCGCTGGGACTGGAACGCGTGCGCGGACCCGACCCGGGTGCCGGTCGCGGCGGAGGTGAACGGCGCGGTGAACGCCCACACGCCGCTGCCGTAGGTGGTGGTCGATCCCATCGTGACGCTGATGTGCACCCAGCACGTCCGGCCGTACCGCATGTACCTGCCGCTCAACGTCCCGTTGCCGATGGCCGGGTTGGTTGTGGCCGCGGTCCACGTCGGGGTGTACGAGGTCCAGGCCGCGAGCATCGTGTTGAACTGGTCGCGGATCTCCTGGTTCATGATGGCGGCGGTCACCGTCTCGCCGACCGCCCAGGTCCGCGGGGTGAACGTCACGGCGTACCCTCACCGACTACCGGCGCGTCGGGGTTCATCGGGTCGGCCGGGTGCCACCAGTTGCGGTACTTCGGCATCTGCGACATGAGGCTGGCCTCGACCGCGGCGACGTCCTCGGGGTAGATGACGGTGGCCATGCCCCACCCGCACTCGGTGCAGCCGGCGCGCTGGTCGACCGGGGACGACACCTGCGCCGAGCCGCACACGCAGTCGACCAGCCAGCGGTTCTGGTTGATCCGCGCGTAGTACACGGTGTCGACCACCTCGGCGGGCGGCTCAACCGTGCGGCCCATCCGAGAGCTGTACCACTTGAACACCAGCTCGGCGCCCGGCACGTCCTTCCACGCGTCGCGGGGCATGGACAGCGGCGGGGTGTAGAACGTCTCGGCTCTGACCACGGCGATCGGCATGAGGGTCTCCTAGTAGGCGAGTCGGGTGGTGGAGTCGAGCACGGAGTACACGGGGTCCCCGAGGATCCACACGGAGTCGGTGGTGGTGCGCGAGGTGTGGAACTGCAGCCGGTGCTGGGCGTGGCCGATCTGCTCGGTGTAGCCCTCGACCGTGAGCGTCGCCGAGGACGACAGAGCCTCGGCCGGCATGCCGGTCACGGAGAACACCGAGCTGATGTCGGCGTTGAGAATGTCGGCGTAGGTGCTCATCGAATACGCCTCAACGGCGACCTCGCGTACCTCGGGCTGCGGGTCGGCGTACCGGGAGATGATCCAGTTCGCCGCGTCGAGCACCGAGTTGTCCGACGTCTTGAGCAGGTTCAGGTCCTGCTGGTAGATCCCGTAGGCAGCGCGGCTGCTGTCGTTGAGGACGCGCTGCGTGGCGCCGCCCGGACGCGACGCGACGATCGTGTTCGTGAGCTTCTGGTCGTCGTCGCGGACCTCGACGCTGTCGGTCTCCAGGTCGGCGTAGGCGATCGAGAACGCCTCGCTGAGCGGGTCGGGGTTGTAGCGGACGTCGCGCCCCTGGTACGCCAGCCCGAACGAGGAGCGCTCAGCCAGCAGCTTCGCGCCCTCGGTCTGCTCGACCTCCTTCATCCGGGCCAGCGCGCCCTGCCCGCCCGGGCCCTGCCCGGCGACCGGGTCGTGGGCCGTGCCGGTCACGGTCACCGAGGTCACCGAGGCGTAGGAGGCGAGGCGCTGGATCCGCTCGTCCGCGGTCTCCCCGTCGTGGGCCGTGGTGCCGGAGGTGTAGTGCAGCGCGAGGTCCGCGCCGAGCGACGCGGTCGGGTCGGTGTACAGGGCGACGTGGCCGATGCTGCCGGACCACAGCCGCCCGCCCTTGAAGCCCCCGACATGCAAGGTCCGCAGCCGGTACTGCAGCTCGACGGTGCCGACGGCGACCAGGGCCCCGTCGACCCATACGTCTTGGGCCTGCTCGTCGTACACGATGTGGTGCAGCGCCCCGTCAGCGAGGTTGCTGCTCGTCGTGCCGACGATGGTAACGGGCGCGTTCGTGCGGGTGCACTCGATCTGAAGGACCCCCGACGCGGTGAGGCTGAAGATGATCTGGTTGTCCTCGTCCGTAGACGTCACGGCGAAGATGACCCGGCTGACCGTCGTGGTGGAGAACCAGGCTTCGAAGTGGTTCCACTGGGTGGAGGAGCGTGCCTCGTAGGTCGCGCCGAGGTCCGCCACCAGGTACTTGCCCGCGGACGCGGACACCGGGGTGAAGAGGGGGATCTGTTCGCCGGTCGCTGCGGGCCCGTCCGCTGCGGCGAAGGCGAGCGTGCCGCCGGCCCCGGCCTGGGTGATGGCGAGTGACCCGGCCGTGATGCCGGACAGGTCGCCGGCGCTGGTCGAGTCGGACGGCTCGGTCAGCGGGTAGTACGCCGCGGGCTCGTCGAGCAGCACTTCCTCGGTGAGGCAGGACCGCAGCGCCGGCAACCTGTTCAACCGCTTGAACAGGTCGGTGCACGTGATCGTCGCGCTGCTGTACAACCCCGACCACTTCGTGGGCCAGTCGTTGACCATGCCCCAGAACCTGTGGTGGTCCCGGGCGCCGGTGCCGTCGTAGGCGGTGGCGCTGCTCGCTTCCTCGACCTGGCACGCGTCGACCCACACCTGGTCGCCGACGGCCGGTGTGCCGATTGCGCCGATCCGCACCTGGTGGGTGGTGGACGTCGCGGTCCAGGAGACGCTCAGCCGCTCGAACCCGTCGAAGGTGGTGTTCTGGTTGCCGGTGGTCACGTCGGCCACGGTCAGCCGGACCGGTGCGTCCCCGGAGGGTACCCACACGTAGGCGGAGAACGTGTACCGGCGGCCGATCTGGAAGCCGCTGATCTTCGGGCTGGTCATGGTCTGGCCGGAGACGGCGCCCCAGGTGATGAGCATCGCCTGGGTGCCGTCCTGGACGTGGGTCGCCGAGGTGGTGCGGGTCGGTGTGCCGGAGCTGGTCCAGTCGCTCACCCCGGTGGCGAACCCCGGATCCTGCAGCAGGTTCTTCGCCGTGGTGATGACCCGCACCCTGAGCGGGGTGTTCTTCTTGATGTTCGGGTAGTACGGGCTGCTCGACAGCCCCGGGGTGAAGCGGCCGCCGGTGTTGTCCAGGGTCAGGCTGCACGTGCCGGGCTGGATGTCCGACAGCTCGTCCGACGCGCCGCGGGTGATACTGATTTTGGCGCTCTGAATGTCGACATATTGAGTGATGTCGGTCCACGTGATCGACGCGGCCGGGGTGGACACCGTGGACCCGAACCCTGCCTCCACCACCAGCCGCGTCATCAGCCCACCCCCAGCGTCACGTTCACGCCCTGCGTTCTCTTCAGGTTGAGCAGCACCTTCTGTACCTCCCGGCCCACGGCGACCGGGTCCAGGGCGCCGTGGATGTCGATGGACACGCGCACCGGCTGAGCAGCGGCGACCGTCGCCACCCGGCCCGGCGAGACCCGGCCGAGGCGTGGCGCCATCCGCGACGCCACCGCGGCGGCGGTCCGGTCCAGCGCGGGCAGGCCCTCGGCCATGCCGACGGCCAGCCCCTGGGTGGAGTACCGGCCCAGCTCCGCCATGACGCGGCTCGGGCTCTTGATGCCGAGGGCCTTCTTGATCGCACGCTGCATGCTCTTGGCGAGGTCGAGCATGGCTTTCTCGATGGCCGCGCGCTGGGACATCAGCCCGTCGAGATACCCGCGGCCGGCCTGCTTGCCGGTGTCGTACATCGCGTCGGCTCCGGCGCGGCCCATGGCTTGGGTCGCGTCGTCGAGCTGGCCTTGCAGGCTGTTGACCTGGCGCAGGGCCGAGGTGCCGGCGCCGGCCAGCGCGCTGGCGTAGGCGTAGCCGGACTCCGGGCCCATGTTCAGGATCTGCTGCAGCAGCCCCTTGTTCAGCCCCCGCTTGGCGAGGATCTGGATGTAGCGGGTGAACTGCTGGATCCTGGCGAGCTTCTGGCCGAGGCCGCTGGTGATCCCGCCGAGTGTCACGTCCTCGTCGGACATGCCGAGGTTGGACAGGCCGGCGGACTGCCGTGCCGAGGTGATGAGCCCGGTCGCGAACTCACCCGCCTGCTTGATCTTCGCGGTGATCGCGTCGCGCTGGGCGGCCAGGCCCTGGAGCTTGGCGTTCGTCCGGTTCACGCTGGCGATCAGCCGGTCGTCCAGCGTGGTGCGCTGCCCTCGGAACGCGGCCGCGATGTCCTTGGCCAGATCCTTCGCCGTGGCGGAGATCTGCGCCCGCGTCCCGGTCAGGCCCGTGATCAGACCCGCGCCGATGTCCTTGGCGATGGCCTGCATCTTCTTCGACGGGGAGGCGATCTCCAGTTCAGCCCGCACGCCGGACGACACCGCGGCCGCCATCACGCGGGCCGCGAGGTCGACCTGGCCCGCCGAGCCCCTCAGCCCCGCCGCCAGGCCAGCGCCCGCGGCCGCTCCGGCGCCGGACATCCCGCCGCCGAGCCCCGCGCCGAGACGGCCCTCGTTCAGGGCGTCCATGAACCGCTCGCCGTACCGGCGGACGGAAGCCGCGCGGATGACGTACTCGCCGTTCGAGAGGAGCGCCGGGATCGAGTCGGACGTGGAGGTGCCCGGCCCGCGCACCGGCCCGCCGGGCGCCCGGCGGACGATGCCGCCCTGCGCGCGGGTCGCCACACCGTTAACGATCTTCGTTCGGTTGGCCGACGAGTAGACGGTGTTGATGTAGGTGGTGGCTGTCTTGCCGTCCACCGACGCGAGCTTCGCCTGCGCGATGCGGATCTTCGTTTCCAGGTCGGAGATCTCTGCACGGACGCGGGCCTTGTTGGAGTCGGGCACCGTCTTCAGCCGGCCCTTGGCGTCGGCGAGCTTCGCCTTCAGGTCGGTCAGGTCGCCCCGCAGCATCGCCGTCTTGTTCGGCGTGGCCAGGATCTGGGCGGCGAGCTTGCGCGCCGCCTGCTCGTCGAGCCCCATCAGCTGGGCGGTCTTGATGAGCTGGGTGTGTCCGCGCTGATGGATCCCGTTGACGGTCTCCCACGACGCGCCGTTCTCCCGGGCCGACTCGGCGGCCTTCATGGTGGCCGAGGCGAGGTCGTCCAGGGCCTGACTGTTGGCCCGCCCCTTCTCGGTGTTGATGTCGAGGGTGCGGCCGTTGGCCTGGACCGCTGCGGCGGCCGCGTCGATGGCCGCCTCCATGCCGCGCATCCCGCCGCGCGCCATGAGGTTCGCATTGTTCAGCGCGTGGAGGCTGTCGCGCAGGCCATCGGTGCTGAGCTTCTGCGCGTCCAGCTTGGCCTTAACCGCGGCGGCCTGCTGCCCGAAAAGCCCCTGGGACTCGGCGACCAGGCGGGCTTCGAACGCCACGTCGGCGAGGGCCTGCTTGTAGGCGCTGAGCTGCCCGCGCAGCTCCGTCTTGCCGAGCTCTCCCAAGCCGGCCGCGGCCTGCTTGAAAGCGGCCTCGGCGAGCTGGGGGTTGCCGTTGCGGACCAGCTGGGCCAGCGCCTCGTCGAGGGCGCCGACCTGTTCCTTGGCGATCTTGAACGGGGTGGAGTCCATGCCGATGAGCTGGCCGAGCCACTGCACCGACGCCTCGTAGTTCGAGGGCCGGGACAGGGTACGGAGGGACTTCTCCAGCTCGCCGAGGTCGGAGCCCAACATCCGGGCCGCCTCGCCGCCGAGCTTGCCCGTGCGGCCGAACTGCGCGACCGACGAGGTCATCTTGTCCATGTCGGCCGGCGCCTGCCGCCCGATCGACATCAGCTCGGACAGGGTGATCAGGAGCAGGCCGATACCCGTGCCGGCGACCGCGAGGCGGGCGCTGCGGGACAGCGCGCCGAACGAAGCGCCGAGCGCGGCCATGCGGCCGGTTGCCCCGGCCGCTGCGGTATGCATCGCCATGACCGACGCACCGAACCCGACCACCGCCGCGCGTGCCGCGGCCAGGCCGATCGCGGCGAGGCGGACCGCCTTGATGGCGATGGCGAGCTGCAGCAGCGTCGCGATCGCCTCCGGCGGCACGGCGGACACGATGGACGCGAGCACGTTGACCGCCTGGAGCATGCCGACGCCGACCTCGGACCCGGCCTCCAACAGGTTGCCGAGTGCCTGGCCGATGTGCCCCAGCGTGTCCCCGACGAGCGGGCCCTGCTGCCTGGCGTAGTCCATGAAGCGACGCAGCCCGCCGCCGACCTCGCCGGTGTCGGCGCGGCGCAGGAAGCTGACCAGCCCGTCGTTCGCGCGCTGCAGGCTCCGGTCGGTGAAAGCTGACACCTTGTCCATGAACCGGTCGAAACCGGGGGTGCTGACCGCGCCGCCCGCGAGGGTGATCGTGCGGTCCAGCTCGCGGCCGAACGAGCGGGCCATCGGCGTCAGCTTCGGCAGCACCGCGCCGAAGACGGCGAAGGACTTGGTGATCGGGGTCATGGTGTCCGCGGCCGAGGCGGCGGACCACTCCTTGTACTCCTCCTTGAAGACGGACAGGGCGGCGGCGGCCTCGCGGGTCGGCTGCGGCAGCTTGGACGCCTGCCGCGCGTAGGCGGCCTGTGCCTTGACCGCCTCCTGCGACCGGGCTCCGCTCTCGGCCACGGCGTCCTGGTACTTCTTCTCGGCCTCCGAGACCTCGCCGAGCGCGGCGATCTGCGGGCCGAGCGCGGCTGTGTAGGCGATGGCGCCGGCCGCCACCGCAGCGGTGCCCGCAGCGATCGGTGCGAGCGAGGCCGCGACAGGGATGGCCGCCGGGGCCAGGGACATCAGCGAGCTGCGCAGCTGCTCGACGGCCGTGCCGCCGTCGCGGGCCGCGGCCGACAGGCGGCGGGAGAGCCGGTCGGCGGAGTCTCCCGCCCGGTCCAGCGCGGGGGAGAGCTCGTCCCGTCCGGTCACGGTGAAGCTCATGCGGGAGTCCGCCACGATCAGGCACCTCCTTCCGAGTGCTGCGCGAGGTGCTCGTCGATCCAGGCGGTGTAGACGTCGAAGTCGTCGACGGTCAGCTGGTCGAGCTGAGGAGCAGGGATGTGGAGGAGGTGAGCGAAGAGACCGAGGTACTGCTGTCGGGCTCGGTCGATGTCGGGGTCGGGCTCGAAGACTCGGCCGCTTCCTGCTGCGGGGCCGGGCCGGCCTCTTTTCCCTTGGCCTCCTCGATCAGCTCGGCCAGCACCTCGCGGGCCCGGTCCGGGTCGGCGGCTTGCTGGACCATGCGTTCCGCGACCGCGGCGAACTCTTCATCCGTGATCTCGGGTTCCTGCGCCCGGATGGTCAGCGCCCCTTCGAGCCAGGCCCGGATCTCCTTGTCGTCCATGCGCGCGACCATGTCCTCGACGCCCGGGTCGAACTCACCCCAGCGGAGCGCCGGCTGGGTGCGCTTCTTCAGGACCCACACAACGCCGCGCATCGCGTCCAGGTCTTCCTGCTCCAGGCCGGTCTTGATCTCTCCCCACTTCTTGTCGATGGTGCGGGAGACGATCGAAGCCTCCGAGACGAGCAGCGTGCGGGCGTCGTAGTGCTCGGGCTCGCCGCCCTGCGGGGTGTAGATCACGATCATGAGTTGCTCCTAGGTGAGTCGATTGCGCACGTCGTCCAGGACGCGCGCCACCTCGGCGGTCATACGGGGGGTGTGGGATCGGACGGTCTTCTCCCACCACATCGGGGTCGTCCACTGGTTCGCCCAGCGGCGCCGGTTACCGAACACGGGGTGCCGGATCCGGCCGTCCGAGCTGTTCATCGTTCCGGGCATGTCGCGCAGGTCGGCCGGCAGGGAGGCCCGGTCGATCCACACACGCGCGCCGGGGCTGCCGGTCGTCCGCACCGAGATGCGGACGGCGCCTGCGATCGTGGCGCGCAGCGGGCGCGTGGTCGGCGACGGGCCACCGCGCTTCCCTGGCTTGCGGGGCTCCGCCCTGATGGGCAGGGAGCGGATGGTGTCCCGCATGTCGTTGCGCAGCGGCTCGGCCGCCCGGCGGATACGGCGCTGCATCGAACTGCGGATGTTCTCGTGGCCGGCCGCGCGCAGCCTGCGCTGCAGCTCCAGCAGCTGGCCGGTGCCGAGGATCTGCACGCTGCGCACGGCGTCACCTCACAGGGTGCTGTCGGTCGACATGTACTCGATGGCCACGGCGTTCGTGCCGTCGTACAGCGCCGTGAAGGAGAACGTGGGCCTCACGACGTCGAAGCCCTCGACGGTCGGCGGGGCGTCGTCGATCCGGATCGCGGGCAGCTTGATGCGGAACGTCTCGTAGTGCGTGGCCGCGATGAGCGGGCCGACCCACTCGATGACGCAGGACGTCGCGCCGTCGGAGGTGTGCAGGTCGTCCACGGTGGTGGCGACGTAGTCCATCTCCAGCGACCCGGTGATCTTGACCAAGTCGTTGCTGATGGGCTCCTTCTTGGTGCCGGACTGCCCGGCGTAGAACCGGTCGGTCGCCTGCGGCCGCTCGATCTTCACGGACACCTTGCGCACGCCGTCCAGCGCGGTCTCCGCGCCGTAGGTCCCGGTCTTCACGGCGAGCTGCCCGAAGTGGAACGGGGCCATGCTGGAGTACGACGCGGCCGCGAGGGTCTGCCCCTCGTCCACCGACTTGGCGTCGATCTCCCACGACGAGGTGAGCATCTCGCCCACGCCGCAGGAGAACTCGGCCCCGACGATCTTGCAGCCGACGAAGCTTTTGTCCGTGACCGTCCCGGTGGTGAGCGGCACGCCCTTCTGGATGGTCAGGCTCTTGCCCCAGGTGTCGGCCAGGGTGTGGGTCTGGAGATACGCCGTGGTCGCAGCCTGCTGCACCGGGGTGACGGTCGTCCCCATGAGGCTCTGGAGGAGTACGCCCATGCCCTTGTTGGTGACCTCCATCTCCAGGGTGCCGCCACCCTCGGTCTGGGTGACCACGCGCCGCGACGACAGCGCCATCAGCCGCCCCGCGGCGATGCCGCTGGACTGGGCCGTCGTCTTCTTCAGGACGAGCGACTCCTTGGTGAACTCGATGAACTTCGTCGGCGCGACGAACGTTCCGTAGCTGCTCTCGGCAGCGATGCCGATCTGTGCTCCGAGACCGGATCCGATCGCCATGGATCAGCCCTCCCTCTGCGGCCGGGCCGCGCTGGTCTTCTTCACCGGGTTCCTGGGTGCCGGGTCGACGGCCGGGACGGGTTCCACCGGCGCGGCCGCGGTCTCTGTCTTGGGCTGCGGCTCGACGGCCTCGGCCTGGGCGACCGGCTGTACCGCCTCGGTGGGCGGCTCGGCCGGCGCCGGGGGCTCCGGCTCCTCCCAGTCCTCGGGTTCCTCCACGCCCTCCCACAGGGTGGTCTGGCAGACGTAGCCGCCGTACCGGTGGTCCGGCACCTCGACGACCTCGTCCGGCTCTACAGCGCGGCCCCCGAGCTCCGGCACGATGACCTGCTCGGGACCGAGAAAGCGCACTCGCGCCATCGCTCACTCCTTGGTAGGTGGGGGTGTTCAGATGCGGGCGCGGCCCGCGACGGCCCAGGCGATACCCGCTCTGGTGCCCTCGTTGGTGAACTGCTGGCGCAGCGCGCCGGCGGTGAACTCCGACCACAGCACCGTGCCCTCAAGGGTGGGCGCGGTCGGTGCGGCGTCGGTCGCGCGCAGGATGGTCTCGAGCGTGGCGAGCAGTTCGAACGCCCGGAGCCGGCGGGGCCTGATGTCGGCGTCGCCGGTCCAGGACTCCAGCCAGCCGAGGATGACGAACTCCTCGTCGCGGCGGCGGGCACCTGCGTAGGCGAAGCGCTGCTGCAGCTGGGCGGCGTCGTCGCTCTCGGGCTGCCACCCGACGGAGATGAAGTCGGCGGCCGCCATGTCAACGGCCGGGGGGCCGTCGAGGACTTGGACGCCGGCGAGTTCCGGCGCCGCCTGCAGCAGGGCGAGCAGCGCGTCGATCGCTGCGGGTACGGCGGAGGTGGCCATCACGCCACCGCCGGGGGGAGCTGGTGGGCGCTGAGCAGCTGCATCGCCCGGTTGGGGATGGCGTAGCCCAGGCCCGGGATGGGCTCGTTGACGTCGAAATCATCGAGGCCGCGCTGCGGCCGGCCCGGTCCCTGCTGGGTCCGCCACAGGTGTTGCAGGATGATTTTCGCGGCTGCGCGGATGGCGGGCGGTACGACCCTGCGGCCGGCGGTGTAGGTGATGCGCAGCGGCCCGGACAGCGTGGCGCCGTCGAGACGCTGCACGACACCGCTGGCGGAGTCCAGGGCGAGGTCGGCGGCGAGGTAGGAGGTGCCGCCGGTCAGGATCCCGGCGAGCATGGTGACCTCCAGGACCGGGGTCTGGCGCAGCACGAGGGCGCTGGCCCGGGTGAAGTGGTGATCCTCGGTGACGGAGCGCACGATGACCGGGCCGACGAAGAACTCGACGGCCTCGGTCGTGGTGGCGATCCATTCGCGGACCTCGTCGTCCTGCGTGGTCGTGGTCAGGTTCAGGTGGCGCTTGGCCTCGGCCAGGGAGAACAGGGCGGTCGACGCGGCGGCGCTGACGTCGAACACGTCGGTGTACGCGCCGGCGTTGACGCCCGTGGCCAGCCAGCGCACCGTGTGCCGCCCTGCCTGGGTGGTGGTGTAGTCGTAGGTGTAGGTGCCGGTCGACGCGGGGGTGACCGGCGAGACGGTGACGGTGGTGCTGTCGGGCAGGGTGATGGCCAGGGTCATGCTGCCCGCGTTGGCGAGCGCGCCTGCGCCGTCCCGCACGGTCGTGCCGAGCGGCACCACGGCGCCGAGGTCGTAGGGCATGTCAGCCTCCGCTCAGCGTCGGGCCGGTACGGGTAAACGGCCCGGGCCCGGCCGTCGTCCTCAACGAGGGCGTGACCGTCCCGGGCCGGGTGATGTTGAGGGAACCGAACTCTGCATGGTCCGGCGTCCCGGCGTCACGGTGCGCCTCCAGCAGCAGCGACAGGTCCGGCTGCGCGGTCCACACGGGCGCGGCCGCGGTACGCAGCACGCTCCACGTGACGCCGTCCGGGGACGCCTCCCAGTACAGGAGCCCGGCGTCCTCCCGCAGCCGCAGCCACGCGTGCGCCACCGGATCGTAGGCGGGGAACACCGCGCCGGGATCGGCGTAGCCGACGCGCAGATACACGCCCAGCGCGCCCTGCGCCCGGTCCACGAGGAACCCCGCGTCAGTGCCGCCCGTACCGCTGAGCACGAGGATTGAGCAGGCCGCGGTCGTCGCGCCGCCCGGGGCCGGCGGCCATACGCGTAGCGAGATCTGCGACCAGGTGAGGGTGTACGCCGACGCCGACCGGTACGCCGCGTACCCCGTGGTGCACGGCACGCGGGCCCGGCCGCCGGCCTCCATGGGGTCGCCGTAGGACTGCGGCCAGAGCACCGGGTCCACCACACCGTCGTCGAAGTTGTCGCGCAGCATGCCGAACCCGGGCATGGCTACTCCTTGCTGGGCTGCCTGCGGCGGGCGCGGGTGGTCCGCTCCGGGGTGGCTCGGTTCGCCTCCGGTGTCTCGCGGGTTTCTCCACGGACCATTTCGGCGCGTACACCGTCGGCCCACATGGCAGCCTGCGGGCCGGGCAGGTCGACCTCCTGCCCGGCCTCCCAGGCGAACCCGTCGCCCGCCACCGAGACGAGCATCCGGATTCGCGCCATCAGTCCCCCAGTCCCTGGTGCCGCTCGTTGACTTCGCGCTCGGCCTGCGCTTCGGCCGTCTTCACGGCCTCGTCCTGGGCGTCCTTGAGGGCCTTGATCTCGGCATCCGGCTCGGAGGAACCGGTGCCGTCCTCGGCTGCCTCGGACGTCACTCCGCGGGCGGCGATGTCCACCGCGGACGCGGCCTGCTCGGCGAGCTGCTGCTTGGCCGCGGCGATGGCCACGTCCTTGTCGCCGATGAACTCGGGCCGGATCTGGTCCATCGACCCGTCGGCGCGTCGGGACGCCATGACGATGCGGTCGTGGTCGCCACGCTCGGCGGCCCTGGCGGTGGGCTTGTCCTGCAGCACGCCCGTCTCCGAGAGGGAGGTGCTGTCCTTCTTCGGCGTGGTCGCCATGATGCTGCTCCTTCAGAGCTCGGGATCAGGAGGCGGCGTTGCGGTAGGCGCGGATCGCGGCCGTGTCCTGCGGAGTGCCGTCCGCCCGGGCGAAGGCCAGGAACCCGAGCTGCAGGTAGTCGGCGTACCGCTCCGACAGGCGCAGCGTCTGGATGTCCTGGACGTCGCGGATGAGGTAGCCGGCGAAGAAGTCGCCGAACAGGATGGACTTGGCGCTCGCGGCCATGGCGGGCATGTCCTGGTTGACGATGTAGGAGTAGCCCAGCACGCGGTCCGGGACGCCGGCCTGCACCGACGGCTCCCACAGCGGGCGCTGCTGCGAGTCCTTCAGCTTGCGGACGGCGCCCAGGGTGGAGTCCGCCATCATGAACTGCACGCGGCCGGAGTTGCGGTAGGCCGGGTCGACGGAGTGCACCAGGTCGACGAGGTCGTCATAGGTGACGGAAGTGGTCTGGCCGCTGGCGCCGGTCTTGCCGACGGTGGCGTTGGTCTGCACACCTTCCGGCTGGGCGGTGCCGGTGCCGGTGGTGAAGTGCGCGTTCTGGATGCGGCCGATGCGCTCACCGAGCTTGCGGGCGAGCCACGTCTCGAAGTCCAGCACCGAGTCCTGCAGCAGCTGCAGCGAGACGCGCACCAGCTTCGAGGTGTACATGTACGCGCCGATGTCCTGCTGCCCGAGCGTGACGTCCTGCTCCGTGACCTGGGTGTTCTCGGAGAGGATCGCGCCGACGTTCGCGGTGTCGTCGTTCGTCGGCCACGGCAGCGTCGCACCGGTGGCCGTGGTGATGACCTCGGACACCTGGCGCATGGCGCCGTAGAACTTCATCGTCTCGATCATCTTGGCGCGGAAGTCGGCCGGCACCAGGTAGCCTCCGGCCGCGCCGGTCGCCACACCCTGGGCACGCAGTTCCTTGCCGTCGACCCAGCCGGAACGCAGAGTGCGGCGCTCCTCGCTGGTCAGATCCTGGCTGCCGTCACGCAGCCACGTCCGCCACGCGTCGGCGTAGGCCTTGACGCCGTCCTCGCCGCCATGACGCTTCCGGGCCTCCTCCGCCTCCTCGGTGTCGGCCGAGGCTGCGACGACCTGCCTGTAGTCGACCGAGGCCAGGCGGGCATGCCGCTCCTCGGTCTCGATGGTCTTGGAAAGCTGCTCGACGTCGGCGAGCGCGGCTTCCCACGCGGCATGGTCCTCCGCGGACAGCATGCCGCTTTCGTCTGCGCGGGCCTGGAACTCCTGCGCCTTGTCCCAGGCGCTGGCCCGCTCGTCGATCAGGCTCTGAAGCCGATTGGGCATGTGTGCCTCCAGCACAACGAGCCCCGACGCCAGGCTGGCGGGGGCTGGGGGTAGGGGTGTGAGAGCGGCTACCGCGCCAGGCGGTAGCGGGCGGCGAGCGCCTTCATGCGCATCGCCTGACGGCCCCCAGTGGTCTCTCCCGGCTGGGTCACGTCGGTGCTGCGAGTGGTCTCAGCCGGCTCGCGGCGGAAGTCGAGAAGTTCGGGCCGATAGGCGGCCCGGCGATCGAAGGCGGCTGCGTCGCCGCGGGCCGCCAGGGCGACACCGACGGAGCGCAAGCCCGCGTCGGTGTCCTCGTAGGCGGGGAACGTCACGGCGGACACCTCGTAGAGCTGGACCTCGCGGATGATGCGCAGCTCCGCTTCCGCCTCAGCCGTGTCGCCGTCGACTGTGGTCTCGACGCTCACGGTTTCCCAGTCGTCCTTGACGACCCGAAAGCCGAAGCTCATGCCGGTGATGTTCCGGTTGCGCAGGTTCACCACCAGGTCGCGGACGTAGGACAGTTCGCTGTCGAGGTCGGCGTCGACCGCCAGGCCCACGGCATCCTGCGCCAGCCGCAATGTGCCGGCGGACACCCGGGAGACGACCATGCGAGTGTCGTGGTCGATGAGGAACCGCGCGTCACCCTCACTGATGGTCTTGGTGAACGCGCCCGGCGCGATCTCCTCGTAGAATCCCCAGGTCAGAGGGTTACCGATGGCGGTTCGTGAGTTGAACACCGCAGCATGCCCGGTGAAACCGGGCCTCGTCTCCTCGTCTCCGGCGCGCACCTCGAGCCCGGCCGTGGCCAGGGTGAGGTCGCG
Source organism: Streptomyces sp. NPDC051310 (assembly GCF_044455245.1). NCBI lineage: Bacteria > Bacillati > Actinomycetota > Actinomycetes > Kitasatosporales > Streptomycetaceae > Streptomyces > Streptomyces sp. NPDC051310. The sequence goes on from NZ_JBITEO010000002.1 coordinate 143,483, forward strand.
TCGCTCCTCAGTCCTCATCGTCCTGCCCTTCCGTAGCCGGGGGTGGGTCGTTGTCCAGCGGGTCGGAGCCCAGCGGCGCCATGTACGTGGGCTGCAGATACGCGTCGCCCTCCTCGCCCGGAATGGGCGGCATGTCTTCAAGGGCCCTGATGTCGTTCGCGGAGAACGCGCCGATGTCGCGCATCGCCCGGTAGAACGTCGCCCTCGCCGAGCTGTCGCCCCGGAGCAGGCCCTGTACGGCGTACTTGGCGTACTCGTCGTCGGGTAGGAGCTCCTTGGTGACGCGCTGCTCCAGCGGCGCCAGCCACGTCGGGGCCAGGTCGAAGGTCACCCAGCCCTGCGCCTGCTGCTCCAGGCCGGTGCCCCAGCTGGTCGACTTCTCCGTCGACATCAGCAGGAAAGGGGGCACGCCGAACATGCGGGCGATCTCGATGACCTGGAACTGCCTGCTCTCCAGGAACTGGGCATCGGTGTTGGGCATGGCGATCGGCTTGTACGAGGCGCCGGAGTCCAGCACCGCGGTGCGCTGCGCGTTCGCGAGACCCGCAGAGGCGGCATCCCAGCGGGCCCGCAGCTGCTCTGCCTGGTCCCTGTTCAGCTTCTGCTCGGTCTGCAGGACGCCGCCCAACAGGTTGCCGCGGCCGAACAGGGAGCCGGCCGACTTCTCCGCGGCCTGCGCCAGGCCGATGCCCCCGGCGGCCATACGCACCGGTGAGACGCCCTGCAGCCCGTCGTAGCCGAGGCCGGGCAGGTGCAGGATCTCCCGGGACGTCAGATCGTGCTGGACGCCCCAGTCGTCAGTGATGGTGAACAGCTTCCTCGGTGGATCCGTCTCCGACGGTCGGGCCAGCTTCACCGTCACCCGACTTGGGGTCACCGGCCACAGCTCGACGATCTCTCCGCCACGGTTGCGGACCTTCTGCACGTACCCGTTGCCCCACAGCACCCGCGCAGCGCCGACCAGGCGCCACAGCTCCAGCGACGTGAGCTCCGGGTGCGGGTTCTTCAGCAGCCGGTTCTCGGTGCGGTCGCGCGTTCCGTCACGGTAGGTGTGCAGCGGCAGCGCCGCCGACACTCCGGCGATCAGCGCCACGCACCGCCACACCGCCGGCATGCGCAGAGCCGATGTCTCCGACACCGACACCCCGGCGTCCGTCTCAGGGCCGCCCAGCCAGTTCAGCAGAGACGTACTGGTCAGAGGCACGGCCGGGTTCTCGGGGCTGGCCCGCTTCTCGAACATCCCGAACAGGCTCATCGCCGTGCCCCTCTCCGCCGGCTGGCCTGCGTGCGCTCGAGGACGATGACGCCCATGACGCCAGCAGCGACGCATGCGGCTGGTACGGACCACAGGGCGACACCGGCGACGACGAGAGCCACACAGGCCAGCTCCAGGACGAAGAGGAGGGCGTCTACAGCCACAGGTTCGGCGCCCCTTCCGGTTCGATGTGCGCCCGCTCGGAGTGGCCCCACAGGGCGAGCGTGGAGGCCACCAGCGGGCTGATGTCGACGCTGACGCCCCGCCGGGCCCACGCCCATCCGTCGCCCACGGGCCTCTTGTCCGCGCCCGCCAGAGCCGTCGCCATAGGCGGCTGGTCCACGTGCGTCAGGCGCTGCTCTGCGACCGCGTCGTAGAACTGCCCGGCGGCCGCGGCGACGTCCCTGGTCTTCGGGATGAGCAGCAGCTCGTCGATCTCCTCGTCCGTCAGCCCGCCGATGTCCTCGTCCGGGTCGCCCTCCTTGAGGGCCTTGCGGATGTCGGGGATCAGCGACCCTGCCGGGCCGCCGGCGTCGATGACCAGCGCGCACGGACGCCACTTGTCGACCAGCTTGACGATCCGTTTGGAGACCCAGCCCGTACCCGGGTGGTGGTCGACCACGTCCACGATGCGTACCTCGCCGAACGTCCCCGCCCCGCTGATCGCACTGTGTGACCGCTCAGGGGTCGTGTCGACGGCCAGCGCCACCGGGCCGTCGTCGATGCCCGCCTGACAGTCTGCGACCGCCCTCCACGCGTCCTCACTGATGACCCTCCACGTGTCCTCGCCCGTGCTCGGGTACGTGCCCACACCGAGCCGCTCCCGGGCGTAGCCCTCGGCCCCGACGGTCAGCCGCTCCTTGGCGGTGTGCTCCATCGTCAGCCGGTAGCCGATCGCCGGGTTGGCCTTGAGCACCGATTCCGGGGCGTCGATCTCGTCGTGGAGGGTGCAGTCGCGGCTGCACTCGTCCACGTGCGGGTCGATCGACCACTCCATGTAGGCCATCGACGGGTCGGGCGTGCCCGTCTCCACAGCGGCCAGCGCACGCTGCCGCAGCCGGCCCAGCTGTACCGACGGGGCGCCGATCCCCGCCGACCCGAAGTACCAGATCTGCGGATTGGGGACCGCGGCCATGGTGAACGACAAGGCCTCCATCGCCTCGTCGCCCAGGATCATCGCCTCGTCCATGATGTTGCAGTCACCCGTCATACCGCGTCCAGAGCCCTTGGAGCGGGCGATGAACCGCAGGCGGGCGCCAGACTTGAGCTCGATACACTCCTCGCCGCCCTTGCGGCGCACGGTCTTGACCTGCGGCCGCAGGTCGTCGCTGCTCATCAGCAGCTGCTCGATGCGGCGCATGGCCTCCATGGCCGTCTTCAGCTCGTGCGCCGAGTGCAGGATCAGCCGCTCGCCCAGCAGGAACAGGCCCGCCAGCTCACGGGCCTCGATGATGCCGCCCTTTCCGTTCTGCCGGGGGACGCTGGTGCACACTTCGAACGCCGCCCACTTGCCGTCAGCGCGCTCGCCCAGACCCTGGTCCAGGACGAACTGCTGCCACGGGTCCAGCCTCAGACCCGCCACCTCAGCCAGCTCGACCGCCTCCTGGCCCGCGCTGGACAGCGCGGTGCCCGGGACGGTCAGGATCCGGGGCCGCTGGCTGCCGTACAGGCGGCCGTCATCGGTCTCCGGCAGCCTGCTCGCGTCCGGCGAGACGCTCCTTTCGGCGACGCTGGAGCTCATCGACCGCACCCCCCTTCCCGGACGACCCGGACAGCGCCCGCAGCCGGGCGAGCAGCGCGGACAGTTCGCGGGCCACGACGGCCTTTGACGTCGGAGCGTCACCGGCTGGGATCTCGTCGAGCTCTCGGGCGAGGCTCAGCGCGATGGCCGCCATGCCCGGAGCGGTGCTGGTCACGCCGAGATTGTCAAGCTCTTCCTGCACGTCGTCGCTGATCACGACCCCACCCCCGTCACACTGCGTCACGTCACTCAGTGTGACGGCCGCTAATGTCGTCGTTTGTCAAACCGGGTCAAGATCGTCTGTGTGGAGCCCGGGGGGAAATCCCGGCGACAAGGGCGTTTGGGTCGCCCGTCCTCCGGCTGAAGACTGAACCCACTCTCCCCCTCGCGCGCCGGTCAGGCGCTCGCGGCGAGGGGTCCGGCCGGCCACGCGGTAGCGCTGTGTACCGGGTGTCACCACTCCCGGGCAGACTGCCGGGTGACGGGTCGTGAGCCGCCCTTGCGGTACTCGCGGTACCAGCGGGTGACCACGGCCTCCATCTCGGGCTGCCGCATCATCTCGACCCGCTGGCGAACGATCGCTTCGCCTGGATCGACGACCACGATGCGCGCGCCAAGCCGCTTGTACTTGGCTCGTGCCTTGGGGCTCGGCATGGTGTGGATGAGGTACACGTCGGTGGTGTCCAGGTGCCGCTCGGCCTCGTGGATGGCGGCCTGCCGTGCGCGGTGCACGATGCGGAGCAGCACTGGGTGATGCCGGTGGTGGTCAGCGCCCGGGCCGGCCATGGCCAGAGCCATCAGGTCCAGGTCGATGACCACGTCGCTGGGCTTGGCATGCGACCGGATGTAGCTGCTCTTGCCCGCGGCCGGCGGTCCGGTGACGACGATGAGCACGGTGCGTCACCCGCTGCTCAGGTCTACCGCGTAACGCACACCCGCGCCGTCACTCAGCGTCTGCAGCGCCAGCGTGATGCCGTCGATCTCAACCTGGTCGGTGCCATAGGCGCAATGCGTGACGCCCGTCTGCTCTGTCATCTCGCCCATGCGATCCAGAGCGTCGGCAAGGCGGCGGAGCATCGTTGCGTCAGCCACACGGTTGCCCATGGTCACCACCTCCGGGCAGAGCGCCGTGCCTGGGGACTGAGGGTGCTGCGGTTACCGCGGGCGCTGTTGCACCGGCGGTGCGCGGACCGTGCGTTGGCCGGATCGAGGAGGTCACCGCCGCGACTGAGGGGCACGAGGTGGTCCAGGGTGAACGCCCAGGGATGTCGGCCTGCCGCAGGGCCGGTGATGTCGTAGCGGATCTGTTCGCCGCATAGCCAGCACGGCAGGCCGAGGGAGCGCTGACGGATGCACAGGTCGCGGTAGCGGCGCCCGTTGCGGGGGTTGCCAGCCACGGGCGCCACCCCCTGCGCGTCAATACCCGCCGGACTGTCGGAGATCCTGTGTGACCTGTTCCCGGAGCTCGGGGCAGTGCGACTGCACGCCAAGCACTACAAGCTCCTGAGCCTCTTGCTTCTTCGTGCCCCAGTCCATGCCAATCGGGTAGAGGTTGGCCCCTGACAGGCTGAGCAGGTGCTCGACGCTGTGCCCCTTCTTCAGTTCCGAGCACCACTGCGGCGGGTAGCTCACGAGCTCTTCGTCCGTAGGACCCTTATCGGCCCAGCTCTCGAACGTCTCGGCATGCACGGCTGCAAGGAACCGTTCATCAGGGCTCACTGTGGGCGTGGGGCTGGGGCTCGGCTTGGCTTTGGCGTCTCCGCCGCCGGAGCAGCCGCCCAGGCTTGCTGCCAGTAGGCACGCGGCGAGGATACTGCTGGTGGTTCGCATGATTCCCCCAGGGCTCAACATGATGAGAGGGGCACATCATGCTGGCTACTGACCTCTAGCGGAGCCCGTTCCGCCATTTCGTAATCCAGATTCGTGTAAGGCCCGCTCCGGCTCGGTGAGGGACCGGAGCGGGTGTCCTGCCGTCCGGCGGGGGCCCGGGACGACAGGACGGCTACGCGGCGCGGCAGGAAGCTTCGGCGTGCTGGCGAACAACGTAGGCGATCTCGCGCTGGGCGGAGCATTCGAAGCAGGCGACCGGCCGACCAGGTGTCGGGGCATGATGGTCGCTCAGGATCTTCAGGTGGCGACAGGCGAGCCGAACGAGAAGAGCTTCATCGTCGGCGATGTCCTGCGTAGCGACGGTACGCAGGCCCACATTGCGCCGTGCACCCTTCCGCGTCCGTTGCTCTGCCCGAGCTAGGTCAGCAAAGCGGTAGAGGTTGTGGCCGTTAGCAGTACGGCCGACCTTCTCGATGCCGTATCTGCGAATCCACGAGTAGACCGTGGGCCTCTCAACCCCGGCGTGCTCTGCCGCGTCGGTGACGGTGATGGCGTCGGTCCCGTCATCCAGCTTGACGATCTCGACTGCCACGGCGCACCTCCGGAACGACAAAGACCCCAGCCGAAGCGTGGGGTCTCTCAGGGCACACGTGTGCCGTTCACCCGCAGTATGAGTGCATAACGATCAGAAAGCAAGCAGCCTCAGAGGACCAGCGCCGGCACTCCGTGCTGGGCGCGTATCCCGTTGATGTAGTCGACGAGCGGGCCCTCCAGCCGGAACCACTCTCGCTCGTGACGCAGCTCGGCGAACTGCAGGTGAATCTCTCGCTCCCGCTTCCAGTAGCCAGGCTCCGTCGCGAGCACGACGAGGTCAGGCAGATTGAAGCTCTTCATCCGGCCGATGAGGTCAATGGTCGTGCCGATCTTGACGAGGTTGCCGCTGCGGATGAAGTAGACGATGGGGTTCTTGTCGGCTCGGATATATCGGTTGTCGACCTTCTTGTAGCCGGCCTCTTCTACTTCCTTGGCGAGGGCTGCGCGAATGCCGTTAACGACTCGATCGCTGATCTCCCTGCGGATCTCCTCGGGCGCGCCGAGCCGCCAGAAGTGGTACTCCTTGAGGCCGCTGCTCTCGTAGTGCGACTCGCATAGCGGGAACGGTTCGCTGTGGGACACGACGATGCGGCACGGCTCGCCGCGGTGGGTGCCGACGCACTGCCCCTTCGGTGAGGCGTGCACTGCTATCCGTATCCGCATGCCGCAGCCGCATCGATAGGCGCCGCGGCCGGCTCGGCCGTCGGGGGTCATGGTGCGTCCGCAGCTGCAGGAGACTGTGTAGAGCGCCATTCTGAGATTCTCCCTCCGGGTACTGACAACGGCGTTTGTCAGCGGCTTGGTTGGGTGGTCGGCCACACTGCTGCTATGGCGACGGTGTTCAGCGTGCAGGCGGATACGCGTGAGGAGTGCGAGCGGGAGCTGGCCCGGCTGTGCGAGGCGTTCGGGTTGCGGCCGGCGCTGCTGCCGCGGCGGTCGATCGGTACGGAGCGCTGGATGGCGCGGGCTGCGGTGGTGGAGCGGGAGCCTGAGCCGCTCGTATGATCAGCGGTGCACCCCCGGCCACTTCGTCTGGCCGGGGGCGTTCTGCTGTCCGGGTCAGGCGGGCACTGGGGTGACGCAGCGGCCGCACAGGTCTCCGATGCCTTCAGTGAGGCTCATGTACAGGTGGTTGCCGCAGAAGTAGCCACCGCACCCGTGCTCGTCGCCGCCGGGCGTCTCCCCGCAGAGGTGCGCGAGACCGCGGTCGATCTGCTCTTCGCAGCTGGCCTCCTCGCAGACGGTCTCGACGCTGTAGCCAGCCTGGATCTTCTCGCCGTTGCGGTAGATCTCGTAGGACGCGTATCCCATGACGGTCTCCTTAGAGGTTGTTGGTGGTCTTACCCCACAGCCGGGTCTGGCTGTGGACGGTCTGCTGGTGGACAGGCCCGGTGTAGTGGTGGTGGTGCTCAGGCGGGGCTGCAGCCGTGGCGGCCTTCACCAGCCGGGCGAGGGCGTAGATCGGGATGGCGACGGCGACGGGTGTGGCAGCGATGAGGCCGATGACGGTGGGGTCGGCGTGGCTAGATGCCCACAGGACGGCGCTGGCGGCGCCGCCGGTGGCGAGAGTGAGGACGCTGCCGGAGAGCATCAAGGCGCTGGCGTCGGTGGCCTTCTGGCTCATCGGGGGCCGGCCGGGCTGCGGCACGGGCGGAGCACTCCCGACGTCGGGGAGCGGGCTGTCGTCGCGGTAGGAGGTGGGTGTCGAGAGCTCGTCCAGGGCGGCGAGGATCTGCTCGGCTTGCTGGCGGGCTGCGAGGCGGTCGGCTTCGGTGGTCATGCTCGTCTCCTGTTCAGGCGGCTTCGGAAAGTTCCGTGGGGTCGGTGGGGGTGTCTGCGTGATCGGGGTGGGCCCAGATGCCGCGGCCGACGTCAACGGCGCGGCCCTCTCGCTTGAGCCGGGTGAGGGCGTTCTTGACGGCGCTGACGGTGAGGCGGGTTTCCTGGGCGATGACGTTGCGGCCGACGGGTCGGGCACGCTGCAGGAGGAACGCGGCGACCTTGTCGTCGCTGCCTGCTGGGGCTTCGGCTGCGATGGCTGCCGTAGCGGCCGCGATCGGGTCTGTGAGGCCCGCGGAGGCGGTGGGGGTGGCTTCTGCGGGCAGGGTGACGGTCTCGCCCCGCAGGCGCGCCGCGAGACGCTCCAGGCGCTCGCTGTACGCCTTGCCAGCGACGGCTGCCGCGGAGGCTTCCAGGGTCGGCGTGGTGCCGGTGGTGGCCCAGTGGGCGGGGTCACGGTCGAAGTGGGCACGGAACTGGGCTTGCCGGTTGTCGGGGCCCTTGATGTAGCCGAGGCCGGCGGTGGATGTGCCGTCGGGCCAGTACATGGGCAGCTGACTCGGGTTGACCTCCCATCCGGGCAAGCCGATGGAGTCGGTGAGCGCGGACGCGGTGCGGAACATGACCGTGTTGCCGGACTGCAGCTGCTCGCGGATGTCGGTGGACTCCGGTCCGGCGCCGAACATGTTGGCCTTGGGGCCTTGGAAGACGAGGCGGAGCTTGATGCCGCACTTGCGGGCCATCAGAACGATCTCCAGGACGAGGGCCACAGCGCCCGGCAGTGCGAGAACGCGGTGCGCCTCATCGATGGTCACGGAGATCAGCGGGTCGGGGTCGCCGACGACGAAGTGGTCCCGGCCGCGAAGGGTGCGGCCCTTGTGGTCGGTCCACTCCATGAGGGAGTAGCGGCCGGACCGCTCGTACATGACGTTGCGGATGGCGTAGAGCTGGGCCAGCCCGCCCTGGGCGGTGTCCTCGTACCAGTCGACGGCCTCCCGCCAGCGGGGCAGGGACTGCCCGCCCTGCGGGTCGCAGACGATCGACACGATCCCGTTGTGGCGTTCGGTGCCCAGCAGCATGTCGAGGAAGCGGGACTTGCCGCCATCGGTGGCGCCGTAGACGACCGTGTGGACCGGGCCGGACGGCTTCCAGAATGCGTACCGGGCGGGCTTGCCGTCATAGAAGATGCCGACTTCGGCCTGCCCTGTGGCCGTGTTGAGGATCTGCGGGCCAGGGTAGGTGGTGCCGTCCTGCAGGGGGTTGCGGTTGAAGACGGCGATGATCGCGCGGCGTGCGGACTGCCCGACAGCCTTCTCAACCTGCACCATCTCTTCGGGCAGGTCGAGGGCGCCGGCGATGTCGCCGGTGGCGGCTACCGCCTTTCGCCAGGTGCCGCTGCTCAGGACGATGACGGCGGTCCAGCCGTAGTCGGTGGTGATGACGTCGACCAGCTTGGAGCCGGGCAGTGGGCCGTCAGAGCGGGCGACCTTGTCCTGCCAGTCCTGCAGCTGCTGGCTGAGCGCGGGGGCAGGTGCGGCGGTCCGCTTGCCGCGGCGCCACCAGTACACGCCGTGTCCCAGACCCCAGGCGACCAGCAGGGCCGGGTAGGGGCTGTGGCCGAGCTGCAGACCGCCGGTGGCGGCCATGGCAGTAACGAGGCCGCCTCCGGTGGTGACTGCGGAGGCTGCGGCGATGAAGTCTGCACGACGCGGGAGCCGCTTACGGAGGCGCTTCTTGCCGATGCGGGCGTCCCAGCGGCCCCAGGCGATGGTGGTGACGGCTCCAGCCGCGGTCGCGGCGACCGCGGTCTTCCATCCGTCGGCGGGCACGGCGAGGACGCTGCCGGCGATGGCCTGGGTGGCGGTGGCGTAGAGGGGGGCCATGCCGCGGCGGGTGCGGTAGGCGGCACGCAGCGCGCGCCGGGCGGCCTTAGTGCTGCTGCGGGAGGAGCCGCGCTTGCCGGTCACCGCGCGGTCGTCTGCGGTGGTCTTCTTGACGGTGATGGTCTTCGGCATGGCGGCTGCTACTCCCGTGGTCTTGTCGGCGAGGGGGCGGGCTGGGCGGCCCCGGCTCTTGGCCGGGGCCGCGTTCGGGTTACAGGTCGGCGGTGTACGCCTGCTTGGAGGCCATGCGGCCGCCGGTGGCGGCGACGGCTTCCTGGATGCCGCCGTGCCGGCTGTGGATGTTCTTCGAGGACTGGGCGGCGATGGCCGCGTTGTCGACGGCCGCCTGCTGCATGGCCTGGGCGGCGGCGAGCGCGGCGGCGTACTGGTCACGCAGGGCGGCGAGCTCCTGCAGGGTGCCGCCGTCGTCGCCGAACTCCAGAGCACCCGCCTGCTCGATGGCGGCTTCGATGGCGGCGAGCTGCTCGGCGGCCCGCTGGGCGATCGCGCCGGCTTCTTCGGCGGTGACGCCTGCCTCGGAAGCGAAGCGGGCGACAGCAGCCTTGAGGGTGTTGACGCCGGTGATCTCGGGGATGGTGGCGAGAGTCATGGATGCTCCTTGGGTGTCGGGTTCGGTCTCGGGGTTCTTGAGGAGGACGAGCTTGGGGCTTGCGGGCGCGGGGCCGCCGGGCTTCTCCGCCTCGGCGGGCGCCGGCTCGGGCTGGGGCTGCACGGGGGCTTCGGTGGCGGGCTTGATGCCGCGGACCTTGGCGGTGGCGCGCTTCTTCGCCTTGGGCCACTCGCGCTTGAACCCCTGCACGAAGCCCTTGATGAAGGTTCCTGTGGCGGTCAGGCCGGTGGCGGCCCACGCGGCGAGCTTGGCGCCGGTGCGGCGGCCCTTCTTCTTCGACGCTTTGGCGATGCGCTTCTTGTGCTTCGCCGACACGTCGCCGACGGCCTTGTCGATGGCGCAGGCGCAGGCGTAGGCGATCGCCAGCAGGAGGATGAGGCCGAGCATGTCAGCCTCCCATCAGCCACATGACGAGCGATCCGACCTGGGTGGCGATGAACCCGAGCGCGCTGGCGGCGCCTTCACCGAGCGATCCGGGGATCATGACGGCCAGCGGCGGGGCGATGGCGGCGAGGAGCAGGGTGCGGGTCTTCACTCCGGTCATGAAGTCGCTGATGAGCCACAGGAGCGCGGCCAGGGCGAGCGCGAACATGATGCCGAAGCCGGTCCACTGGCCGGCCAGCCCGTCGATGAACCCGTCGACGGCGGTGGTGACCCGGTTGAGGAGCTGGCCGACCGGGGTGGAGACGAGACCGATGGACGCGGTGAGAACGAGCAGTACCTGAATCTGCGGGCTCTTGATCTTTGCGGAGAGCCGGTTGATCCACGGGAGCCGGTCGGCGACGTACAGCACGCCGGCCGCTCCGAGGCAGGTTCCGCCGGTGGCGGCGGAGATCCCTGCGTCGATGATGGGCATTTCGGGGTACCCCCTTGCGGATACGGAGAGTTAGTGGTTTCCTCGCGCGCGCGTGCACGCGAGCGGGCGCGTTGGGGAGCTTCGGCTCGGCTCGGACGGCTTGAGCCGAGCCGTTGAGCCATTACGGACGGTTAGGTTTCGGTGAGGCTCTGGCGGAGCTGGTCGAGAAGCTGCGTGGCCCGCTGGGCCGCGTCTCCCTGCCGGGACTCGGGCAGCTGGGCGATCGCCGAGCGGAGCTGATCCATGGCGACCGCCAGGACCGCGTGCGGTCCTTTCGTCTCGGCCTCTCGGCGCCGGTCGCCCAGGAACTGGGCGGCCCGTGCTTGTCGCAGGGCCTTACGGGACGGGCGGCTGGCGGTCGCCACGGTGCTTGCCTCCTGTTCGCTCGGGGATCCGCAGGGGTCCGGGTCTGCTTGCCGGGTCTGCGAGCGTTCCGCTCACCGGGTCACTCACCGGGCTTGACCTGCGGCTTTGTGGTTCGGACTGCTTCCGGCAGTCTCAGCGAGGTCCAGAACCCGGGGGTGCTGGGCCTCACTGGCGGTGCCGGACTGGCCCTAATTGGCCGGGACGCTGGCCTCGCGGGTCTCGATCTCGCCCCAGATGCGGCGCACGCGGTGCTCACCGCCGATGAAGCCGGCGGCGCGGAACTCCTTCTGCGCCTGCCGGTAGGAGCGGGGCGGCTCCATGGCGTAGCGCAGCCACCGCAGGACGACTTCGAGCTGCTCGTCGGTGAGCGTCACGCCCGGCTTGGGTGTCGCGACGCCCGCGACATCGGCGAGATCTCGAAGCGTCATGGCACCCTCGACGGGGGCCTGCTCGACGCCCTCTTCGCTGTCCGTTTCGTCCACGGTCACGGGGGGTGGTGTCACGGCCTCGATTTCCGCCTTGGCCTGTGTGACACCCGTGACGCCGCGGCCCGTCACGGGTGTGACGGCGCCGGCCGTGACGGCGGGGCGTGACACGGTCAGCGCCAGGTCTCGCTCGGCGAACGCGAGGGCCGCCACACCGTGATCCTTCTCTGACTTCTGCAGCCGCTTCTCGGCCTCGGAGCGGGCCTTGTTGATTTCCGCCTGCGCCCGGGTAAGGACGTCAGCGCGGGCGATCTGCCGCTCCATCTCCGCAAGGTGCCCGGCCGTCTCGGTGAGCACATCCGTGGTGGCCTCCGAACGCAGATGCCGGGCACCGGCCGCCGCGAGGGCACGGGCATTACGGTCGGCCGCCGACTGCTCGGCGATCTCGGCCGCAGTCTCAGCATCGGCCAGCACGTTGCCGGCGAACAGGCGCAGCCCCATGAACAGCGCCGCAGCGACCGGGACGAAAGCGAACACCTGGGCGTGCCCCAAGATGAGAAGCGTCGCTGTCGACGTGCCGACCGCCACGCCCGACAGGCCCAGCATCACCGCCATCCCGACGGTAGAACGCTGCCGGATCGCCACCTCGGACATGCGCAGCGCGCCAATCCACAGGGCGTCGTACACGAGGGCGATCGACCAGGCGGCGACCGCGCCTGCCTTCCCCTCGATCCCGATGATGTGCCCGAGCTGCCCGCCGACGGTCACGGCGACCAGCAACAGAGCGGCCAGGGTCAGCAGCTTCTCGACGACGACGAACACGTCCAGCCGGGGCGCCCGCAGGCCGGTGAGCTTCATGGTTCCTCCTTCAGGCGTGCTCGCGCCCATCAGGCGGCGGCGTGGGTGGAGAGGGCGTAGAGCTGCTCGGTGAGGCTGAGCGATCCGGGGTGCCGGGCGTCGATCCGCTCGGCCCGCTCGACAACCTCCCGCATCGCTGCGGTGTCGCCGGACAGGGCGGCGGACAGGTAGTCGGCGATGGCGCCGGCGTGAATCGAAGCGAGGGCGTCCTCGATGGTCGTGGAACGGCGGCGGGCCGCCAGGTCGACGACGGGGGCGAACTTGGGCATGACGGTGCTCCTTCGGGTGGTCAGTCCGGGTTGGGGTGGGGTCAGGCGGTCGGGGCGGCGGGGTGGGGCGTAGCGCTGAGCTCGTTCGGCGCCAGGTCCAGGAACAGGACCGTGAAGTTGCCGTACAGCTCCTTCAGGTGCTGCATGATCGTGTTGACGGTCGACATCCGGGTGTGGACACCGGGGACGGCCGGAACCGTGGCGCTGGTGGTGATCTGCCTGCCGCTGTCGGTGAGGATCGTGGCGAGCCAGTAGTACGTCACGCTGTCGGGCTGGGTGGTCTGAGACATGGCTGTGCCTTCCGTTGGTCAAGCGGATGAGATGGAGAGAAGGGCCGCCCCCGGCTTGGCGGGGGATGGACACCGGGGGCGGCGGTATGGGGGTGCTAGCGCTGCGCCTGCTGGGCAGCGGCCTGGCGTGCGGCTTCAGCGGCAGCGGCGGCCTCGGCGGCGCGACGCATCGCTTCCTGCGCGGCGACGTCAGCGTCGGTCAGCTCGGACGGCGACATCGTCACCACCCCCGCTGCGAGATCGCGCGGCGGCGGGCAGGCGTACCGGCCGGCGGGAGCGGCGGGTACACGACCGGCTCGACAACCAGGGCGCCTGAGCCGCGCTTGATACCGGCCGCGACCAGACGGCGAGACGAAGACGGGGTGCGCTCAGTCATCACGCCACCGCCTTGCTGGCGACGGCGGCCAGCTCGCGCACCTTGGCGGCGAACGCCTCCAGGTCGTCGGCGAACCGAATCGCCTCCGTCGGCGACAGGTCGAAGACTTCCGACCCGTCATCGAAAGCGACGACCGTCTGCGGCTTGGACCGCGGGGCGAACGAGTCGAGCCCCAGGCGGGCGTGGCCGAGGAGCCGCAGCGACGGCTCGCCACCGGGCACGACCAGGTCGGTGAACGCTCCGCAGTGCTGTACGTCCTCCAGGTGCCGCTCGTTGACCGCGACGTGGTCCTCTGTGCACCACGCTGGGCACTCGATCAGGATCCGCCGACCGTTGATCAAGGCAGGCACCATACGGGCGGTGAGGCAGTTGGGCGTGGTCATGACGCCACCGCCAGGTCGCTCGCGGGGATGCCGCGGTCGGCCACGTACTGCTCGAAGGCGGCACGGCTGATGCGGATGGTGCCGCGCCCAGAGCCGACCCGGTACGCCGCGATGTCGCCTTGGCGGATGGCGAGGTAGACGGTTTGGACGTTGATGCCGAGCGCGGCGGCGACGTCCTTCACCTTGAGAGGTCGGGCGGGAGCGGATTCACCCACCCTCGCGGTAAGGTTGTGGTGCATCGGTTTCCTCCAAGATTCGCGATGCGCGGCCCTTCCGGGCGCGGTGTTGGTAGCACCGCGATCACCCCGGTAGGGCCTTACTCGTTGCAGCACCAGAGAGCCTGCAGGCTCTGCGAACGCTGCGAACAAGGAAGACGTTATAACGACTAGGACCACCGCGCAAGGGAGTCGACGGGTAACGCGCCGTAGCTTTCCTAGACCGCAGGTCAGGAGAGTGGTCTACTGGTCCCATCAAGTAGTCAACGAAGGGGAATGATGGCTCCGCGGCACGGGAAGAACGCCTACGAACAGGTCGCTAGCGACCTGCGCGCGCAGATCACTGATGGGGTGCTGCAGGCCGGCGACCAGATCCCGTCCGAAGCCGAGCTGATGACTCACTATGGGGTGTCGCGCATCGTCGTCCGCATGGCGGTCGACGTTCTGCAGAACGAAGGGCTAGTCACCAAGAAGCAAGGGACCGGAACCTTCGTCCGCGCGCAGACTCCCCCGACCCGGCGCATCGCTGGCGATCTCTACGGCACGCGCCCGAAGGGCTCACCCGTCCAGGCTGCCGCCTCCCGCGCAGGCCAGCAGGCCGAGTGGGACTACAGCAGCAGGGCAACAGCGGCAACGAGGGCCGTTGCCGAACGCCTCGGCATCGAGCCTGGTGACGACGTCATGCGCACGACCTACACATTCTTCGCGGACGGAAAGCCGATCAAGCTATCCACGTCTTACGAACCGCTTGCGCTGACTCGGGGCACACCCATCGAGCATCCAGAAGGCGGTCCTGTAACCGGCGTCGTGCCTCGGTTCGACTACATCGGTGTTCACGTCACCCACGTCACCGAAGACGTCGTGGCGCGCGCTGCGCGCCCGCACGAGGTTGACCAGCTGGAAGTAGCTCCTGGCGTGCCCGTGTTCGTCATCACACGCACCTACTACGTCGAGGAGCGGCCAGTGGAGACATGCGACATCGTCGTGGCCGCTGACCGTTACGCACTCTCGTACACCATTCCGCTACCGCCCTACGTGGAAGAGTCCACCGGCTAACAACCCGCATGCAGCGACACTGCCGCACTGACCCCAGGCACGCGAAAAGCGCCCCGCGCCGGTCTCACCGGGCGGGGCGCTTGGACGCTAATTCGACGATGACCGCCTCTGTCTGATCTTCTCCCGATACTTCGCCGCGTGGATGGGTTCGCACGCTTTGCAGGATCTCTGACCCCGCCTGTTGACACGCGTGTTGTCGGCGTCGTATTCGTGACCACGCGGACAGTGCGTGCGGGCCTTTTGGGGCGCCCCAGGGAATCCCCGCCTCGTGTTCTCTCGCAGAGTCACCGGCTCAAGGTGGTCTGGATTCACGCAACTACGGACACGGCACAGATGATCCAGACAAAGGTCGCCCGGTATCTCACCCTTCAGAAGTTGATAGGCCACACGATGCGCAAGTCGCACGTTGCCGTCTACCGAGATCTGTCCGTACCCCGCTGCAGTGAGATGTGCAGTCCAAAGCCAGCAGCTCTCAGTCTTCTTTACCCTTCCCCAGAATCGCTCTTCAAGCGTGGGAGGGGTGGGCACATGTGTCGGGCTTCCGTACTTAGCCCACCGGTGATAGTGCGCTTTGCACCACCCTCTAGCACCAGTTGCTGGCTTGCCGCAGATGCTGCAGTTACCCTTAGCCATATCGACTCCCATCCAGTCGGCCACCCCGGACACGGTGACCGCGGGTCCGGGGAACCCATTTTCCCAAATTCGGCCAACCGTTTCTGGCATTTCCTCTACGCCGCAGACCTTCTCGATGCATCGTCGTTGAGCTCATTGTCGGTCCAGCATCCGCCGCATTCGCTGCACCGGTTGTACAGATCGTGGTCGGTCTTCGTGAGGCAGAGGCTGGAGCATCGCGGGCAGGGCCGGCTGATCGGCCTGGTGCGTTCCTTCACGCGGGCGATGCCGTGGATGAACATGGCCATGGACTTCAGTTCGGCGTGCATCTCGCCGGCCCAGCCCTGGGTGGCGGCCCACGAGGTTCGGCGGACCAGCCATGCGGCGAGCGCCGCCTCGGTCCACGCCGCCGGGCGCTTGAAGTCTCGGGAGTGACGGCGCGGGTGCTCCTCGAGGATGACGCGGCACCAGTCGCCGAGGACACCAATCAGGGGGCGCCGGCCTTCCTGGTCGCCGTTCGGGTCTCGGATGTCGAGGGTGGCGGCGGGGCCGAGGAAGTTCAGGACCTCCTCGCGTGGCGGGATGGGCGCGGATGTGTTCTTGCAGGTGACGCGGCCTGCACTGCCGGTGCGTTCGCGCTGCATGGACCCTTCGCGGAGGACGATGAGGGCGGCGGGGATCTGGTTCAGCCAATGCCTGATCTGGTTGACGCAGGGCTGGCAGATTTGCAATCCGGCTTCGATCTCCCACTGTCGGAGCGGAACGGGGTCCTTGTGCTCGGTGATGCAGTGCTCGGTCACGGCGTTCTCCGATCGGGCGGTGCGGGCGTGCGGTCAGGCGGAGGGCTGGGCGTGGGTGTGGGGTCGGAAGCGGCCGTTGCAGTACGGGCACCAGGTGCGGCCGTCGTCGGGCTGGTCGGTCACTGCTGTTCCTTGGGTTTGGTGACGTAGGCGAGATCGATGTCGAGCCAGGCGATGAGGGTCACGAGGGCGTCGGCGTCCGGCCGGTGACCGTCGGCAAGGCGACTGAAGGTGCTACGGGACAAGCCGAGTTCGGCTGCGACGTCACGCCACGAACGGCCTGCCTGGGTCCGCTTGTAGTCCAGGTGGGCGTATAGCTCAGGTACGTCGAGTTGATAGGCGCTCACGGCTGCTCCTGCGGGTTGGGGGTGGCGGTCGGCTGGGGTCCGGGACAGATCCACGGGTAGGGCGGCGGTACGTCTGCTGCGCGGCATGCGGGGCAGTCCTCGGCGTTCGCCCTGCCGCCGATGTGGACCGGCGGTTCGACGGGCGGCTCGGGCGCCTCGAGGGCGGCGAGGACGTGGCGGCGGACGTCGTCGGGGCAGACGTGGTCGTGGCTGGGGTGAGGCTCGTCGCACAGGTCGTCGAGGGCTGCGCGCACGCGCTCGACGGCGGCTTCGGCGTGGTCGGCGCGGGTGGCCTCGCTCGTGGCTTCGGCCTGGGCCTGGAGGAGGGCTTCCCTCGTCCAGTCGAGGTCGGCCCGGAGTTGCTCCACCTCGGTGCCGAGGACGCGCAGTGCGGCGTCGGCGTGGGCGTACCAGGCGGCGCGGGCGTGGTCCCATTCGGTGCCTTCGGCGAGGAACGCTTTGGAGCCGGCGCGCCCGGCAAGCGCCTCGGCGATCTGGTCCCGGAGGGTGTCGCGGCTCTCAGCGCCCGTCTGCGGCCCGTTCGGCCCCCCGGGTCGCCGATCTGTGCCCGCGATGGGGGGTTCGGGGCTCTGAGGGGCCTTCAGGGGCGTTCCTGGGGCCTGTTCGGTGGGGTGGGAATCTCCGGTCACGACTCGCCTCCAGGTTCTGTCATGGTTTGGGGTGCTTCGAGGCCGAGTTGGACGGCGGCCAGGTGCACGGCGTCGGCGATGGACAGTTCGCCGTCGCTGGCGGCACGGATCGCGAGGGCCCGGACGTGGATGTCGTCGGCGAGCTCCTGCTGCTCCGGCGTGAGGACCGGCCGCCCCCGCCGGTTGCGCTTGGACTTGGGCCAGTCGGTCATGCGGCGGGCTCCTTCGGCTGGACGGGTTCGGCGAGGACTTGGGCGAGGACCCACACGGGCACGGTCTTGGCTCCTCGGGTGCGGGCGGCGGCGATGATGCGGGCGAGTGCGGCGATCTGCTTGCCGTGCTGGGTGCGCAGGTCTCGCCTGTAGGGGCGGCGCGGGCCGCGGGCCAGGTGTCGCAGCCCCTCCCGGAGCCGTGCAGCCTCGGCAGGGCTCAGGCGCCCGTCCTCGGCCCTGTCGGCGAGGTTGAGTAGCTGGGCGAGGGTTGGAGCGTCACGACGGCTCACAGCGTCTCCAGGACGTCGTCGACGGGGCGGTGGTCGGGTATGTGGCGGCGGGCGTAGCTGCGGCCGTGGTCGACGGGGATGGTGCGGTCCTCGGCGGTCGGCCCGTGGAGGTCGAGGAAGGCCCGTTCGTCGGCGTCTGCTGCGGCGAGTTGCCGGTCGAGCTCGGCGTCGTCGGGCCAGTCGCACGGGCCGGCATCCCACGGAGCGGTCATGGCTGGGGCTCCGTGACGACGTCGACGAGGCGGTCGGCGGGGAAGGCGTGACGGACGCCTTGCTCGTGGTCGATGATCCAGATCCAGTCGCGCTTCCGGCGAGCCTCCGCGGCCGCCCGGATGACCGCGTCCGGATCGGCAAGCCGCGTACACGACACGGTCCTCACGGACGTG
The DNA here is from genome assembly GCF_044455245.1 of Streptomyces sp. NPDC051310. Taxonomy (NCBI): domain Bacteria; kingdom Bacillati; phylum Actinomycetota; class Actinomycetes; order Kitasatosporales; family Streptomycetaceae; genus Streptomyces; species Streptomyces sp. NPDC051310. The sequence goes on from NZ_JBITEO010000002.1 coordinate 161,587, forward strand.
TCGGTGGCCACGTAGGTGTATGTGACGCGCATGAGGACGTTCACGGTCTTCTCCTTGGTGTGCTTGGCTTGGGGTGGCGGCCCGCCCCGACTGGACCTCGGGACGGGCCGTCGTGCGTCACGGGGTGGTCAGGCGGCGGCGTCGCGGATCGGGTGGTCCAGTTGGGCAGTGGTGGGGTACTCCCAAAGCCACAGAGACTTCGCCCCCCTGGCCGGGTGTTCCGCGTCTCGGCGGGTGCTCCAGGTGCCGCCTCCGCTGGAGCCGGCCGTCTCGGTGATGCGGGTCCAGCCGTCGAAGCGGTAGATGTTGCCGGGGTGCCGGGCGTTGTCGGAGTAGGCGACCGCTGCCACGGCGGGCCAGTACGGCCAGGCAGGTGCCCCGATCTCGCGCCACAGGCGCAGCATCACGCGGGTTGCCCACCTGCTGTCGGGTCGGGTGCAGAGGCGGGCCAGCTCGACTACCTGGCCGCGGCCATATCCGGCAACGGTGCTACTGACGGTCGAGGCGCTGACAGCGATGGAGATGGGTTCGCCTGCAACGTCGAGTCGCCATGCCTGGGCGCCGAAGGGGCGGGTGTTGATTCCGAGGTAGTGGCCCCAGTCGGCGAGGACTGCGTTTGCGGCATCGAGTTCGGTCTCGAAGAGGCCGACGGCTGGGGCGGTTATGGCGGCGAGGTCCAACTGCATGGCAGCGACCATCAGAGTCTCCTTGGGCGGGTCTTGGCGGCGGTCAGGCGGCGGGGTTGCGGAGGGCGGGGTAGGCGGGGGTGTGGCGGCTGACGGTCCACTGGTGGCCGCAGCGGCAGGTCATGCGGCGAGGTGCCGGTGTTCGTCGGGTAGGTCGGCGTCGCAGTAGAACCCGATGGAGAGGTGCAGGCCGTGGTCCACCACGACCCTCCACACAGCGATCGCGGTGCAGGCGGGGCGGCCGTCCTGCTGCCGCTGGTGGTTGGTGGTGCACGCTTCGGGCATCGGAGAGTCGCCCATCGTCCAGCCGTCCTCGCAGTGGAAGACGCGGACCGTCGGGCCCTCATCGGGGTCGTCTTCTTCGATCTCGTCGGCCGTGGACTCGCAGCCGTCGTGGATGTAGAACGGGTCGCCGGCCTTGATGCCGCAGGCGCAGCACTGGAGGAAGTCGCCGGACTCGTGGGTCTCGGGGTCGAACCAGCTGCCGAAGTGCAAGCTTTCGGTAGCGCCGCAGTCCTCGCACACGATCGGACCGGTGTAGCCATGGTTGCGGGCGATGTCGGTGGTGGTGGTCACGGGTTCTCCTTGCTGAGGTACTTGCGGGCTCGGGCGATGGCGGCCTGCTCGTGAATGCGGGCAGTCACGTGCTTGTCGAAGATCGGCGAGTTGGCGGCCGGCTCGGGCGGTATGGCGCGACCGGGCACGATCTGCCAGCCGCACGTCCAGACGTGCCGGCAGTTCGGGCAGCGGTAGCCGGCGATGATCCCGTCGGCGCCGTCGCGAAGTGCGGACTCCGGGAAGACGTCGTAGGTAGGGCAGCTCTCGCAGGCGTCGGCGTAGAGGGGGTTGTGATCGGTCACCAGATCGCTCCTGTCGGCGAGTAGCCCGTGAACTGGTCGGCATCGATGGGCTTGTAGGAGATCCACGGCCACTTCTCGCCCTGCTTGATGAAGTGCGGCCAGTCGCGTTCGTCGCGCATGCCGCGCCAGGGGACGACGCGCCGGCCGCGGGCGCCTTCGGTGTTCTGGGCGGACTTCTCGTCCTCGACGGGGCGGAGACCGAATCCGAACTCGGGCCAGCGCATCCACAGGCTGGAGCCGAGCGGCCGGAGGGATCGGGGGCCGAGGCCGTTGCCGTGGGGGGCGTGGGCCTCCATGAGGACGGCACACCCGGCGGTGGCGCGGGCGTCGTCGATGACGACGGACACCTTGCGGGCGAGCTCTTCGTCGTTCGGGTTGCCGGCGTGGAGGCGGTAGACGGGGCCGATGATCAGCACGTCGGGGTTGATCCTCTCGACGCGCCGCATCATCCAGGCCCGGTCTTTGGAGCGGGTGAGGTCGAGACCCTGGGGGCGGCACTCGATGTGGAACATGCCGCGGCGAACGGACTGCTCGAGACCGTCGGCGGCAGCCAGCAAGGGCCGGAACTTGCGGCGGCTGGAGGCGGCGCTGTTCTCGCAGTCGAGAGTGAGGACGCGGACCGGATCGATGAGCTCCCAGGTCTTGAACGGGTGGATACCAGCGGCGAGGGTGACGGACATCTGCCGCAGCAGCGTGCTCTTGCCGCCGCCTTCAGAGGCGGTGAGGATCAGCCGGTCCTGCCGCTCGAGGAGACCGGGCACGACCCAGTCGTAGGTGTCTTCGTGCTGGACGAAGTCGAGGATGTCTTCGACGGGCAGGTCGTTGCCGGTCTGTCCGCGGTCGCGGATGTCGCGGGCGGCAGCGATGGTGCGCTCCAGCAGCTCGCCGGTGGGGCCGTTCATGCCGTAGGCGTCCTGGAGACCGGCGGCGTGGTGCTTGATAAGTTCGCGGCGGCGAGCGTGCCCTTGGATGATTTCGACGTAGTCGAGCGCATGGTCGGGGTGGGAGATCGGCATGGTGCGTGACGTGATCTCGAACAGGTACGTAGCGCCACCGGCCCGCTGAAGGTCTCCCCTCTCGCTGAGGAACTTGCCGAGGGTGATGGGGTCGATGGTCTGCCCGAGGGCGTACATCTCGGTGATGCCGTTGAGGATCGTCTCGTGGGCGGGCTTGTACATGTCGGCCGGGTCGAGGTTGGTGACGACGGCCTTGCATACGTCGCGGTCGAAGAAGCAGGCGCGCAGGGCGCTCATCTCGGCGACGAGGTCGTGGGGCGGGGTTCGCTCGAAGAGGCCGGGTTCGTAGTCGGCGGGCGGTTCGAGGTCGATGGTCATTTAGAAGATTCCTCGCTCTTCGGGTGTCTGGCCTACGGCGCGGAGGTGGGGGCGCGCGAGGTGATGCGGGGTGCCATCGGCCGGCTTTGGCGGCAGTTCGCCCCAGCCGCGCATGAAGTAGCGGGCGGAGTCGATCTGCGGGTTGCGGGCGACAGCGCGGGTGGCGTGGTCGACCATCGCGGGGATGCCGCACTTGGTGATGAGCGCGATGACGGGGAACCAGCCGTCGCCCTTGAAGGGCCAGCGGACGCGGATTCTGGACTGGCTGAGTGCGTCGACGAGCGGGCGGGCGACGTCAGGGATGCCGTATTCGTCGGCTCCGTCCGGCCGCTTCGGCGCCTCTTCTTGCTTGAGGGGAGAAGGGGAGAAGGAAGAGGGGGTAGCCCCGGCTCCTTCAGAGTGAGCCCCGGCTCCTTCTGAAGAAGCCCCGGCTACCCCTTCGGGGGGTTGAGGGGTAGCCCCTGCTCCCCCATGGGGTAGCCCCTGCTCCTCCTCAGGGGTAGCTGTAGCTACCCCTTCGAAGTCGGGGATCCGGAACGTCATCCGTCTCCCCGGCACTGCGTAGAGAGTCCGGCCGTCCTTCCCCTTGCCGATCGGGACACGAAGTTCCCAGCCGGCCAGAGCCAAGCGCTTGAGGGCATTACGGACGACGTCGGTGTCCTTGGCGGCGGTCCAGCGGACCAGTTCCTCAAGAGTCACCGCGCTCTCCCGGGTGACGTCGCTGGCGTCGTCTGCGATCTCCAGGGCGACCGCACGCTGAAGACCGGCGATGCCCGGACCGAGCGCCTCGCGCAGTTGGCGGCGGAGCTTGTAGCCCATCGGGATCTCTTCTCTCAGGAGCAGGGTCAGGCGGGGCGGCGTTGCTAGCGGGGTGTGGCGCGGGGCCGGCGGCGGGCGGTCACGCGGCGGCCGCCGGCCTTCGGTTGCGGTCCTTGGAGATCAGGTCGCGGATGTACTTCTCGCTGCCGCCCATCTGCCGGGCGATCGACGCCTCCGACTCCCCGAGCGCCAGGAGGTGCCGCACTTCGGGAAGGCGAAGTGAGTCGCGGCCGTTTGCGGCCATCGGGCGGTACGGCTCGTCGACGTCCGGCTTCGCGGAGGGGTCGTCGATCGTGTCTGCGGTCCAGGCGAACGGCCCGTGCCAGTCGCGCTTGGTGGCGCGGGTGCGGTTGGCGAGGAACTTGCCTGGGGTCCAGCGGAGCCGCTTGTACAGGGCGTCCATGGCGTGGGCGGTTGATGCGAGCACTAGGCCGCTGTCGCGGTGGAGGATCAGGCTGAGGGAGTCGGCGTGCAGTCCAAGCTCGGCGGCCATGTCGACGACTCGGTGCCCGATGCGATAGAGGGCTCGGCCGCGGCGGATGGTGCCGGTCGCGTCGAAGTAGGCACGGCCGGGTACATCGGTGGGCTCGGCGGGGAGGGTGCGGATCGCGGCCGCGCTGTCAGGGTTGAGACGCTTGGCGTGTCCGCTGAGGAGGTCGACGATGGTGGTCTCGCTGATGCCGGCTTGCTCGGCGATTTGACGGCGGCTCCAGCCGAGGTCGGCGTAGCGGCGGACTCGGTCGGCGTAGGGCCCGGCGTCGACTCGTTTCGGCCCGGTGCGGTAGCGGGTGACGCGGTACTGCTTGCAGTAGGCGGCATTGGCGGCGGCACATTCGGGGCGGCGGCAGCCGGCGATGTAGCAGCGGCGCTCTCCATGCTGGGGAGGGGGCTTGCGGGTCACTGTCCGGTCTCCTTCCGGGTCTGGGCGGGGATGCGGGCGATGTGCTGGCAGGTCTGCAGGGCGTCGGTGTCGGTGCCGGGCTGGTTGTCGGGTGCGGCGGGGATGCGTTCGGTCTCGGGCCGGTGGGGGCGGAGGGCGCTCACGTAGATCGCGACTGTGAGCCAGACCCCGACACCCCAGGCGAACGCGCCGAGGAGGGGAATCACGCGGCTGTCTCCCGCCTGGCGGCTTGCCGCTGCTCGGCTATGACGAGGCCCTTGACGCTCATGCGCCAGACGGAGATGCGGTGGCCGTGGGTGGAGGCGAGGGTGGAGGGGACGACCCGGCCGGTGTGCTCGATGACGCCGGCGGTGCGGAGGCTGTTGATGACGGCGCCGAGGAAGCCGTGCGCCAGCGGGGGCAGCACGTCGCGCAGGTCGTTCGCGGACCATTCGTCGTGGCGGGTGCCGAAGTGGAAGACGGCCTGCTCGACGAGGAAGCGGTCCCATTCGGACTGGTCGGCGAGGTCTTCGAGCAGCAGGTCCTTCTCGGCCGCGGCGAGACGCTCGGCCGGGGTGAGGGAGCGGGTCATGACGGTGTCCTCTCGCTGTGGGACTGTGGAGGGGTGGGCCGCCCGCGATTCCCGCGCGGGCGGCCGGGTTCTGCTAGTCGACGAGCTCGCCCTCGATCGGGTCGTCGTAGTCGCCGTCGGTGGAGCCGGGCGACGGGGCGGGGATGGTGGCCAGCTGCTCAGGGGCTTCGGCGGCGACTTCCTTCGCGGCACGCAGCTGCTCGCGCATGTACTCGGCCGACGTCGGCACCCACTTCGTGAGCCGGTGGGCGGCCGTCTTCATCCACATCGCTTCCTCGTCCGTGTTCCACGGGGACCAGGACTTGTCGGCACTGTCGGACTTGGCCCTCGCCTTGGCGATGTGGCCCTTGTTGAGGACGACGACCTTGGAGGTGGCCCCGTCCTTCATGACGGCGTAGGCGTAGGCGAGGCGGAGCTCGCCGCGGTCTTCGAGGTCCCAGTCGATGTCGTGCTGGGGCCGCTCGTCGACGCCGGGCTTGTACGTGAACGTGTCTCGGGTGCGGACGACTTCGACGATGACGGAGGACACGGCGCCGGCCCGGTACATGAGCTCAATCTCGCCCTGGTAGCCGCGGACGCCGGTGACCTCGGTGCACCGCTTGCTCTTGTTCCAGCGGGGGACGAGGTAGTACTGCTCGGTGCCGGGTTCGAGGCCGAGCCGGGCGGCGTCCATGAGGACGGCGAGGAACTGGCCGACGTCGTTCTGTGCGGCTTCCATGAGCTTGGGGTCGCGGCGGAGCATGCCTTGGGTGGTGCGGACCCAGGCGCCGACGCGGGCCTGGAGGTGGCTGGGCATGACGAGGGCGAAGCTGTCGCGGTACTGCTCGATGACGGCGCCGGGCGAGGTGTCGCGGGTCGCTATGACGTTGCCGATCTGGCTCATCGGTTCTCCTGGGGCTGTGCGGTGGAGTAGGTGACGCGGGCGGTGCGGGTGCGGAGGACGCGGTTAACGGTTTCGCTGACGGCCTTGCGGAGCTCTTCGATGAGTTCCTGTCGGACGTCGTCGGTGAGGTTGTCTCCGGTGGCGACGTGTACGGCTGCCTCCCAGTCGCCGGTGACCGACTGGAATCCGAAGGAGGGCCCGACGAGAAGGTCGGCGGCGTCGATGGCGGCCTCCCACTCGCGGATGGTCGCGGGCCGCAGGTGGTGGTTGGCCATCAGCTGGTGCTCCTGTAGGGCTGGAGGGCGAGGGTGGTGCCGTCGGGGTTGACGGTTCGGTAGGCGATGCGGCGGCCTTCGCAGACGGCGCGGTAGCCGTCGCCGATCCAGTCGAGGACTTCGCCGCGGACCTTGGTGAGCTCGGTCGCGGCCTGCTGGTGCGCTGCGTAGGCGTCGTCCCAGCGGATGACGAGGCCGAAGGGGATCTCGACGTCGCGGTCTTCGCGGCCGGCGGGCTGGACGCGGATGGTCTGGTAGGTGGCGTCGGCCCCGTCGATGTCGGGCCGGTTGCCCTGGCGGACGTCGTCGAGGAACCGCTCGGCAGCGTCGCGGAGGATCTTCGCGTCGCTTGGGTCGTACTCGATGACGTACTCGCGGTAGTCCCACCCGCCGATGAGGACGGCGACGTGGCACACCTGCAGGCCGAGGGTGTCGAGCTGCCACTGGACCTGGCACCGGTAGTAGACGGGGATCTCGTCGCTGCCGGACGGGCCCCAGTCGTCGCCGAACGGCGACGTCTTCACCTCCAGCAGCTCGACGACCTTGCCGCGACTCGTGTAGGCGAGACGGTCCGGGGTGGCTCGCTGCCAGTCCCGGTCGGCGTGCCGCCAGGTGCCGGCGGCCTCGATGCCGTAGCCGTCGTGTCCGTCGAGCCACTTCTGGGCGACGGCCTCTTCGAGGCGGTTGCCCCACTCCATGGCAGGCGACGGCTCGAACGGCGGGGTGGGCAGGCCGGCCTTCTTGTGCCACAGGCTGAAGCGCGACTGCCACGGTGAGAGGCCGACGACGGCGGCGATCTCGGTGGCGGTGATGCACAGCCCGCCGCGGGCCTGCTCCCACTCCGGCGTCCCGGGCGTGTAGCTGCCCAGCAACACACCGGTCGGGGTCTCGACGGTCGTCACGCGGCCACCTCGCCGCGGGCGATGGTCTTCAGCTGGTCGATCCCGTCGTCGTGGTACTTGGCGAGGCGGACGGCGGCGACAAGCTCCGGGTAGACCTCGACGAGCTGCGAGGCGTTCACGAGGTCCGCGCACTCGATCGCGCAGATGAGATGGCGCCTGAAACGACCAGGCTGCGCGCCGCCGTCGTGGCCGAACATGAACAGCACATGCCGGGCGGTTTCGGTGGTGATGGTGGGCTCGGTGGTGTCCATGTGCCCTCCTCAAGGGTGTGGTGGGTGGGGCCCTCGGCGGTGTGGCGGGTGTCGAGGGCCTGGGTGGGGTGGGTGTCAGGCGGCGGCTTGGGGGTCTTTGGAGCTGACGAAGATGCCGGGTGTCTCGTAGGTGATGCGCTCGTACAGATCGGTGATGTCGAGGCTGGTGTCGGCGCGGAGCTCGTCGGCGGATCGGGTCCAGTCGGTGAAGTCGGCGATGGTCTGCGCGATGAACTCGGCGTCGTGCTCGTCCTGGCAGGCAGCGATGAGGAGGCCGGAGTGGTGGGCGACCCGCCAGTGGTCGTGGCCTAGCCCGGAGCAGTGGGCGACGTCCGGGATCTCGTAGACGAGGAGGCCAGGCACGGGCTCGGTGGCGTCGACGGTGTACCGCTGGCTGACGTCGCGAACCGGGACGGTGTGCTGGATGACGCGCATGGTTCTCTCCAGGAGGTGGTGCGCCGGGTCGGGGGCCGGTGCCATCCGCCGGCCCGGCGAGCTGTTAGGTGTGCCGGACGGGGCCGGCGACGGGCGCGTCCCAGAGGGGCCGGACGTTGATCGGCTGGGTGGCCTGGTCGGCGCCGTGGCTGGTGTCGCGCACCGCGGGCGGCACGTCGACCGCCTCCCGGCTGGCGAGCTGGGCGAGGCGGTCAGCCACGGTGCACCTCACCGTCGCCGAAGTCGCAACCGCCGGTGTGCGCAGCCGCCTTGATGCACTGGCGACCGTGGGCCGACTCGGCGATGTCGCACCGCTCGACGAGGACCATGCCGCGCGGGATGCCCGCGTCACGGGTCGCTGCGGCGAGGGCGAGCGTCGCGTGGACCTGCGCCTCAGCGACGCTCCGGTCAGTGCGGTACTCGTCCCGCAAGAGGCGCTCGGCCTTGCGGTAGTGCTCGGGTCCGGTCATCGGGTTCCCCCAGTGGGTTTCGAGAGGTGGCGCCCCAGTGCGAGGAGCGCGATGGATGCGGCGGCTGCGGCGGCGACGGCCGTCCAGGCGGCGGTCACCGCGGGTCCCCGTACAGGTCGTCGGGGATGTCGACGAAGCCGGCCAGTATCGACGCGACGGTGTCGGGGTCGGTGATCCAGGCGGGCACGCGGCGCGGGGCCAGGTCCAGGGCGCGGAGCAGTAGGTCCCCGACCGGGGCCGGTATGACCGGCAGCTCCGACAGCAACTCCGACACCACCGTGTCCGTGCGGGGCGTCATGAGACGGCCGCCTTGGTAGTCGGAGTGGCGAGCTGCTGCAGGCCGTAGCGACGGACCTTGTCGTACCGGCGGATGCCCGCGACGACCGCGTGGCAGGCCCACAGGAACCACCAGTCGTAGTCGCGGAGGTCCCACTCGGAGACGTCGTCGAAGTTGAAGCCAGCGACGCGATCAATGCTGACCTTGTGCTGGGTCCCGTTCTCCTTGCGGTGCTGGTCCCGCCAGCGAGCCGCTTCCCACGTAGCGCCGACCTGAGGGCCGCTCTTGCCGCACGTGCACTTCGGCATGTACTTGGCGCCGTACTCGAACTCGTACAGGACGCGTCGCGCCTCGTCCTCGGTCTCCAGGTACTCGCTGCCCAGTACGTCCTCGTGGACGGCCTTGCCGATACCGCGCGGCGCCCAGCCCTCACGGATGCCTTCGACGACGCGCTCCTTGACGAGTCGCTCGACGATCTCCCGGTCGTACTTGGTGACGCTGTCGCGGTCGCTGGCCAGCTTCTCCGACCAGTACTGCGGGTTGATGTCGATGGAGCCGTCACGCCGGAGGCCGGTGCGGAAGAACTGGAGCATGTCGTCCATGCGGCGGAAGACGTAGCTCTCACCGTCGCCGGAGAACACGAGCTGACCCGGGGTGGTGATGATCTCGAACCAGTAGAAGCCGTGGCCGGGGGTCCTGAAGAGCAGGTGCCGGTACAGCCCTTCGTCGTGGAGGACGGTCATCTGGTGGCCGGCGGTCTCCCGCTCGAAGCGGGCGGCGATCTCCGGGTAGTCGGTCATGTCGTACCTCCGGCGGTCTCGTTGCGGGCGGCGGATCGGGTGGCCTTGCACTCGTCGATCCGGTGGGCTAGCCACGCGTCCCACTCCGGATCGCCGGACTCGGTCGACACGGGCGCGTCGGGGTGGGTGACGAGGTACACGTCGAGGGCGTAGGCGATCCGGTCGGACGGCGAGTGCGAGTGAGCCCTCGCGTCACGCAGCAGCGCCTCCGCGGCCACCCGCTCGGCCGGCACGTCCAGGCGGGAAAGGTCGGCGGCAGTCATCGCGCACCGCCCTTCGGCTCGTCCCCGGCGGTGCTGCCCTGCGAGGCGGCCATGGCGAGGTCGCGGATCCGGAGCTCCGCCGAGTAGAGCCCAGCGGCGTGCCTGTGGTCCGGCTCCTGCCGCTGCATCTCCCGAAGCTCATCGGCGGCGTTAGCCAGCGCCTCGGCGCGGGCGGCGCGGCGTCCCGCCTCGAAGCCCTGCTGCTGTGCCTCACCGAGCGCGTGGGAGAGGACCTCCCTCGCCTGCCGCTCGCCATAGCCGACGTTGATCAGAGCCTGGATTACGCTCTCGCGGGCGCTCATGCCGCCACCGCCTTTACGATCAGGCCCGGGTTGTGGGCGGCGAGCGTCTTGTTCGCGCGGTGCAGCTCGGAGAGGGCCTGCTCGCGGTCGGCCTGGTCCTCGTGCCGCAGCAGCGCCGCACCGACCGGGGCGTGGAAGCGAGCCGCGTCCGACGCCGCGAACTCCGCGTCGGCCACCGTCTGCATGACGGCCATGGGCAGGCACATCGCGGTCCGGGTGGCGACAGCGTCCGGCACCGGCACGGGCACCAGGGACGGGATCAGGGAATGGGATACTCGGGACACTGGGTCCTCTTCTCTCTCGCAGTCTGGTTGCGTGTAGAGGGGTGGATCTAGGAGGGCCGTCTGCCGGTGTGTGAGAGCCCGGCGGCGGCCCGCACAGCCGACTAAGCGGCGATGGGGGTGGCTGGCTCCGCTTCAGCGGGGATGCCGAGGTACTTGGCCGTGCGGCCAACGTGGTAGCGGATGGTGCGACGACTGCTGCCTGCTGGAGCGAGATTGACGACGCACTGCTCGACGAACTGCGGGTCGTTTTCCAGGCGGTCGCGCACCCAGAAGTCGCTGACCTTGAGCCACTCCTTCAGCTCCGCCTTGGTGATCAGCGGTGTGGGGGTGATGCGCTGGTCCACGACGCCTCCTTTCAGTGAATGTGGAAATAGATCCGATGGATGTGGAACGCGCAGGCATGAGAATCACGCCGTAGCGTCAGTGAAGAGCTTGTCGATGGGCTCCTCGAGCGCCCGGGCGACCAGATCGCATGACCGGTCTTCGAACCGGTCACGCCCGCTGGGCCCGGTGGAGACCATGTGGCCGATGGTGCTGGGCTTTATGCCGTAGCCGGCCGGGTCGGCTTGCTTGGTCTTCTCGGCGAGGCGCTCGATGGACAGACCGGCCGTCGCCATCGCGTCGCGAATGGGCTGACCGTTGTCCCGTCTGTGCATGTGGGTGCCCCCTTTGGTGGCCGAGAGGTAGCGCCGCGTGACCGAATGTGGAAGCCTGGTCGGCGGCTTGTTTCCACATTCAACGCTCAATGTGGATAGATGTCAAGGGATGCGAGACGTGACTAGGGGGCTTTGCCAGGGATTCTGCATATGCCGGACGTCCACATGCGGAAATCAAAGCAGGTCAGGTGTGGTGCAGCGACTTGTGGGGAATGTGGATGATGACCCATGCTTCTACATGTGGATGACCTGGCTGCCCTCATCGAGCGCGTGATGGACGAGAAGGATTGGACGCTGTCCACCCTCGCCCGCCGCTCCGGCATCTCCACATCCACCCTGCACTCATGGAAGAGCGGCGAACGCGGGACGGGCAGCCGAGGACCGAGTCCGGCCCTCTTGCGCAAGTTCGCCGACGGCGCCGGCCTGCCGGTAGCGACAGTCTTCGAAGCCGCCGGACGCCACGTCCCCGCCGCCATGGACGACGAGTCCGAACGCCGCTTTCTGCACATGCTCCGCGCGTTGGACGAGTCTGACCGGTCTGTGCTTGAGGCGACGATGCAGGCGATGATTGAGCGTCAACGCTCCTGAAAATATGGGTAGGTAGGGCAACCCTAACCACCTTCACATTGCAGCCACCAATCTCGCTGGCATCCTTCACGCGCGGTAGTTGACCGATGTAACGTCGAGATTCCGCCGTACCTCCACCTGCGGCCGGTCCGTTCGTCAGCCGTGTCTTCATGGGGGCTCCATGTGCGCAACTGTCGTTGCGGGGGACATCGATCCGGCGGCACCTGTCTGGGACCGAGACCAGGTGTCCATCGTCATAGCGCGAAACCTCGACTACTTCCAGGCCCTTCAGCAGATCAGAGCCCTACTCGCCTTCCTCGGCGCCCCGCAAGACGGGCCCGGTGCTTCATGCTGGTGCGGGGACCACGTGGTGATCCCCGCAGGGATATGCAGCATCCCCACACAGCGAACCACCCTTCAGTGCCAGGAGGTTCATCGTGCCGGCTAAGGCCAGAAACAACCCGCGCCAGGTCCGGGTCAAGACCTGTGGATGCAAGCACTGCACAGCTAAGTACCGGCCAGGAGAGGAGCCCACCCGGAAAGACTGCACCGGGGGCTGGCAGGCCCGGTACAGAGATCCAGCCGGCAGGCAGCGGGCGAAGACGTTCACCGGCCAAGGGGCCCGCCGCAAGGCGGAAGCGTTTCTAGACAAGGTGAGAGACCAGGTGCGCAGCGGTAGCTTCGTCGACCTGGACCGGGGCCAGCTGACACTTGCCCAGTGGCAGCCTCAGTGGTGGGCGACACTGCGCATTGGCGACAACACCCGGGAGACGGCGACCAGCGTGTGGACGCGCCACGTGCAGCCGCATTTTGGGGACTGGCCGCTCGTCGCGATCGGACACCTGGACGTCGAAGCCTGGGTTGCGCAGCTCGCCTCCAAGGTCGGGCCAGCGACCGTCGAGAAGGCATTCCAGATGCTCGACCGGATGATGGGGGCGGCAGTGAGGGACCGCCGCATCATGCACAACCCGTGCGACGGGGTACGGCTACCGAAGGGCCGGCCGAGGCATCCGGACGACCTGATGCCGCCGACCTACGACCAGCTTGCGGCGATCCGGGAGCAGATGCCGTCGCACTTCCACGCGATGCTCGTCGTAGCCGAGGAGACGGGGCTGCGCTGGGGCGAGCTGGTCGGACTGCGGCGCTGCAACGTTGACCTGGAGGGTGCCGCACTGCAGGTGCGGGAGACGGTCATCCAGGTGCGCGGTGTCCCTCAACGGAAGGCGTACCCGAAGTCGCTCGCCGGGAGCCGGACGGTACCCCTGTCGGCGAGGGCGGTACACGCCCTGAAGACGCACCTGGAGCAGCATCCGGCGTCGGCTGCCCGAACGGCTCCGACGAGCGGCATGCACGCTGAGGAACTTGTCTTCCGCGGCCGCCGTGGCGGGGTGCTGGGGCGGAGCAATTTCTGGCGGCTATGGGTGCCTGCGGCGGAGGCAGCGGGCGTTGCTCGCCGGACGAAGAATCCGGTGACGGGGCGGCTTGAGTGCTGGCCACACTTCCACGACATCCGGCACGCCTTCGCGTCCCGGCTGCACAGCCTGGGCGTTCCGGAGGCAGACGCTCAGAAAATCTTGGGGCATGAGCGCGGCGCGAAAGTCACCTGGCTATACACGCATGCAAGCGCGAACTCCGTGAGTAGCGTGCGTGCGGCGCTGGACGGCGGCGGCCTGCGGGTGGTCTCGTAGTGGAGTCCGCGTGGAGTCCACAACACGTCCACGCGTCCACATGACCCCACATCGCTTCACATCAAGAACCCGCAGCACCAGAACCCGCCCTGACCTGCGGGTTTCCATCTCGCAGGGCTTTCACCTCGGTGGATATAGGGTCCTTAATCAGGCACCCTTCTCCCTGTTCAAGTAGTTGTAGACGGTGAAGCGGCTGACACCCAGCGCGCTCGCCACCGTCTCCACGCCATGGCGCACCGAGAAGGCCCCACGCGCCTCCAGGGTACGCACGACGGACTGCTTCACCTTGCGGTCCAGCTGGGACAGCGGCATTCCATGGCGCCGCTCCATGGCGGCCAGGATGCGCTCCAGGGAGTCGGCGAGCTGCGGAAGCCGTACGGCGAGGACGTCCTCGCCCTCCCAGGCGAGCACGACATCGTCGGCCCCGGCCTCCTCGGGCCGCAGGATCTCCGCGCCCATCGCGTCCACCAGCGGTTTCACCGCGGTGACCAGGGGGTGGTCTCCCGGCTCGGTCACTTGTCGTCCTCCCCGGCCCCCGGGACTGCCCCGGACTCGGTCTCGCCGATTACGTTGACCTGCAGCGATACCCGAGTGGCACCCGCGCCCAGAGCCCGGCGGAGCAGTGCGCCGACCGCGGTGAGCACCGCGTCCGCGCCGCCTTCGGCGGTGTTGCCGAACGGCCCCACGTCCACGGCGTCGAGATCGGCCGCCTCGATGACCTCACGGGCCACCACCGCGTGCTCCGGGGCCTCCTCCAGATCGAAGGGCTCTGTCGTGAACTCCACTCTCAGTCGCTGCATGCCCCCACGGTATGCAATCGCGGCGACCGCGTGCGACGGACGGGGGCTACTGGCCCGTAGAGGAGGTGACAGGACGGTCGCACGGGTCGACAGGGAGGGGCGCACACCATGAAATACGCCGTGAAAGCAGCGCACAGGGGCAAGGCGGTCCGGGGAACGGTGGCCGCCGCGGCGGCGATGGCGGCGCTGACCGCGTCGCAGGCGCCGGGGGCCTCGGCGTCGGCCTCGGCCCCGGCGGCCCGGGAGGAGGCCCCGGCCGCGTCCGGGGCGAGCGTCTCCGGCGATGCTCCGTACCACACGGAGCTGCCACCGCTGCGGACACCGGGCGCGAACGCGACGGAGAAGGGACGCGCATCGGCCCGGCGGGGCGCGGCCGCGGCGACGGGCGGCGGCACGCTGCCGGCCACCGTGTTCGCGGCCTACCGGAAGGCGGAGGAGAGGCTGGCGGACAGCACGCCCGCCTGCGGCCTGCGCTGGCAGCTGCTGGCGGCGATCGGCCAGGTGGAGTCGGGGCACGCCCGCGGCGGCCGGGTGGGCGCGGACGGCACGACCCTGACACCCATCCTCGGACCGCGCCTGGACGGCAACGGGTTCGCGCTGATCAGGGACACGGACGGCGGCGCGTACGACGGGGACGTGGTGTACGACAGGGCCGTGGGGCCCATGCAGTTCATCCCCTCGACCTGGGCGGTCTGGGGCGCCGATGCCAACGGGGACGGCGTCGCCCATCCCGGCAACGTCCACGACGCGGCGCTGTCGGCGGGGCGTTACCTGTGTGCGGACGGACGAAACCTCTCCGACCCGTACGACCTGGAGCGGGCGATCCTCGGGTACAACCGCTCGTCCGCCTACCTGCGTACGGTCCGGGCCTGGTTCGCGTACTTCCTGGGGGGCCACCGGGTGGTTCCGGATCCGGCGGCGGCAGCGGTGCGGCCGGAAGCCTCGCTGTCGAAGGCGCCGGCCCGCCCGGCCGGTCGGGGCGACGACGGGCGCGGCGCCCCACCCTCCCCCGCGCCGTCGCGCAAGCCCGCGCCCGCCCCCGCGCCTTCCTCGTCGTCGGCCCCGCCCTCGTCACCCTCTCCCTCGGCACCGGCCTCGCCGGCTCGTCCCGGCGCACCTTCGGAACCCGTCCTTCCGGTTCCGGATGTCGAGGTCGTCCTGCCTGGTGGGCCCGTCGGCAACGGTACGGACTCGATGGCCGCCACCTCCTCCACAACTCCGGATACCGAGCGGTAATGTCGCGCTCCCCGCGGGCGTCAGGGGCCGGCGGGTGAGCGCGAAGGGGCCCTCATGGCTACGGACATGCATGCACGGTCGGACGATGACCGGTGGCAGCGGGCGTGGAGCCACCGCGAGCACCTGCTCAGGGTGGCCCGCCGCAGGTCCATGAGCCCGGAGGACGCCGAGGACGCCGTTCACGAGGCGATGCTGCGGGCCGCCGAGCAGCCTCACCTCGACGACGAGCGCCTCGGCGCCTGGCTGACGACGGTGACCATGCGGCTGTGCGTCGACCGCCACCGGCAGGTCCGCCGCGAGGCCGACCCCGGCCGGGCCGCCGCACTGCTCCCGCCGGGCCCGGCCCCGGTCGACGAGCTGGTGTGCGACCGGGCCGAGGCGAAGTGGCTGGCCCGGCGCAGCGGCGAGCTGCCCGCCCGGCAGGCCGAAGCGCTGTGGCTCAAGTCGGAGGACCTGGACGTCGGACAGGTCGCGCACAAGATGGGCCTGAGCTACCGCACGGTCGAGTCCCTGCTGGCCCGGGCCCGGCGTACGCTGCGCAACTCGCTGGCCGCCACGCTGGCCCTGCTGCTGTGGCTGTGTGGGCGCGGCCGCCCGCGCGGAGCGGGCAACGCCCACGTGGTGGCCGCGGCCTCGACGGCGGCGACGCTGGCCGTGGCCGGCTTCGTGGCGCCGTACGCCCACGACTGGTCACAGGGCGGGCCCTCGCCCTCGCCGGTCACGTCCGGGGTGACCGGCGTGCACACCGCCGACGGAGCCCGCCCGCCGCTGTCCTCCACGACCGCCTCGGCGACCTCGGAGCGGCGCCCCGGGCCGGACACGCAGAGCGGTGCCCCGTCGTCGCCCCCGCTGCTCCCGAAGCCGGCGATCCCCTCCCTCCCGGCGCTGCCGGAGGTGCCGGCGGTACCCGAGGTGCCCGAGGTTCCGGGCATGCCGGGCGTACCGGACGTGCCGGAGGTCGCCGTCCCCTCCGTACCGTCCCTGCCGTCGGGGAACGTCACCACACTGGACACGCCCTCCGCGCCCGCCGCGCCACCGGTGCCCGTGGCGGAGCCGCCGGCGCTTCCGGTGGACGTACCGGATCCGTGGGACACCTCCGTCGGCCTGCCCGCCGGCGGTCGATGACCTGGGGCGGCTCCCCCGCGCTCTCGAAGGTCACCGCCCGGTCACTCCCCGACGTCCGGTCACCGCGGATTCCCGCCCCGTAGAAAAATTTCCGACTCGTCGCGACGGACGGGCCGCCCCTCCCCGTAGAGCAGGTGTCGGAGCTGCTCCACGGCTGAAGGGTGAACCGGATGGGTGTCGAGATCTGCGTGGAAGGACTGACGAAGTCCTTCGGCCACCAGGTCATCTGGCAGGACGTCTCACTGACGCTGCCCGCCGGGGAGATCTCGGTCATGCTCGGCCCCTCGGGCACGGGCAAGTCCGTGTTCCTCAAGACGCTCGTCGGGCTGCTGAAGCCCGAACGGGGGTCGATCGTGATCGCGGGCCAGGACATCACCACGCTCCGCGAGCACGACCTGTACGAGGTGCGGAAGCTCTTCGGCGTCCTCTTCCAGGACGGCGCGCTGTTCGGGTCGATGAACCTGTACGACAACATCGCCTTCCCGCTGCGGGAGCACACCCGCAAACCGGAGAGCGAGGTCCGGCGGATCGTCCTCGAGAAGATGGACATGGTCGGGCTGATCGGCGCCGAGGAGAAGCTGCCCGGCGAGATATCCGGCGGTATGCGCAAGCGGGCCGGTCTGGCCCGGGCGCTGGTCCTCGATCCGGAGATCATCCTCTTCGACGAACCGGACTCGGGACTCGACCCGGTGCGGGTGGCGTACCTGAACCAGCTGATCGTCGACCTCAACGCCCAGATCGACGCGACCTTCCTGATCGTCACGCACGACATCGCCTCCGCCCGCCAGGTCCCGGACAACATCGGGCTGTTGTTCCGCCGCGAGCTGGTGATGTTCGGGCCCCGCGAAAAGCTGCTGACCAGCGACGAACCGGTCGTACGGCAGTTCTTGGGCGGCCGGATGCAGGGGCCGATCGGCATGGCGGAGGAGAAGGACGCCGCGCAGGTCGCGCAGGAGCTGGCCGAGATCGACGACGACGCCGCGGAGACGCTGATGACGCCCCGGCTGCTGCCCACCTCCGGCGTCGAACGCCCGCCCCGCTGGGAAGCGATCGCCCGCCGAGAGCAGCAGCGGGAGCAGGAGCGGCAGGAACAGCGGGAGCAACAGCGGCAGCCGGAGCGCCGGCAGGAGCGGCAGCAGAAGGACGAGCAGGGGGCGACCGCCCAGTGAGCCTCTCCCCCATCGGCGCCCTGCGGCAGTCCGGCAGCCTCTTCGCGATGGCCCTGGACGTGCTGCGCACGCTCCCCCGGCGGCCTTTCCAGGTGCGGGAGTTCATCCAGCAGGCCTGGTTCATCGCGAGCGTGACCATCCTGCCGACCGCCCTGGTCTCCATCCCGTTCGGCGCGGTCATCGCCCTCCAGATCGGCAGCCTCACCCGCCAGCTCGGCGCCCAGTCGTTCTCGGGCGCCGCCTCCGTGCTCGCCGTGCTGCGCGAGGCGTCTCCGATCGTCACCGCGCTGCTGATCGCGGGGGCGGGCGGCACGGCGATCTGCGCCGATCTCGGGGCGCGCAAGATCCGCGAGGAGATCGACGCGATGCAGGTGCTGGGCATCGACCCGATCCACCGGTTGGTGGTCCCCAGAGTCCTGGCGTCGATGCTGGTGGCGGTCCTCCTCAACGGTCTCGTCTCGGTCGTCGGCGTGGCCGGCGGCTACTTCTTCAACGTCGTGCTCCAGAACGGCACGCCCGGCGCGTACCTCGCCTCCTTCACCTCCCTCGCGCAGATCTCCGACCTGTGGGCGGCCGAGTTCAAGGCCCTGGTCTTCGGCGCGATCTCGGCGATCGTCGCCTCGTACAAGGGGCTGACGGCGAAGGGCGGCCCGAAAGGCGTCGGCGACGCCGTGAACCAGTCCGTGGTGATCACCTTCATGTTGCTGTTCGTGACGAACTTCGTACTGACCGCCGTGTACTTCCAAGTCGTTCCGCAGAGGGGGTGAGGACGTATGGCCCTGTTGCAACGCCTGGAGGAGCTGGGCGCCCAACTCGTCTTCTACGGCCGCTCACTGGCGTGGACCGGGCGCACCCTGCGCCGCTACAAGAAGGAGGTCCTCAGGCTGCTGGCCGAGGTGAGCTTCGGCCGGGGCGCGCTCGCGGTGGTCGGCGGCACGGTCGGCGTCATCGCCTTCCTGTCCTTCTTCACCGGCACGGAGGTGGGACTCCAGGGGTACGCGGCGCTCAACCAGCTCGGCACGTCGAACTTCGTGGCGTTCCTCTCCGCGTACTTCAACACCCGGGAGATCGCCCCGCTGGTGGCCGGGCTCGCGCTGTCGGCGACCGTCGGCGCCGGATTCACCGCCCAGTTGGGCGCGATGCGGATCAGTGAGGAGACGGACGCGCTGGAGGTGATGGGCGTCCCGTCCCTCCCGTTCCTCGTCACGACGCGGATGATCGCCGGTTTCGTGGCGGTCATCCCGCTGTACGTGGTCGGGCTGCTGTCCTCGTACTTCGCCGCCCGAACCATCACCACCGGCTACTACGGCCAGTCGGCGGGCACGTACGACCACTACTTCCAGCAGTACCTGCCTCCGGTGGACGTCCTGTGGTCCTTCGGCAAGGTGATCGTCTTCGCCGTCGTGATCATCCTGGTGCACTGCTACTACGGCTACTACGCGAGCGGCGGCCCCGCCGGTGTCGGTGTCGCGGTGGGCCGGGGTGTGCGGACGTCCATCGTCGCCATCAACGTCCTGGACTTCTTCCTCAGCCTGGCGATCTGGGGCGCCAGCACGACCGTACGGATTGCGGGGTAGGGGCCGATGAGCACGCCTGTGAAACTACGGCTGTACGGGATCGTCTTCCTCGTCGCCCTCGCCCTGCTGCTGTCACTGTCCGTCGCCGTCTACCAGCAGGTGTTCACCTCCGTCGTACGGATCACGCTGGAGGCGGGCACGCTCGGCAACCAGCTGGAACCCCGGGCCGACGTGAAGCTGCGCGGGTTGCTGGTCGGCGAGGTGCGCGAGGTGCGGGCGGACGGCGAGAAGGCCACCCTCGACATCGCACTGAAGCCGGAGCACGTCCCGCGCATCCCGGCCGATGTGCAGGCGCGGCTGCTGCCCAAGACGCTGTTCGGCGAGAAGTACGTCGACCTCGTCGCCCCTCCCGGCTCGACGACGCGCCCCATCCGCGCCGGTGACGTCATCAGCCAGGACCGCACCGCGGTCGGCATGGAGGTGCAGCAGCTGATGAACGACCTGCTGCCGCTGCTGCGGACGGTGAAGCCGGCCGAGCTCAACGCCACGCTCTCCGCGTTCGCCACCGCCCTGGAGGGACGGGGCGACCGGATCGGCGACAACCTCGTGCGCGTCGAGGACTATCTGAGCCGGCTGAACCCGCACATGCCGTCCATCAAGGAGAACATCTCGCGGTTCGCCGATGTGGCCGAGGTGTACGGGGACGCCGCGCCCGATCTGATGAAGATCCTGCGCAACACCGTCACCACCAGCCGCACCATCGTCGAGAAGCAGGACCAGCTGGCCGCCCTGTTCACCTCCACGGCGACCATGTCCCGCACCGCTGACGGCTTCCTCGACGACAACGGCGAACGGCTCATCACCCTGGGCCGCGTCTCCCGCCCCACGCTGGCGCTGTTCGCCCGGTACGCGCCGGAGTACCCGTGCCTGCTCAAGGGCCTGGTGCGGCAGGAGGAGGCGGCGGAAGAGACCTTCAGAGGCGGAAAAATGCGCATCACCCTGGAAATCGTCCGTCCCCGCCCGGGTTACGAGCCGGGCGAGGAGCCGCGCTACGCGGATCGCTCCGGCCCGAACTGCAGAGGGCTCCCCGGCCCCGGTGTCCCGGCCGGCCACACCAAGCTCGACGACGGTACGCGTGACGTGACGGCCGGCGGGGCGACCGCACACCAGTCGTCCGCCACGGCGGCCGAGCAGCGGGCCGTGGGTTCGCTCGTCGCGCCCGTCATGGGCGTACCGGCCGACGAGGTGCCGGCGGTGGCGACGCTGCTGTTCGGTCCGATGGCCCGGGGGACGGCGGTGAGCGTCGCATGAGCCGTACGAAGAGCGCACGCAGCACCGCGGCACCGCTGATCAAGTTCGGTCTCTTCGCGGTGGTGACGGTCCTCGCGACCACGCTGCTGGCGGCCACCATCGTGAGCATCTCGTTCACGCCGGAACACACCTACAAGGCCGTCTTCAGCGATGTGACGAGCCTGGAGGAGGGTGACGACATCCGGGTGGCGGGCGTGCGGGTCGGTGAGGTGGAGGAGATCGCCATCAAGGACCGGACGCTGGCGGAGGTCACCTTCACGGTGACCGAGGACCGGCCACTGCTCGCCGGCACCGGTGCGGTCATCCGGTACCGCAGCCTGGTCGGGCAGCGGTACATCGCGCTGACGGAAGGAGCGGGCGACGGCACCCGGCTGCCGCCCGGCGGGACGATCCCGTTGTCGCGCACCCAGCCGGCCCTCGATCTGAACGCGCTGCTGAACGGCTTCAAGCCGCTGTTCGCGGCGCTCAGCCCCAAGGACGTCAACCAGCTCGCCACCGAGATCGTCAAGACCCTCCAGGGCGAGGGCGGCACGGTCAACAGCCTCCTCGCGCACACCGCGTCCCTGACCACCACGCTCGCCGACCGGGACCGGCTGATCGGTTCGGTCATCGACAACCTCAACACCGTGCTGGCGACGCTCGACCAGCGGGGCGCCCGCTTCTCGGGGCTGATCGAGCAGCTCCAGCGGGTGATCTCGGGACTGTCGGCGGACCGCAAGCCCATCGGGGAGTCGCTGGTGAGCATCAACGACCTGACGGAGGCCACCTCCGGCCTCCTGGAGGACGCCCGGCCGCCGCTGAAGGCCGACATCGCCGAACTGACCGAGCTGACCGGAACCCTGAACGAGAACGAGAAGACCGTGGAGGGCGTGCTGAAGCGGCTGCCGAACAAGCTCGACAAACTGACGAGGACCGCCTCGTACGGCTCCTGGTTCAACTTCTACCTCTGCGACTTCGACGGCCGGATCGTGCTGCCGAAGACCGAGGAAGTCATCACCCCCGAGCTCCACGTCGCCCGGGCGAGGTGCGCATGAAACGGCCCCGTACGAAACGGCCCCGCATGATCCCGTTCCGCGACCGGAACCCGGTGACCATCGGCGCGGCCGGTCTGACCGCACTCGCGCTGCTGACCGTCGCCGCGTTCAACGCCGACAGCCTGCCGCTGATCGGTGACGGCGACACCTACAGCGCGGCCTTCTCCGAGGCGGGCGGGCTCAAACCGGGTGACGAGGTGCGGATCGCCGGGGTGAAGGTCGGCAAGGTCGACGAGGTGGACCTGGACGGGGACCACGTCAAGGTGGTCTTCCGGGTGAAGGGCGATCCCGCGTTCGGTACGAGGACGGGTGCGGCGATCCGCATCAAGACCATCCTGGGCGCCAAGTACCTGGCCCTGGAGCCGAAAGGGCCGGGGCAGCTGGAGCCGGGCAGTGAGATACCGCTGCAGCGGACGACACCCGCGTACGACGTCGTGACGGCCTTCAGCGACCTGACCACCACGACCGAGCAGGTCGACACCGAGCGGCTGGCGACAGCGCTGAACACCATCTCGACGACGTTCGAGGACTCCCCCGCCGAGGTGCGGGCCTCGATCCAGGGCCTGTCGAGGATCTCCCGCACGGTCGCCTCCCGCGACCAGGCGCTGCGGGAACTCCTCGCCCACGCCAGGGGAGTCAGCGGGGTGCTCGCCGAGCGGTCGGGCGAGTTCCGGGCGCTGGTCAAGGACGGCGACAAGCTGTTCACCGAGATCGCGAACCGGCGGGCGGCGATCCACGCGCTGCTCAAGAGCTCGGCGGCGCTGGGCATCCAGCTGTCCGGCCTGGTCAAGGACAACAGCACGGAGATCGGTCCGGCGCTCAAGGGCCTGAACCAGGTGGTGGCGATGCTCGAACGCAACCAGGCGAGCCTCGACCGCTCGATCAAGCTGATGGCCCCGTACGTCCGGGTCTTCACCAACACCCTCGGCAACGGCCGCTGGTTCGACAGCTACATCCAGAACATGGTCGCCGCCCCGGTGGTCCCGCGCACGGGAGGTACGTCATGAAGGGCATGAAGGGCATCACCGCCGTGAAGGCGCGTCGGCTGATCGCCGCCGCCGTCGCCCTCGCGGTCGTCGCCACGGGCGCCGTGGTGCTGTGGCCCGAGCCGGAGCCCGTCCGCGTCACCGCCTACTTCCCGCGCACGGTCGGCATCTACCCGGGCTCCGACGTGCGGGTGCTGGGCGTACGCATCGGTGAGGTCACGGAGATCACCCCGCAGGGGAAACGGGTGCGGGTGACGCTGGAGTACGACTCCGGGCGCAAGGTCCCCGCGGACGCCAAGGCCGCCATCATCAACTCGTCGGTCGTCAGCGACCGATACGTGCAGCTGCTGCCGGTGTACAAGGGCGGCGCGCGGCTGCGCGACGGCGACGTCATCCCGGAGGAGAGGACGGCCGTGCCGGTCGAGCTGGACCGGGTCTTCGACAGCCTGCACACCACGTCGGAGGCGCTCGGCCCGCGCGGTGCCAACAAGGACGGCTCGCTGTCCCGGCTGCTGGGGGTGAGCGCGGACAACCTCGAAGGGCAGGGGGAGAACCTGCACCGGACGGTGGAGGACCTGTCCCTGGCGGTGACGACGCTGTCCGACGGGCGGCAGGACCTGTTCGGGACGGTCCGCAACCTCCAGGTGTTCACCGCGGCGCTGGCCGCCGACGACAAGAGCGTCCGGGGTTTCAACGACAGCCTGGCGAAGGTGGCCGACCAGCTCGCCGGGGAGCGCAAGGACCTGGCGGCCGCGCTGCGGCACCTGGGTGTGGCGCTGGCGGACGTGTCCGAGTTCGTACGGAACAACAAGAAGTCCCTGTCGTCGAACGTGGAGGGGCTCGCCGAGGTCACCAAGGTGCTGGTGACCCAGCGCGCCGCGCTGGCGGAGGTGCTGGAGGTGGCACCGACCGGGCTGTCGAACCTGCAGAACGCCTACAACCCGTCCTCCGGGACCCTCGACACCCGCAACAACCCCGACCACCCGCAGGATCCGGCCTCGTTGCTGTGCTCGCTGCTCAGCACGACGGGCGAGGCGAAGGCGGCGGACTGCAAGGAGCTGAAGAAGCTGTTCGCCTCCCTTCCCGAGCTCGGGCCGGTCCCGGCGGCACCTGCCGCCGGGACCGGCCCGGTCGACCGGACGCTGGGCGGAATCCTGGAGGAGGACGCATGAGGGGCCTCCGTGTGACCGCGGTGGTGTGGTCGGCGGCCGGTTCTCTGCTGCTGACGGGCTGCTCGGGCAGCGGCTTCGACGGGCTGTACGACGTCGGGCTGCCGGGCGGCGCGGCCGCCGACGGCGACGCGTACCGGGTGACGGTCGAGTTCCGTGACGTCCTGGACCTGGTGCCGCAGTCGGCGGTGAAGGTGAACAACGTGACCGTGGGCGCGGTCGAGAAGGTGGAGCTCGACGGCTGGCACGCGCGGGTGCGGCTGCGGATCGCCGACTCGGTGAAGCTGCCGGGCAACGCGGTCGCCGAGTTGCGGCAGACCAGCATGCTCGGTGAGAAGTACGTGGCGCTGTCGGCGCCCGTGGACGCGGCGCCGGCCGGGCGGCTGAAGGACGGGGCGCGTATCCCGCTGTCCCGCAGCGGCCGCAACCCGGAGATCGAGGAGGTGCTGTCCGCGCTGTCCGCGCTGCTCAACGGCGGCGGGGTCGCCCAGCTGAAGACGATCACCACGGAGCTCAACAAGGCCCTGGAGGGCCGGGAGAACCGGGTCAGGTCGCTGCTGGGCGAACTGGACACCTTCATCGGCGGGCTGGACTCGCAGCGCACGGAGATCGTCCGCGCCCTGAACGGCATCGACCGGCTCTCCAAGCGGCTGGCGGCGGAGAAGAAGACGATCACGTCCGCCCTCGACACCGTACCGCCGGCGCTGAAGGTGCTGGCGGACCAGCGGCGCAAGCTGACGGCGATGCTGACGTCCCTGTCGACGCTGAGCACGACCGGTACGAAGGTGATCAACGCGTCACGTGCCGACGTGGTCGCAAATCTGCGCGCCCTGCGGCCGATCCTGGAGCAGCTGAACAAGGCGGGCGACGATCTGCCGAACGCGCTGGAGCTGCTGACGACGTATCCGTTCCCGCGCAACGTGGTCGGCGCGATCAAGGGCGACTACGTCAACCTCAGGATCACCGCCGACCTGGATCTGGCGAGCATCTACGGCAACCTCCGCGACGAGCCCGCGAAGCCCGGGGCACCTGATGTACCCGGTCTGCCGGAGAGGCCGGGGCTGCCGGAGGTGCCGGAGGTTCCCGTACCGCAGGTCCCGGACGTACCGGGCGTACCGGGCGTACCGGAGCCGGCTCCGCTGCCGACGGCGCCTTCCCGGCCCGCGGACGACGGCGGTCCGCTCTGCCCGCCGGTGTGCACGGTGGCACACACGTCCGCCGGGGACCAGGACGGTTTCCCGTCCGGTACCGATCCCGCCCTCGCGGAGCTGATGCTGAAGGGGATGCTGCTGTGATCACCCGTACGGTCAAGGCCCAGCTCCTCGCCTTCGCCACCGTGACCGCCGTGGGCGTGTCGTACGTCGGAGCCGAGTACACGGGGCTGGCCGACGCCCTGTTCGACCGCGGTTACACCGTGGAAGCCGACTTCGCCGACTCCGGGGGCATCTTCAAGGGCGCCGAGGTCACCTATCGCGGAGTGCCGGTGGGCCGGGTCGGCGAGCTGCGCCTGACGGACGGCGACGGGGTGAGAGTGGTCCTGGATATCGAGGACGGGACGCGCATCCCGGCGGACACGCTGGCGGTGGTGGCGAACCGGTCGGCGGTCGGCGAGCAGTACGTCGACCTCCAGCCGCGCGGAGTGGGCGGCCCCTATCTGCGGGACGGCTCGGCGATCGCCCGCCGCGACACGCGTGTGCCGCTGCCCGCGACGGATCTGATCGTCAGCCTGGACCGGTTGGTGAATTCCGTCGGAAAGGACGACCTCCGGATCACGGTGGACGAGCTGGGCAAGGCGTTCGCGGGCACCGGCCCGGAGCTGAGCAGGCTGGTGGACTCGGGAAACCTGCTCGTCGAGTCGGCGTCCGACTCGCTCCCGCAGACCGTGTCGCTGATCGAGGATTCTCGGACGGTCCTCAAGACGCAGGCCGACAAGGGCTCGGCGATCACGTCCTTCTCGCGCGACCTGGCGGCGCTCACCGCCGAGCTGAAGTCCAGCGACGGCGACATCCGGCGGCTGATCGGCGCCGGGGCGCCCGCCGCGCAGGAGGTGAACTCGCTCCTGACGACGACCAGGCCCCACCTGCCCGTCCTGCTCGGCAATCTGATCAGCGGGGGCCAGATCACGGTGGCCCGGCTGCCCGGGGTGGAGCAGGCCCTGGTCACCTTCCCCGTGGTGGTGGCGGGCAGCTACACCGTCATCCCCGGTGACGGCACCACCCACTTCGGGATGGTCGCCGGCCAGGACGACCCGCCGCCGTGCCGGCAGGGATACGGGACGCAGCGCCGCGACCCGGCGGACACCTCCGACCGGCCGGCCGACACCGGCGCGCGCTGCACGGCCCCGCGCGGCGCCGCGACCTCCGTACGCGGCGCCCAGAACGCCCCCGGGCCTTCGGGGGGCTCCCGTGCGGGCCGGGGCGCCGACCCGGCCGCGTACATCACCCCGTACGACCCGGAAACCGGCATGGCGGCCGGGCCGGACGGAACTCCCGTCGAGATCGGCTCGACGGGCGGCGAACAGAGTGTGTTCGGAAAGGACTCGTGGCAATGGCTGCTCGTCGGACCGATGGCATGACAGGCCTGCCGTTCTCCCGCGCGACACGGCGACTGAGGGAGGCCGCCCGGCGCGGCAGGGCGCTGCCCGCGGCGCTGGCGGTGGCGACCGCCGCGGTGACGGTCCTCTCCGGGTGGCTGAGCCTGCAGGTGTACGACCAGCGGGCCGAGGAGCAACGGCGACAGGACATCCTGGCCGCCGCCCGGCAGTCGGCGCTCAACTTCACCTCGCTCGACTACCGGCATTACGACAGGGACAGCGCGAACGTGCTGAAGGGCGCCACCGGGGACTTCAAGGAACAGTTCGCGGCACAGACCGCGGAGCTGACGAAGCTGGTGGCCGCGAACAAGTCCGTGTCGGAGGGCCAGGTGCTGGAGGCGGGCATCACGCGCGCCGACGAGCGCACCGCTCGCGTCCTGGTGGTCGCCGACAGCAGGGTCACCAACACCGCCGCCCCGCAGGGGCAGGCGCGTACGTACCGGCTCCAGCTCGATCTCGTGCACGAGGGCGGGCGCTGGCTGACGTCCGACGTCGAGTTCGTCGGCTGAAAGGACACACGTGATGGCGAACACGAGCCTTCGGGGCCGGGGCGGCACGGGCTCCCCCGCCCGCCGCTCCCTGTCCGCGGCCGCCCGGGCGGCGGCCAAGCGCGCCGAGCGCGCCGGAGAGCCCGCGGAGGGTGTGGTGGCGGGCCGCACCCTCCGCCCGGAAGACCCCCCGCCCGGGGCCGAGGCGCCCGAACCGGACGGGGAGTCCCCGGACCGGGAGGGGCCGGATCAGCCGGACGGGGACCTGGACAGGAACGCGGACCGGGAGGGGCCGGACGGGGAGACGGACCCGGGTGGCGACGCGTCGCCCGCCCGCGCCGGCGGCTCCGGGCGGCGGCGTGGCCTGGTGTGCGCCGTGCTGGCGCTGCTGATCGTCCTGGGGCTGGTCGCGGCGGCCGTGCTGGCGCTGGAGTACCGGGAGGGGCGCGCGGCCGAGCGGGCGCGCGCCGGGGCGGCCGAGGCGGCGCGGAAGGCCGCGCCCGTCGTCCTGTCGTACGACCACCGGCATCTGGACCGGGACTTCGCGGCGGCCCGGGCGCACCTCACCGGCTCGTTCCGTGACGAGTACCGGAGGACGACCACGAGCGTGGTGGCGCCGACCGCCCGGAAGTACCGGGGCGTGGTGCGGGCGACGGTGGTGGCGCCGCCGGGCGGCGGTGAGCCGGCCGTGTCGGTGGTATCGGCGTCGCCGGACCGGGCGGTCGTGCTGCTGTTCGTCAACCAGGTCACGACGAGCACCCAGGTTTCGGGGCCTCGCGTCGACCTGAACCGGGTGCGGATGACCCTCGCGCGCACCTCCGGCGGCTGGAAGGTGAGCGCCGTGGACGCGTTGTAGCTGGTTGTGGCGGTGCACAAGCCGTCGAGGCGCTTTTCGGGCCATCGCCCGGAAGGCGCCTTTTTTGTCGGCCGTTTTGCGGGCCGCTCTTGACAGCCCTCCCCCACGGCAGGCAATCTTCCGTTAAGCAGAAACGAACTTCCGCAATACGGAAGGAGCGCCGAACCCCTCATGGGATACACGGACCAGCGCTTCGATGTGAACCTGTCGATCCTCTTCACGGAACTCCCGCTCCTGGAGCGCCCCGCGGCCGCCGCCGCGGCGGGCTTCACCGCGGTCGAGCTGTGGTGGCCCTGGATCGAGACGCCCACGCCCGACCAGAGCGAGCTCGACGCCCTGAAGAAGGCGCTGGACGATGCCGGCACCCGGCTGGTGGGCCTGAACTTCTACGCCGGCGCCCTCCCGGGCCCGGACCGCGGCGCCCTCTCCGTACCGGGTGAGGAGTCGGACCGCTTCCGCGCCAACATCGACGTGGCCGCGGACTTCGCCGCCTCGGTCGGCTGCACGGCGCTCAACGCGCTGTACGGCAACCGCGTCGAGGGCGTGGACCCGGCCGTCCAGGACGAGCTCGCCCTGGAGAACCTGGTCATCGCGGCCCGCGCCGCCGACCGGTTCGGCGCGAAGCTCCTGATCGAGACGCTGAACAAGCCGGAGTCGCCGCTCTACCCGCTGGTGAGCGCACCGGCCGCGATCGAGGTCGTGGACAAGGTGAACGCGGCGACCGGCCTCGGCAACGCCGCCTTCCTCCTCGACATCTACCACCTGTCGATGAACGGCGAGGACGTCGCCCAGGTCATCGAGGCGTATGCCGCGAAGACCGGCCACGTCCAGATCGCCGACAACCCCGGCCGCGGCGCGCCCGGCACCGGCTCCCTGCCGCTGGAGGAGCTGCTCGACCAGCTCGCCAAGGCCGGCTACGACGGCTGGGTCGGCCTGGAGTACAAGGCCGGCGACCGCCCGAGCGCCGAGTCGTTCGACTGGCTCCCCGCCGAGGCCCGCGCCGCCCGCTGACTTCCTTCCGCACCACCAGTTCTCGAGAGGCACCCTCATGAGCAATCCCGCCGCTTCCTCCCAGCCCACCCGCCCGGCGATCGCGTGGATCGGCCTCGGCATCATGGGCTCCCCCATGTCCGAGAACCTGATCAAGGCCGGCTACAGCGTCACCGGGTTCACCCTGGAGCAGGACAAGCTGGACCGCCTGGCCGCGGCCGGCGGCACCGCCGCCTCCTCGATCGCCGAGGCCGTCAAGGACGCCGACGTGGTCATCACGATGGTGCCCGCCTCCCCGCAGGTCGAGGCCATCGCGTACGGCCCCGACGGCATCCTGGAGAACGCCAGGTCCGGCGCCCTGCTGATCGACATGTCGTCGATCACCCCGCAGACCTCCGTCGACCTGGCCAAGGCCGCCGCGGAGAAGGGCATCCGCGTCCTGGACGCCCCCGTCTCCGGCGGTGAGGCCGGCGCCATCGAGGCCGTACTGTCGATCATGGTCGGTGGCGAGCAGGCCGACTTCGAGACGGCCAAGCCGATCCTGGAGGCCCTCGGCAAGACGATCGTGCTGTGCGGCCCGCACGGCTCCGGCCAGACGGTGAAGGCCGCCAACCAGCTCATCGTGGCGGTCAACATCCAGGCGTGCGCCGAGGCCGTGGTCTTCCTGGAGAAGTCGGGGGTGGACCTCAACGCGGCCCTGGACGTCCTCAACGGCGGTCTGGCCGGCTCCACGGTGCTGACCCGCAAGAAGGACAACTTCCTGAACCGCGACTTCAAGCCGGGCTTCCGGATCGACCTGCACCACAAGGACATGGGCATCGTCACCGACGCCGCCCGCAACGTCGGCGCGGCCCTTCCCGTCGGCGCCGTGGTCGCCCAGCTGGTCGCCTCCCTGCGCGCCCAGGGTGACGGCGGCCTGGACCACTCGGCCCTGCTGCGTGCCGTCGAGCGCCTCTCCGGCCGGCAGGTCGCCTGACCGGGCGGGCCCCGGCGGCTCGCCCCGAGGGCCCGACGGCACGCGTGAGGTCCTGACCCCTCCGCGTCCCCGACGGCCCTCCCCCTGCATCCGGGCCGCGGCTGCGCCGACACCTGTCCTGTCGCGCCCAGGCGCAGCCGCGGCCCGGATTCACCACCTACATTTCAACAAACTGTTGACGTTTGAATCGGAGCGAACCTACGCTCCTGACACCGCTCAGCAGCTCCCGCACGGAAGGTCACCATGTCGAAGCGCGTGCTTACGACCGAGTCCGGCGCCCCCGTCGCCGACAACCAGAACTCCGCCACCGCCGGCGTCGGTGGCCCGCTCCTCCTCCAGGACCAGCACCTGCTGGAGAAGCTCGCCCGCTTCAACCGGGAGCGCATCCCGGAGCGCGTGGTGCACGCCCGCGGTTCCGGCGCGTACGGCTACTTCGAGGTGACCGACGACGTCACCGCGTACACCAAGGCGGACTTCCTCTCCGAGACCGGCAAGCGCACCGACCTGTTCATCCGCTTCTCGACCGTCGCCGACTCGCTGGGCGGTGCCGACGCGGTCCGCGACCCGCGCGGCTTCGCGGTGAAGTTCTACACCGAAGAGGGCAACTACGACCTCGTCGGCAACAACACCCCGGTGTTCTTCATCAAGGACCCGATCAAGTTCCCCGACTTCATCCACTCGCAGAAGCGCGACCCGTTCACGGGCAAGCAGGAGCCGGACAACGTCTGGGACTTCTGGGCGCACGCCCCCGAGGCGACGCACCAGATCACCTGGCTCATGGGCGACCGCGGCATACCGGCCTCGTACCGCCACATGAACGGCTACGGCTCGCACACCTACCAGTGGACGAACGCCCAGGGCGAGGCCTTCTTCGTCAAGTACCACTTCAAGACGAACCAGGGCATCCGCTGCCTGTCGTCCGAGCAGGCCGCCGAGGTGGTCGGCAAGGACGCCAACTCGCACCAGACCGACCTGCTCCAGGCCATCGAGCGCGGGGTGAACCCCTCGTGGACCCTGTACGTGCAGATCATGCCGGCGGCCGAGGCGGCGGACTACCGCTTCAACCCGTTCGACCTCACCAAGGTGTGGCCGCACGCCGACTACCCGCTGCAGCGGGTCGGCCGGATGGTGCTGGACCGCAACCCGGACAACGTCTTCGCCGAGGTCGAGCAGGCCGCGTTCTCGCCGAACAACTTCGTCCCCGGCATCGGCCCGTCCCCGGACAAGATGCTCCAGGGCCGCCTCTTCGCCTACGCGGACGCCCACCGCTACCGCCTCGGCGTCAACCACACCCAGCTGCCCGTCAACGCCCCGAAGGCGACCGTGGCGGACAACTACGGCCGCGACGGCCTCATGGCCACCCGCAACGGCTCGCGCCACGACAAGAACTACGAGCCCAACTCGTACTCCGGTCCGGCCCAGACCGACACGCCGCTCTCGGCCCCGCTGGCCGTCCACGGCCACACCGGCACGCACGCCGCGCCGCTGCACACCAAGGACGACGACTTCTTCCAGGCCGGTGAGCTCTACCGCCTGATGTCGGAGGAGGAGAAGCAGCGCCTCGTGGCGAACATCGCCGGCGGCCTGTCGCAGGTCTCCCGCGAGGACGTCATCGAGAAGAACCTCGCCCACTTCCACGCCGCGGACCCGGACTACGGCAAGCGCGTCGAGGAGGCGGTCCGCGCCCTGCGCGAGGACTGACACCCGCAAGACGGCGTACGGCACCTGACGGGAGGTCTGCTGCCGTGCGCGGTCCGGACCACCGGCCCGGATGAGGGGTGGTCGGTGGTACGGACAGGTCGTGGACCGTGGCGGCGCGCGAGCCAGTGCGGTGGTAGGGAAGCGCCGTCCCCCTTCTTGACCTGAAGGGAGGGCGGACGGCACCCCCGTCGCCGCCGCCACGGTCCCGGCACCTCCCCCTGGAATCCGTCCGGCGGCGCGAACGTCCTGTCGCGCCAGCCTCGCACCGTCGGACGGTCACCAACGTCACCGCACCCACGAAGAACCAGGGCGCGGAGCCGGGGTTTACGGTCCCCCGGCTCCGCGCCCTTCCTCATGCCCTCACGGTCGCCCCCGGACTACGCCTTGCACGCGAGCAGCTGGACCTCCTGGAACTGCCGCCGGTCCGTGGGGGCCGGCTCGGTCACCAGGCGGGCCGACTCCACCAATCCGTGCTCGCGCAGGAGCGCGGCGAGGCGGTCGGGGAACCAGCGGTAGGCCGTCACCACCGCGTGGTCGTAGGGCTGCGTCGCGTATTGGGGGCCGTCGGTGGCGGGGAACTCGATCAGAAGGTGCCCGCCGGGAGCCAGGACCCGGGCGATCTCGGCCGCGACGGCGGGCAGCTCCTCCGGCGGGGTGTGAATCACGGACCACCGCGAGAGCACCCCGCCCAGCGCGCCGTCCCCGATGTCCAGCGCGGCCATCGAGCCGACCTCGAACCGCAGTCCGGGATGGGCTTCGCGGGCGAGCTCGACCATCACCGGGGAGGCGTCGACGCCGAAGGCGTCCAGGCCCAGCCCGTGGAGGTGGGCCGTGACGTGGCCCGGTCCGCAGCCGAGGTCCGCGACCCTTCCGTCGCCGTTCGCCCGCACCAGCTCCGCGAAGGCACTCAGGAGCGCGCGCTCCAAGGGGCGGTCGCGCAGTGAGTCGTGGAACTGCTGCGCGTAGGTGGCTGCGATGGCGTCGTACGCCACGCGGGTGGCGTGCACGGTGTCGAGTTCGGTCACCCGGAGACCGTAACGGCAGGAGAGGCCCTGCGCTCAGGAGACGTACGAACTGCGTGCGACCGAACAACCGTTGCAACCGTCCGCGGGCAGCGCTCGTCCTCCCCCGCGCCTCGCACAACGCTCCGCGCGGGGCCGGTCGCACGGCCGCGCCCCGCACCCGCAGGGGCGCGTGAGCCGACCGCACGGCCGCAATCCGCACTCGCGGCTGCGGCCGCGCCACCGTGCCCGCGCTCAGTGGTGGGACGGGTCCACGATCACGTCCAGGACCTCGCGCACCACGCGGTACGTCGCCGCGGTGCCTTCGTCCGTCTTGCGTTCCTCCTGCTGCCGCGCCCAGTCCCGGGCGAGCCGGATCCTGCGGAGCAGTTCGTCCGAGTCCACAACACCATCCGTCATGCACTCCGGGTACCCGGAATTCGCGAGAACCGGCCTCCTCGAACGGACGAATCGTGAGCCGGAGCGCGCGCACCGTCACGGCAGGGCGCCGGCCACCACCGACGCGGCCTGCGCGATCAGCCGGTTGTCGTGCTCGGCGTCCTTCTCACCGCGGTTCGACATGATCGCCATGACGATGGGGGCGCCGTCGGGAGGCCACACCACGGCGATGTCGTTCCGCGCGCCGTACGAGCCGCCCGTCCCGGTCTTGTCGCCGACGACCCAGCCCTTCGGCACCCCGGCGCGGATCAGCTCGTCCCCGGTGACGTTGGTCTTCAGCCACCGCGTCAGCCGGGCGCGTTCCGCGGGCCCCAGG
The DNA here is from genome assembly GCF_044455245.1 of Streptomyces sp. NPDC051310. Taxonomy (NCBI): domain Bacteria; kingdom Bacillati; phylum Actinomycetota; class Actinomycetes; order Kitasatosporales; family Streptomycetaceae; genus Streptomyces; species Streptomyces sp. NPDC051310. The sequence goes on from NZ_JBITEO010000002.1 coordinate 194,538, forward strand.
ACGTCGCCGAGCACGAAGGCACGCAGGTCCCCCGCCAGGGCCCGCGGGGTGGACGTGTCACGCGTGTCCCCCGGCGTCCACCGGCCCAGCTCGGGCTCACGGCGCTCCATCCGGGTCACGTCGTCACCGAGGCCCTCGAGGACGGCGTCCAGGCCCTTCGGCCCGCCCAGCCGGTCCAGGAGCAGGTTGGCCGCGGTGTTGTCGCTGAAGCGGACGGCGGCTTCGCAGAGCGCGTCCAGCGTCATTCCGGTCCCCACGTGCTTCTCGGTCACCGGGGACGGCTCGACCAGCTCGTCCCGGGAGTAGGTGACCCTCTCGCCCATCCCGTCCACGGTGTACTTCCGCAGCACCGCACCGGCGGCGAGCGCCTTGAACGTGGACGCGTACGGGAAGCGCAGGCCGTCGTTGTGGGCCACCTCGCGCCCGGTGCCGGTGTCGACGGCGTAGACGCCGAGCCGGGCACCGAACTTCCGCTCCAGTGCCTTGAGTTCACGGATGTACGGCTCCGTCCGCGCGGCCGCGCCCGGGCGCGTCGCCGTCGGGGACGCCTGGGACGCGGTCGGCGCGGCCGGGACGTCACCCCGGCCGCAGGCCGCGAGCGGGACGAGGGTCAGGGCGACGAGGGCGCCGGCGAAGACCCGCCGGACACGGGTGCGTTGCATGGTCCAAACCTCCGGTTCCCCCCTGTACCCAGCAGGTACGGGGGCAGGGGATCGTCAGTGCGGTGCCACCTTCGCCCGCGTGCTGCCATGCGGTCCAATACGGTTCCGCGCGGTTCCATGCGGAATTGGCATAGGGTCGGGGTCGTGGATCTCGTGGGGGCGTGCCGGGCGTTCGTCAGCGTCGGCGAACGGGGCAGTTTCACCGTGGGGGCCGCCGCCGCGCGGATGTCCCAGCCGGTGGCCAGCCGCCGCGTGGCCGCCCTGGAGGAACGCTTCGGCGAGCAGCTCTTCGAGCGCACGTCGCGCCGGGCCGTCCTCACCCCCTTCGGACGGGACATGCTTCCGGTGGCCCGTCAGCTCGTGCAGGCGGCCGACGTGCTGCTGCACGAGGCGGAGGCCGCCCGGCGCAAGCCCTGGCGGCTGGCCGTGCCCGGCATCTGCTCCACCGCCGGGCTCGCCCGGCTGGTCGCCGAGGCGCGCGGGCTCGGTGTGACCCTCGACCTCCGCGTCGCCGACCCCGCGCGGCGCACGGAGTTCGTCCAGGCGCAGCAGGTGCGGGCCGCCCTGCTCGCGGTGCCGGTGGACGAGGCGCGGTGGTCGGTGCCGCTGGGGGTCGCCGCGGCCCGGGACCCCGGGGTGAAGCGCGTCTACCTGGAGACGCTGCGGGTGGGACGGGCGTCGTCCGGCCCGGCCCGCCGCCTGTGGCTCCAGCCGGAGGACGACGTGCCGCACGTCCGGGACCCGCTGACGCGGCTGCGTGACGCGCTCGGCCTGCGGCCCGCACAGCTCGTGGTCGCGTCGGATCTGACCACGGCGACCGCGGAGGTACTGTCCTCCCGCGACCTGCTCGTGTGCTCCACCGCCCAGGCCGAGGAGCTCGGCCTGCACTGGCGGCCCCTGGGCGAGGCCACCCTCCACCGCGGATTCGCCCTCGTGGCCGCGGCGGACGGCAACGCGCAGCGCCTCGAGGCGCGTCTGGGTGACGCCATCGCGCGCTGCCTGGGAACGGTCACGGCCGCGGACGCGGGGGCGCGTACAGGGAGTTCACCCGCACGGGGTGGCGTCCCGCCGGCCGCGGCCGGTCTTCCGGGGAGCGGCGCGGAAGGCGGCGGAGCGTGACCACCGAGGCGCTGCTGCGCGATGTGCGCCGGGAGCTGCATGACGGCGGCCTGCGGGGCTGCCTGCTCGTACGGGATCTGCACACGGGCGAGGAACTGGGGATCGAGCCGGATATCCAGCTCCCGGCCGCGTCGCTGGTCAAGGTCCCGCTCGCGCTGGCGACGGCGGAGCGCATCCGGCGGGGCGAACTCGACGGGGCGACGGTGCTCGATGTGGAACCGGGGCGGATCACCACGCCCGGGCCCACCGGGCTGAGCCGGTTCCGCCACCCCGCCCGGATCGCCATCGACGACCTGCTCTACCTGAGCACCTGCGTGAGCGACGGCACGGCCGCCGACGCCCTCTTCGGCGTGACACCGCCGGCCCGGGTCGCGGCCGTCCTGCAGGAGTCGGGGCTCCGCGGGATGACCGTCCGGCACGGCATGCGGGAGCTGTCCGACACCCCCGTGGAACGCTTCGACGCCGACCAGGCCCACCTGGCCCACGCCCTGGCGATCGACGCCGGCACCAGCGGCCGCGGCCACCGCGTCCCCCAGCTCGACACCACACGCGCCAGCACCGGCAGCGCACGCGCCTGGGTGGAACTGCTGCGGGCGCTGTGGACCCCCTCGGCGATCCACCCGGAGGTGGCCGGACGGGTGCGCGACCTCATGGCGCACAACATGCTGCGCCACCGGTTGGCGCCGGACTTCAGCTCGGACGCCACCACCTGGTCGTCCAAGACCGGCACCCTCCTCAACCTCCGCCACGAGATCGGTGTCGTCGAGCACTCCGACGGCCGGGCCTTCGCCGTCGCCGTCCTCACCGAGTCGCTCGTCCCGGCCGCCCAACAGCCCGGCGCCGAGGCCCTCATGGCCGCGTGCGCACGCAGGCTGCACGACCACCTTCGGCAGCTCTAGCGCGGGTGACGGCTACGCACAGTGGGTAAAACACCACTGAGCATCACTCACCGTGCACCTGTCCGGTGCCCGCTCCCGTAGGGAAGGGGGCCGCCCCATGGCGTGGTATCCCGCCGCCACCCGTATGGAGTTACAGCCCGAGTCGGACGCCCAGCCGGCGATCCGGCCCACCCAGTTCATCCTCCACAGCATCGCCGCCCCGTGGACCGCACGCCGCATGTACGAGTACTGGCGCGACTCAACCGATTTGGAGAGCCATTTCGGGCTGGGGTACCAAGGTGACCTCGCCCAGTACATCGGCACCGAGACCCGCGCCGACGCCAACTACCAGGCGAACCGGCGGCCCGACGGGACCGGTGCCGTGTCCGTCGAGACCGCGTCGAACCTCCAGCACACCGACCCGTGGACGGACAAGCAGGTCGAGCAGCTGATCCGGCTCGGGGTGTGGCTGCACCAGCGCCACGGCATCCCGCTGCGGATCTGCCGCACCGCTTCGGACCCCGGCTACGGATACCACCGGCTGCACAGCGCCTGGGCCGTGTCCGGCACGGCCTGCCCCGGCGACGCGCGCGTGCGCCAGTTCAAGAACGTCGTCTTCCCCGGGATCGTCGCCCGGGCGAACGGCGAGCTCCCGCCACCGTCAGAGGAGGATCCCATGCCGAGCGTCATCACCGAGTCCGAGGCCGGCGGTCCGGCCCTGGAGGCGGGGAAGTACGAGCTGCTGCGGATGGCCGACGACACGGCGCTGCTGCAGGGACCGTGCACGTACACCGTCACCGCGTACGTCACGGTCCGCGGGCGGACCGGCACGCGCGTCACCGTGCGCTTCCACGACCTGCCGCTGGCCACCCGCAGGCCGTCGCTCGACCTGCCGATCGACTGCGGCGTGATCGGCGCGGACGGCCTGCTCCACGTCGCCGCGACCCGCAACGGCGTGCTGGCCTCCAACGAACAACTGAAGGTCGAGATACGGGCGGACGACACCGCCCGCGTGGAGCGGCGCGTCCTGCGCGCGCTGCGCTGGCCCGCCTGACCACCGTCCCCCGGCCCGGCCGGGCGACCGGCACCGCACGCCGGCGGCCCGACCCGCGACCCCCCACCGGCGGCCCTCCGGCATCCCCGGACCGGCCGGGCGACCGGCCCCATGGTCCCCGCGCGACGCGGGACGGCCCCCGCCCCGGTGATCCCGGGGCGGGGGCCGTCGTCCCGCGGGGCCGCGCGGGCGGGTCAGACCAGCGGGCGGATGGCGGTCGGGGCGTGGCCCGGCTCGGTGGCGATCTCCTCGAACTCGGTGACGTCGCTCATGTCGACGGTCCTGCTCATGGAGATGTTGGTGATGCGCTCCAGGATGGCCTCGACGACCACCGGCACGCTGTGCTCGGCGGCGAGCCTCTTGGCCTGCTCGAACGCGGCGCCCAGCTCCTCGGGGTCGGTGACCCGGATGGCCTTGACGCCCAGTCCCTCGGCGACCTTGATGTGGTCGACGCCGTAGACACCGAGCTCGGGCGTGTTGATGTTCTCGAACTCCAGGTTCACCTGGAAGTTGATGTCGAGTCCGATCTGTGCCTGGCGGATCAGGCCCAGGTAGGCGTTGTTCACCAGGACGTGGACGTAGGGGACCTTGTGCTGGGCGGCGACCGCCAGCTCCTCGATCATGAACTGGAAGTCGTAGTCGCCGGAGAGGGCGACGATCGGGGTCTCCCGGTCCGCGGTGGCGGCGCCGATGGCGGCCGGGATGGTCCAGCCGAGCGGGCCGGCCTGGCCGCAGTTGATCCAGTGGCGCGGCCTGTAGACGTGCAGGAACTGCGCGGCGGCGATCTGCGAGAGGCCGATGGTGGTGACGTAGCGCGTCTCCGGGCCGAAGGCCTTGTTCATCTCCTCGTACACGCGCTGCGGCTTCATCGGAATGTTCTCGAAGTGCGTGCGGCGCTGCAGGGTGGCCTTGCGCTCCTGGGCGGAGGCGGCCCACGCGCTGAAGTCGGGCAGCCTGCCCTCGGCCTTGAGCTCCCGGGCCACCTCGATGAAGAGCTCCAGCGCGGCCTTGGCGTCGGAGGCGATGCCGTAGTCCGGGGCGAAGATCTTGCCGATCTGGGTGGGCTCGATGTCGACGTGGACGAACGTCCGGCCCTGGGTGTAGGCGTCGAGGTTGTAGCCGGTGTGGCGGTTGGCCCAGCGGTTGCCGATGCCGAGGACGAAGTCCGACTCCAGGAAGGTCGCGTTGCCGTAGCGGTGCGAGGTCTGGACGCCGACCATGCCGGCGCTCAGCTCGTGGTCGTCGGAGATGGTGCCCCAGCCCATCAGGGTGGAGATGACCGGGACGCCGGTCAGCTCGGCGAACTCGACGAGCAGGTCGGAGGCGTCGGCGTTGATGATGCCGCCGCCGGCGACGATCAGCGGGCGCTCGGACTCCAGCAGGAACCGGATGGCCTTCTCGGCCTGGGCGCGGGTGGCCTGCGGCTTGTAGACCGGGAGCGGCTCGTACGTCTCCGGGTCGAATTCGATCTCGGTCTGCTGGACGTCGATCGGCAGGTCGATGAGGACCGGGCCGGGACGGCCGGAGCGCATCAGGTGGAACGCCTGCTGGAAGACGCCCGGCACCTGCGCGGCCTCCAGGACGGTGGTCGCGGCCTTGGTGACCGGCCCCGCGATCGAGGCGATGTCGACGGCCTGGAAGTCCTCCTTGTGGAGCTTCGAGACCGGCGCCTGGCCGGTGATGCAGAGGATCGGGATCGAGTCCGCGATGGCGGAGTACAGGCCGGTGATCATGTCGGTGCCGGCGGGGCCGGACGTGCCGATGCAGACACCGATGTTGCCGGCCTTGGCCCGGGTGTACCCCTCGGCCATGTGGGACGCGCCCTCGACGTGGCGGGCGAGCGTGTGGCTGATGCCACCGCCCTCCTTGAGCGCCTTGTAGAAGGGGTTGATGGCCGCGCCCGGGACCCCGAACGCGTTGGTGATGCCCTCACGCTTGAGGATCTCAACTGCCGCTCGGGCGGCGGTCATACGAGGCATGGAGTGCTCCTGCTTCGGCCTGGCGGATCGGGCTCTGTCGCGCCACCTGAGAGCTTCGATTCCGTAATGCGGAAGTGTACTTCTGGTATACGGAAGCAATGTAGGTTGCCGACGCAACGGCCGTCAAGGGTCGACGGCACCGGGCCAGCGGCCCGGAGGGGACCTGTTCCGCCACGGAGTGGCCGAAGACCTCCCCAAGGGGGGCACGCTTGGTGGACGATGGACGACGGAAACGAAGGGGGCCGTCGTGGGAGAGAACGTGCCGGTACGCTGCCCGGCCTGTCGGCGAGCGCACGCGTATGCGCCACCCGTCTACCCGTGCGCCTGCGGCGCCCCGGTGGCCCCGCCCCTGCTGAAGGGCGCTCCGGCCGAGCCGATCACCCACCGGACCTGGACCGACGAATGGGTCACGGTCCGCTGCGGGGCCTGCGGGCGCCAGGGCCAGTGGCCGCAGCCCGAGCTCGGCTGCCCCTGCGGCACGGTCCTGCGCATCCCGGTACGGCCGGTGACCTCCGCGGTACCGCCCTCCGGTGGCGCGGCCGGAGCCGCGTCCGGGCCGGCCGCCGCCACGACCGCGACCACCGGGGTCTCGACGGCGCCCGCCCCGGCGCACATCCCGCTGCCGCGGACGGCGGCCGCCCCTCGCCCCTCCTTCAACCCGGTCACCATCCGCACGGCACGGGACGCGGTGACCGCGGCGGCGCTCTACCTGCGCTGGCTCGGTTTCCGCGACGTCGTCCAGCCCGACGAGCGCCCGGCGTCGTCCGGTATCGACCTGCGGGGGCCGGGCCTGGTCGCCCAGGTCGATCCGACGACCAGGCCCGTGTCCCTGCGCGCGATCGAGCTGCTGTGGCTCAACGGCCTCGCGGCCTCGGCGGTGAGCGTCCACTTCTCCCTGGCGGGGTACGAGGAGGCGGCCCGCGCACGCGCCGAGGACCTGCGGCTGCCGCTGTTCGTCATGGACCTCACCGGCACGCCGCAGCCCGTCAACAGCTCGGCGGACGAACTCGTCGTGCGCGGCGCCTGAGCCGGGGCACGCCCGCATCCGCGCACCCGGGCACCCGGGCCCGCCGCACGCCCTGGCACCCGGGCCCGCCGCCTATCGCGACCTCACCCCGACGCGTACCGCTCGCGCAGCTCCACCTTCCGGACCTTTCCGCTGACCGTCATCGGGAAGGCGTCCAGGACCGCGATGCGCCGCGGGATCTTGTAGTGCGCGAGGCGCTCGCGGCAGTACGCGGTCACGTCGTCGAGCGTCGGCGGATCGGCCGGGTCGCGCGGGATCACGCACGCCAGGATCTCCTCCCCGTACCGCTCGTCCGGCACGCCCACCACCTGCACGTCGGCGATCTTGGGGTGGCTGTACAGGAACTCCTCGATCTCACGCGGGTAGACGTTCTCACCGCCCCGGATGATCATGTCCTTGATGCGGCCGGCGATCCGGACGTAGCCGTCGTCCCCCATCACCGCCAGGTCGCCCGTGTGCATCCAGCGCCCCGCGTCGATCGCCTCCGCCGTCTTCTCCGGTTCGTCCCAGTAGCCGAGCATCACTCCGTAGCCGCGGGTGCAGAGCTCGCCCGCCTCGCCGCGCGGCAGGGTCACACCGCTGACCGGATCGACCACCTTGACCTCGACGTGCGGCATGACCCGGCCGACCGTCCCCGTACGGCGCTCCAGGTCGTCGTCGCGCCGTGTCTGCGTGGAGACCGGCGAGGTCTCGGTCATGCCGTAGCAGATCGACACCTCCGCCATGTGCATCTCCGCGACGACCCGCTTCATCACCTCCACCGGGCACGGCGACCCGGCCATGATCCCGGTGCGCAGCGAGGAGAGGTCGTACGCGGCGAAGTCGGGCAGGTTCAGCTCGGCGATGAACATCGTGGGCACGCCGTACAGCGAGGTGCAGCGTTCCTGCTGGACGGCGCGCAGGGTGGCGGCCGCCTCGAAGGACGGGGCCGGGATGACGATCGTGGCGCCGTGCGTGGTGGCGGCCAGGTTGCCCATGACCATGCCGAAGCAGTGGTAGAAGGGCACGGGGACGCAGATCCGGTCCTGTTCGGTGTAGCCGAGCAACTCCCCCACGAAGTAGCCGTTGTTGAGGATGTTGTGGTGGGTGAGCGTGGCGCCCTTGGGGAAGCCGGTGGTGCCGGAGGTGTACTGGATGTTGACCGGGTCGTCGCAGGACAGCTCCCGTTCCCGGGCGGCGAGTTCCTCCTCCGGCGCGGTGCGGGCCAGCAGCGCGTCCCAGGACGCGTCGCCGATGTGGTGCACCGACCGCAGCGCCGGGCAGTCGGCGCGCACCTGTTCCACCAGGGCCCGGTAGTCACTGCCCTTGTGGGCGAGTGAGGCGATCAGCAGCGAGATCCCGGCCTGCCGGAGGACGTAGGCGACCTCGTGCGCCCGGTACGCCGGGTTGATGTTCACCATGACGGCGCCGATCCGGGCCGTGGCGTACTGCACCAGCACCCACTCGGGGCAGTTCACCGCCCAGATGCCGACCCGGTCACCCTTGCCGACCCCGGCCGCCAGCAGCCCGCGCGCCAGCTCCCCCACCGCCGCGTCGAACGCCGCGTACGTCCAGCGCCGCCCCGACGGCACGTCGACGAGTGCCTCGCGATCGGGGTGGCGCGCGACCGTCCGCGCCAGGTTCGCCCCGATCGTGTCGCCGAGCAGCGGGGTGCCGCTCGTCCCGTGTGCGTAGGAGAGGCTCATGCGAGGTCCCCCTCGGCGTACTCGGCGGTCGAGCCCGCCGCCGTGCGCTCGCGCAGCTCGATCCGGCGGATCTTCCCGGACACCGTCTTCGGCAGCTCGGCGAACTCGATGCGGCGGATGCGCTTGTACGGTGCGAGGACGGCGCGCGAGTGCGCGAAGAGCAGCTTCGCCGTTTCCGGGCCCGGCTCCCATCCGGCGGCCAGGACGACGTAGGCCTTGGGCACGGCCAGCCGCACCGGGTCGGGGGCCGGGACGACCGCGGCCTCCGCGACCGCCTCGTGCTCCAGCAGCGCGCTCTCCAGCTCGAACGGCGAGATCTTGTAGTCCGACGCCTTGAACACCTCGTCCCGCCGGCCCGTGTAGGTGAGGTATCCGTCCTCGTCGCGCGAGGCGATGTCACCGGTGCGGTAGTAGCCGTCCGCCATGGCCTCGGCCGTACGCTCCGGATCGCCGTGGTAGCCGGTCATCACCCCGACGGGCGACGCGGACAGGTCCAGCGCGATCTCGCCCTCCTGCGCGCCCGGCCGGCCGGTCACCGGGTCCAGCAGCTCGACGCGGAAACCGGGGCTCGGCCGCCCCATGGAGCCGGCCTTCAGCAGCTGGCCCGGGCTGTTGGAGACCTGGACGGCGGTCTCGGTCTGGCCGAAGCCGTCGCGGATCGTCACCCCCCACACGCGCCGTACCGTCTCGATGACCTCGGGGTTGAGCGGTTCGCCGGCCGCCACGGCCTCCCTGGGCGGGGTGCGCAGGGCGCCGAGGTCCGCCTGGATGAGCATCCGCCACACCGTGGGCGGGGCGCAGAAGCTGGTGACGCCGTGCCGGTCCATCTCGGCCATCAGGCGGGCGGCGTCGAAGCGGGTGTAGTTGTGGATGAAGACGGTCGCCTCCGCGTTCCAGGGCGCGAAGAGGTTGGACCAGGCGTGCTTGGCCCAGCCGGGCGAGGAGATGTTCAGGTGCACGTCACCGGGCTTCAGCCCGATCCAGTACATCGTCGCCAAGTGGCCGATGGGGTACGAGGCGTGGTTGTGCTCGACGAGCTTGGGGCGAGCGGTGGTGCCCGAGGTGAAGTACAGCATCAGGGTGTCGTCGGCACGCGTGTCCCCGCTGGGCACGAACGGCGCGCAGGCGCCGTAGGCGTCCTCGTAGGCGATCCAGTCCGGTACGCGTCCGCCGACGGCGATCGGCGTCCAGTCGCCGGGGACGTCCGCGAACTTGCCGGTGTCCTCGGCCCGTACGATCACATGGCGGGCCCGGCCGCGTTCGACGCGGTCGGCGAGGTCGGCGGGCCCCAGCAGGGGTGTCGCGGGGATGACGACGGCCCGGAGCTTCATCGCGGCGAGCGCCGTCTCCCACAGCTCGACCTGGTTGCCGAGCATGACGAGGATCCGGTCGCCGGGCCTCACCCCGAGCCCGCGCAGCCAGTTCGCCACCCGGTCGGAGCGCTCCGACATCGCCGCGAAGGACACGCGGGTATCGGTGCCGTCCTCCTCGACGATGTGCAGCGCGGTGCTGTCGTTGCCGGCGGCGATGACGTCGAACCAGTCCAGCGCCCAGTTGAACCGCTCCGGCCGGGGCCAGGTGAACCCTTTGTACGCGGTCTCCCAGTCCTCCCGGTGCCGCAGCAGGAAGTCCCGCGCCGCGCGGAACTCCCCGGTCGCCTTCGTCGCCCTGCCCTGGGCCATGTGGCCTCCTCCGTGGTGATGCCGTGGTGTGACGCCTCCTCACTACCCGGTGGGCGGGGCGGTGACCATGCCGAGGACGAACCGTTTCCCCATACCGTGGCGGCCGGACCCGTACGGCGGCGGGACCCTCTAGGCCCTGTCGTCACATTCCCGTCTGCCCCGCGACGCCATGCACGCACTCTCGCCGCACCGGGCCCAGACCCGAGTACATCCAGTACGAGGGTCAGGGCCCGGTACACCGAGAGCACGCACCTGACGCCACAGGGCCGCCCTTCGGGCGACGACGGGAATGTGACGACAGGACCTAGGGGGCGAACGTGCCGAACCGGATGTCGTGCGCCTGCGCGGCGGTGGGCGTCACCGGCGTGCGCCCGGCCTCCTCCGCGACGGCGGCGCGCTGCTCGCGCGTCAGGGGGGCGAAGGGCTGCACGGTGAGCACCCCCGCTCCGCCCTTGGTCTCCTCCGGTCGCCACACACCGGCGAGGAAGCCGTCGACGAGGAAGGTTCGGTACGCCTGGTTCCCCTTCCAGGTGCGGTCCTTGTACCGCGCCGGCACGACACGCGTGCGGTCGGCGTGCGAGAGCAGCAGGTTGTCGAACTCGGGAAGGAAGCGCGGCGGGGCGGGGGTGTCCGGGTCGGGCCGGGGCGCGTCGGGCAGGTCGAACAGCTCGGTGCCGGATTCGTCCCGGAAGGTCAGCAGGCGGGGCCGCAGCCGTTCGAACGCCCCGCGCAGCCGGGTCAGCCCCGACCAGGTCTGCATGTCCTTGACGGAGGCGGGCCCGAACGCCGCGAGGTAGCGCAGCACGGTCGCGTCGGCCGTCGCCGGGGGCTCCGCCTCCCGCCCGAGCCATGCCTCGGCGGTGGTGAGGGCCACCTGGCCGCTGCGGTCCCACAGCCCGCGCGGGGTGACCTGGACGAGCGGCAGCAGACAGCGGGCTGCGACCGTCAGGGCGAGCGGGTCGGCGTGCGGCCACCGCTCCAGCAGCGCGTCGCGGATCTCCTTGGGCGTACGGGGCCGCTCCTCCACCAGGGCGCGCGTCAGGGCGGCGAGCCGCTCCAGGTCGACGCCGGTGAGACCCTTGCGGAACAGCTTCACCTCGCGCTCGCGGGCGGGCTGGACGAGGGGCCGCAGCCGCAGCACGTCGTCGGCGGTGTGCGTGTGGATGGTGGACCGTACGGTGACGATCCGGGCCACCGCGCGGGACTCCATGAGCCCGGAGAGCTCCTCGGGGCGGAAGCCGTCGAGCCGGGCGGCCAGCGCGTAGTACGGCGGGCGGGTGTTCTGCGCCTGGAGCCCGACGAGGTGCTCGACGGCGTGTTCCGCGGACATCGGGGTACGCCGGAGCAGGAGCTGTCGTGCGAGGGTGGCACGGTTCAGGGCGCGGGGGGAGAGCACCGGGCTCGTCGTGTGGGCCATGCTCCGCACGCTACGCCGCCTTGCGGACAGCTTCTGTCCGCAAGGCGGGAGAACGTCCGGCCAGGCCGGAACAAACCCGGGCATATATCCTGCGTACTGCCCGGAGGCAAGGAGGTGAGACCGAGGTGACCCTGCCCTCGAAGAAGTACAGCCGCCGCCGGCGCCCGGCCGCGCCCGCGCCGCCCGTGCCGGCGGTGCCGGACGCGCCGCCCGGGTCCGACGGGGGGCGGGGCAGCGTCGTCCAGGCCTCCGTCTACCGCGGCGGCCACAAGGTGGCCTCCCCCGGCACCCTCGCCGAGACGTTCCACCGGTTGCGCGACGAGCCGGAGGGCATGGCGTGGATCGGGCTGCACCGCCCGTCGGAGTCGGAGCTGCTGTCGCTGGCGGCCGAGTTCGACCTGCACGAGCTCGCCGTCGAGGACGCGATGGAGGCCCACCAGCGGCCCAAGCTGGAGCGGTACGGCGACACGCTCTTCGTCGTGCTGCGGGCCGCGCGCTACCTCGACGCCCCGGAGGAGGTCGACTTCGGCGAGCTGCACATCTTCATCGGCGCCGACTTCCTGATCACGGTGCGCCACGGCGCGGCGCCGGACCTGTCCACCGTGCGCCGCCGGATGGAGGAGACCCCGGAGCTGCTGGCCCTGGGCCCGGAGGCGGTGCTGTACGCGATCCTCGACGCGGTCGTCGACGGGTACGCCCCGGTGGTGGAGGGTGTCCAGAACGACATCGACGAGATCGAGACCGAGGTCTTCCGCGGCGACCCGGCGGTATCGCGCCGCATCTACGAACTCTCCCGCGAAATGGTGGAGTTCCAGCGCGCCACGCGTCCGCTGGTGGGCATGCTGCACTCCCTGATGGCCGGCTTCGCCAAGTACGGCACCGACGAGGAACTGCAGCGCCGCCTCCGCGACGTCGCGGACCACGTGACCCACACGAGCGAGCGCGTGGACGGCTTCCGCCAGGCCCTGACGGAGATCCTCACGGTCAACGCGACCCTGGTCACCCAGCAGCAGAACGCGGAGATGCGGGCCCTGGCGGAGGCGGGCTTCGAGCAGAACGAGGAGATCAAGAAGATCTCGTCGTGGGCTGCCATTCTGTTTGCACCCACCCTCGTGGGAACGATCTACGGCATGAACTTCGACCACATGCCAGAGCTGCACTGGGTGTACGGCTATCCGTTCGCCATCCTGCTGATGGCGGTGGTGTGTTCGAGCCTGTACGTGGTCTTCAAGAAGCGGGACTGGCTGTAGAAGTCGGGCCGGACGCGCCACTGGGGCTCTGCGTCCAGGCGACGATCGCCGGGGGCGACCTGCCGCACCGCACCGTCAAGCGAGGTGTTGCGCGGCTGCCAGGCGACGGTAGAGGACGTCGGTCGCGAGCAACTGCGCGTGGGTGCCGGCGGCCCGTACCCGCCCGGATTCCAGCAGCAGGATCTGGTCGGCCGTGGTCACCGTCGACAGCCGGTGGGCGATCACCAGAATCGTGGTGGTGCGGCTGATGTCCGCGAGGGTCTCCTGCAGCGCGGCTTCGTTGGCGGCGTCGAGCTGGGAGGTGGCCTCGTCCAGCAGCAGAAGTCCCGGGCGGCGCAGGAGGGCGCGGGCGATGGCCACTCTCTGCCGTTCGCCACCGGACAGCGTGCTGCCGCGGTGGCCGATGGGTGTGTCGAGTCCGTCGGGCAGGCGCGCCACGAGGGAGTCCAGGCGGGTGCGGCGCAGGACGTCGCGCACCCGCGCCGCATCGGCATCGGGAGCGCTGAGGAGGAGGTTGTCCCGCAGGGTGCCGGACAGGATCGGTGAGTCCTGCTCGACGTACCCGATGAGGGCGCGCAGCCGGGACAGCGGGAGACGCGCGATGTCCTCGCCGTCGAGGAGGATGCGGCCACGGTCTGGTTGGCAGAAGCGTTCGAGCAGGGAGAAGACGGTGGTCTTGCCCGCTCCGGACGGGCCGACCAGGGCCGTGGTGGTCTTCGGCGGCACGGTGAACGTCACGTCCTCGTGCACGGACGGGGTCTCGGGGCCGTAGGAGAAGCGCACACCCTCGAAGACGACGCCGACCGGCCGGTGGGGCTCCGGCGTGGTGGCCGGGTTTTGAGGCGGACCGGCCGGCTCGGTCTCCATGGAGTGGACCTCGCCGATACGCGCGGCGGCCGCCGATCCGGCCTGCACCAGACCGACCGCCTCGACCAGTTGTCCCACGCGGGGGGCGAGGGCGAAGACGTAGAGGAGGAAAGCGACGAGGGTCGACACGGTGATGGCCCCGGTCGCCACGCGCGCTCCGCCCACGCCCAGTACGACGAGGAAGGACAGTTGGACGGCGACGGTGGAGGTGGTGGCCGACAGGGCCTGCCACCGGGCGGCCCGGGTGCCGGCCCGACGGGCGTCCTCGGCCGCCTGGTGCAGACCGGCCGTCTCCCGGCCCTCGGCACCGGACGCCTTGATGGTGCGCAGGGCGCCCAGCGTGCGTTCGAGCAGGGAGCCCATGCGGCCGACCGCCTCCTGGGCCTCACGGGCTGCCCGGGCGATGTGAGGGACGGCCGCGGCGACGGTCGCGCCGATCAGCGCGATGGTGACCAGCGTGATGCTCAGGAGCACCGGATCCAGCAGCGCCATGAGGGCCAGCGTCGCCACCACGACCAGCAGGCCGCTGCCCGCCGAGGCGATCGAGCGGGTGGCGACCTGGCGCAGCACCGTGGTGTCGGACGTCACCCGGGAGATCAGCTCACCCGGCTCGGTGCGGTTGAGCTCGGGCAGACGCAGGCGCAGGAGGCGCTCCGACAGGCGCCGGCGCGCTGTGCAGGCGACCGACTCGGCGGTGCGCTCCAGCACGTACTGGCCCAGTGCGGCGGTCGCGGCGCCGGCGACGACCAGGGCACTGAGCAGGACCAGTGCGCCGACCGCGGGGCGCCCGCGGTCCAGGGCGTCCACCATCTGCTTGGCCACCAGCGGCTGGGCGAGCGCCAGCAGGCTTCCCACCAGGGACAGCGCGCTGCCCAGGAGGATGCCGGGGCGGTGCGGTCGCAGGTGGGTGAGGACGAGCCAGGGTCGCGTCCGCTCGTCGCGTACGGCTGTCCCGGGGCGTGCGCCGCCTGCCGCCGGGGATCCGCTCGGCCCGGGCTCCGGCGGTACGGAGAGCTCCTCCCCGGCCGGCGACTGTGTGCGGCGGTCCGTCCGCCCGGGCGCGGGCGGTCGCAGGGGAGGCTCCGCGAAGTGCGGGGAGGGGGCCACCTGCGTTCAGTCCACCGTGAAGAACCGCTGGAAGTAGTCGGCCGGGGCTCCTTCGCCGACGAGAACCCCCTCGGCCTCCACCCAGGCGTGCGCCGCGAACGGCGGCTGGGTGCGCACGCCGACGCACCAGGTCGGCCACTGACCGCGCAGGCGGCACAGCAGCACGGTGGCCAGCGACCGGGCAAGGCAGCCCTGTTGCCCTCCGGCGGCCAGGCTGACGGCCAGGACTGTCTCGCGGGCACGGGCGGCCTCGGCGAGCGTCGCCGGCCGGGCGCCCTTGCGCAGCCCCCGCAGTACGTCGCGGATACCGGCCGGGGACCGGCGTGCGAGGACATGGGCGCAGACGACGACCAGCCGGGTCACCAGCCGCCGGCCGAGCGGAACCGACCGGGGGTCGTACGGGACGACTTGCGAGGTGGACACTGCTCTCCCCTTCGGACACGACGACGCATGCGGGCCGGACACGATGACGGACACGGGGCGGAAGCCGGGCCGGGCGGCTCTCGCGAGAACGCCCGGCGGTGCCTGACGGCGACGAGGCGCGTGCCGGGACGCGCCAGGACTCACCCCGTCAGCAGCCGGGCGTCGCGCAGCTCCTGCAGTATGCGGGCGATGTCCTCCTCGACCTGCTCGGCGCTCACGTCGTACTGGCCGGTGAGCGCGGTCACCGCCTGGTCGGTGGTGGTGCCGTCGAGCAGGGCGCGGACGATGACGGCGGCAGTGGGGTTCAGGGTGTAGTACTCGCCGCTGCTCTGGTCGAGCAGGGCCATCCCGTACTCGGTGTCGGCCGTCACCACGCCGGGGCGCAGGGTCATCGTCATGCGGGGATGCCTCCTGTGTCGGTTCGGGGCCGGCCCCTTCGGCCGGCGGAATTCTCCCGGGAACGCAGCCAGACCTCGCAGCCGACGGTGGCGTGCAGCAGCGCGCTCTCCAGGTCGGCGGCGAGCGGCCGGCGGCACCATGCGCGGACGGCCTCCACATCGATGAGTCCCAGGCCGTGCAGACGGGCGTCGTTCCACAGGGCGAGCAATGAGGAGCGGTGCCTGCGCAGCCCGGTTTCCTCCTCGAAGGCCGCGTGGGCCTTGGTGGTCCGCCGGCGGCTGGCGTCGGGTACGACGCCCCGCATGGCCTCCTCGATCAGCGGCTTGTACCGCCAGGGGGTCACACGCTCCTGGGGGCGGACCGCGAGCGCCGCCTCGACCAGCAGGTCGTCGTAGTAGGGGGAGGCGAAGGTGATGCCCAGGGGCTCGGACATCTGCTGTACGTGCCGGGCGAAGCGGGCGAGGGTGCGCATCGTGGCCAGCTCGCGGTGCACACCGTGTCCGCTGCCGAGCGGCTCCGCCTCCGGGGCCTGCGTACGGATGAGGTCCCGCACGGCCTCGACGGCCCGGCCGGTGGCCCAGGGGGGCAGCCGTGGCGGGGTGCCCCACTCGAAGAGGGGTACCGACATGGGCGGTTGGGGCAGCGTGAGGTCGTGGGCCACCTGCTCCAGCCAGGCCCCGTAGGAGCGGCCGTCGAGCAACTGCCGCAGGGCCGTCCGGCGGGACCACCGGTGCCTCGTGACGAAGCCGCGGGTGTGCCGCCAGCCCGTACGGGGATGCCGGCGCAGCAGGCCGTGCACATGGGCGCTGGCGCCGCTGAAGAGTTCGTCCCCGCCCATCCCGCTCAAGTGCAACGAGGAGCCACGCTCCGCGGCCCGTTCGATGATGTACATGCGCCGGTGTCGGTTGACGGAGTACAACGACGGGGTGTCGAGCGCGTCGTCGAGTTCGTGCACGCTGTCGAAGGTCAGAGGTACGGCGGTCGCGGGCACCACGTGGTGTTCCAGCGAGTCGAGCGCCTCCGCCGTGCGCTGCGCGTAGGTGACGTCGTCGCCGAGGACATCGTGGACGGCGGCCGTGTAGGCGACGATCTTCGCTCCTTGGCGGGCCGCGGTGCAGACCACCGCGGTGGAGTCGACCCCGCCCAGGTCGGCGGTGACCGGTCCGCCGCCCGCGAGGCGTACGGCGACCGCGTCGGCCAGCCTGTCGCGGACCAGCCGGGCGCCCTCGGCCAGCGACAGCTCGGCCGGTGGCGGCGCCCAGCGCCGACTCATGCGGGCGTGCCCGTCGCGGTCGAGTGTCAGGCGGTGGTCGCCGGGCACCACGTCGACGCCGCGCCACACCGTCTGTGCCGTCAGGGGGTGCAGGATCCCGGGGCTGAGCAGGTGGACGGCCAGCCGGCCCTCGTCCAGCTCCGCGTCGACCAGGTCGGCCAGGACGTCGGCACGGTCGGCCACGACGCACGCGCCGTCCGCGGCGCGGGCTGACGCCACGAAGAGGCTGCGTACGCCGGTGACGGTGCCGAGGGCCAGGGTCTCGCCGTCGAAGCTGGCGAGCAGATGGTGACTGCCGGGCCAGGTACGGGCGAGCCGCTCGGCCGCTCCGGGGGATCCGGCGCCGGCGGCGCGCGCCGCCTCCCGCTCGGTCACCGCGTGCTGCCCCAGCACACACAACCGGGTCCGTCCGCAGACCGCCGTCGTCACGCTGTCCTCCGGCCAGCACCCCAACAGCCAGGGCCGGCCCGAGGCATGCCTGATCTCCCGTACCGCACGCGAGCGAACCGGTGCGGCCAGGGCCGCGACGGCGTCGGTGTCCGGAAGGGCCAGGAACCAACTCGCCCCCGTGGGCAGTGACGTACCGGTCGCCATGCACAGGCCTCTCTTGGTCGATGCGGTTCCAGCAGCGGTACGGGGGACGAGCGCGGGCGGCGCGGTACGCCGCCCACGCTCCGGACCCGACGTGCCCCAGGACGTACCGTCGGTGCTCAGGTCGCCCGGGGGCGATGGGCAGGCCGGATCACAGCAGGCTGTGGCCGCCCAGCAGGTCGGGGCTGCCCTGGCCGGCCAGTCCGGTGACCTTCTGGAAATCGCCGACCTTGGTGAGAGTGGGACGCTCGTAGGCCATCGTCATACCCTTTCGTCGTGGGATGAACAGGACTGGTGCCGTTTTCGTACGTGAGCCGGCGGCCCGACCCGATCGAGCGGGGCGCCGCCGACGCAGTGCACAAAGCTAGGTGCGTGCATTTCCTCGGGCAACAGCGCACACAGGCCATTCAGCAAGGCGCTTCCGCTGCATTCCGTGCGTGATTCACCTGCGTTTTGCATAAGTGGCCCGAGCAGTCGGTCATAGTCCCGCGCAGTCGGGGTATGAGCGATGCCGCTTTCGGTGGGCGCGCGCGTTTCGAGACACCTGCGGCGGGCCACGGCGGCGCGGTTTCCGACCGTCTCCCTGGGCCTGACGTGCGGTGACGGACCGTTGGGTCGCGCCTGGACGAAGCCAGATCCGGCCAACCCGTCCGCCGCCGTCCTGGAATGCGTACTTGCGTGTGTCCGGCTCACTACAGCCTCATTCACGCCGGCAGCGCCACCAGGTGGACAATCCCCGGCGATGCACATTGCGAGCGATTCCCCAAGGGCGGATGCAACGCGCTGGGGAAATCCGGGCAGACTGCAGCGCCGCCGATAAAGACGCGACCCACAAAATCTCACCTCCACGCCGGAATGCCCCCGGCACCCCCGAGCGCTCACTGCGCGGCGTAGCGGCGGAACGGGTGGCACAGCGCGCGCCGTGCCACCCGTTCGCGGATGTGGAGAGAGTGCGCCGGCCCCCCTTCCTGCCCCTTGAGGGCCACGGGAACGGCGTCGCCGGCTCGTACAGGGCTGTCCCGGGCCCGGGCACCGAAAACCCAGGCGTCACAGGCGTATCCACCGTCGGCGTGTCGGCCACCGGTGCATCGGCGGTCGACCGGGCCGAACAAGGGTCCGTGGGTCCTACACGCGACGTCGAGCGCTCCGTCTCGGGGTTCCGGCATCGTCTCAAACACGCGTGTTCGATATCGCGGTCCATGTCGTTGACCTCGGTGTCGTCGAGCAGGGCACACGGGTCAGGGATGGAGGACCGCAATTGAGCACAGCGGGCACATGCGAGTTCCCACAGGACGGCACAGCCTTTCCTCCGCCGCCGGCGAAGAGCCGGTACACGGAGGAACACCTCCTCAGCCCCCTCGCCGGAGCGGCGCGCCGCTCGGCACGACCGGACACGAGGTGGGCGGCATGAACGAGTCAACCGATGCGGCATCCCACAACCTGCCCGGACCGCGGTCCGCCTCGCTGCCCCTGCCGCCGACGACCGTGCCGGCGGGGCCGGAGGACGGCGACATGACCGACGCGATGGAAGAGGCGTACTGGTCCGTCCACGATGGAGCCGCCGCCAGCGCCACGGTGCGCCAGGTGCTCGCCCGTCTGCCCAGGATCACCGCCCTGATCGGGCGGCTCGCCTGGCAGGCGGACCGCGCGTCCACCCTCACGGCCGTCGCCTGCCAACTGACCTCGGCCGCCATGGCGGCCTTCGGGCTGATCGCCTCGGTCGGAGTGCTCCAGCACCTGTTCGCCCAGGGGCCCACGCCCGATCGCGTACGCGCCGCCATCCCCCAGATCCTGCTCGTCGCCGGCTTCCTCTCCGCCCGGGCCTTGCTGGAGGCCGCCGTCTCGGTGGCCCAGGCACGCGTCACGCCCAAGATCCGCACCGCGCTCGAGTGCGAGTTCCTGAGCCTCACCGCGCACGTACGGCTGGAGGCCGTCGAGGACGCCGACTGGCACGACGAGGTGCACCGTGCCAACGACCGCGGGCTGTTCTACGCCCGGATGATCGTGGGGCAGGTCGTCTCCCTGGCCTCCGCGGCCCTCGGCCTCATCGGCACCGCCGGCGTCCTGAGCGTCCTCCACCCCGCCCTGCTCCCGCTGTTGTTGCTGTCCGTCCTGCCGGTGGGGGCGGCCGCCGTGCACAGCGCGCGTGCCCGCTTCCACTCCTTCAAGCGATGGAACGCGCTGCAACGCCGCGTTCGCGTGTTCTCCTGGCTGCTGCTCGACGTGGACGCGGCCGCGGAGCTGCGCTCCGACACGGCCCAAGGCGCCCTGCTGGACGAGCACCGCCGCCTGACCGCCAAGATCGCCGATGAGGACACCCGCCTGGGCGTGAACGCGGCCCTGATCAACCTCGCCGGCCGGGCGGTGGGCGGAGTCGGTACCGGCATCACCTACACCGCGCTGGCCGCCATGCTGATCGCAGGGTGGCTTCCCCTGGCCGCGGGGGCCGGCGCAGTCCTGGCCATCCAGTCCGGACGTGCCTCCCTGACCCAGCTCATCGAGTTCGCCCACCTCGTCTACGAGCACGCCCTGTGGGTCGACGACCTCCTCGCCGTCCAGGAGCGCAGTCGCCGTCTCCTGCCCCGTACGGCCGATGTGCGGGCGCCGGAGAAGGTGAAGGAGATCACCGTCCAGGACGTCCACTTCACCTACCCCGGCAAGGACACCCCGGCGCTCGACGGCGTCTCCTTCACCCTCCGCGCCGGGGAGACGGTGGCGTTCGTCGGCCTCAACGGATCGGGGAAGTCGACCTGCGCCAAGGTGCTGGCCGGCCTGTACGAACCGCAGAAGGGCAGCGTGAGCTGGGACGGCGTCGACGTACGGCAGATGGACGCCAAGTCGGTGCACCGGCAGGTCGCCTGTGTCCTGCAGGACCCGGTGCGGTTCCCCTTCAGCGCCCTGTCGAACATCACCGCCGGAACCGGCACGCTCACCGAGGCCGACCCCCGGCGAGCCATGACCGCCGCACGGGCCGCAGGAGCCGACGGGGTCATCGCCGCACTTCCCGCTCAGTGGAAGACGCTGCTGTCCAAACGGTTCAAGGGCGGGCAACAACTCTCCGGCGGACAGTGGGCGAAGATCGCCGTCGCCCGGGGCCTGTACAAGGCGGCGCCGCTGCTGCTCCTGGACGAGCCGACGGCGAGCATGGACCCGCCGTCCGAGCACGCCGTGTACGAGGCTGTTCTGCGCGGCCGGCTGCGCACCGACCAGATCACGGTGCTGATCTCCCACCGGCTCGCCAGCGTCGTCGACTGCGACCGCATCCTCGTCTTCGACAGCGGCCGCATCGTGGAATCCGGGTCCCACGACGAGCTCATGGCCACGGGCGGCGACTACGCCGCCATGTTCACCCTGCAGGCCAGCGGCTACCGGCCCAGCGCCGCCACGGCAGAGGAGGCGGGCCGGTGAACCCCTCCGCCACCACTCCCCCGCTCACCGGGCCCGGTGGCCCCTCGTCCACGTCGTTGTGGCGGCACCGCGACTTCCGGCGGTACCTCACCAGCCGGACCGCCGGCGTGGCCGGCATCTCGATCAGCTCGATGGCCATTCCGGTGCTCGCCGTACTCGAGCTCGACGCCACCCCCGGCCAGGTGGCCCGGCGGGCGTTCCGGGGGCGGCTGCCGCCCGCACTGCCCGCTCCGCACGCCGGTGGTGGTCCCGGGCCGGCGCTCCAAGCGACGGCAGAACACCCCGGACGCCGGCCCTGGTTGGCCGACTCGGCGCCCAGCGGGTGACCAGCCGCTGCTGTGCCCTGTCCTGGACGCCGACCGACGCCGCCCTCCCGCACCGACACCACAGCGGTCGAAAGCGCCGACCCACCGGTCATGCTCTGACCGGGGCCGGGCGGTGGGCACCGACAAGGCGGGGCGAATCCCTGGGCGGTCCCCCGGGCGGCGCTTCGGATCTCACAGCCTTGGGCCACACCGGTGGCAGTCCTGCTGAGCGGTCGCGATCAGCTCCCTGCGGCCCTGCCTCCGCAACAGGCCGCCCCGACCGCGACCGTGCCGTACATGGCACCGGTCCACGCGCCGTCCGCTGTCACCGCACAGCCGGAGCCGAGCCGAGGGACCGTGGCGTGACGACTTGCTGTGTCCGCGTCCGGGCCGGCTGCGTCTGTGGTGGGTCAGCGGGTGGTGAGCATGCCGTCCCGGAGGTGGGAGAGGGTGCGGGACAGCAGGCGGGATACGTGCATCTGGGAGACGCCGAGGCGTTCACCGATCTGGCTCTGGGTGAGTTCGTCGACGAAACGCATGTGGAGGATCTGGCGGTCACGCTCGTCGAGCGCGGCGATCATCGGAGCCAGTGCGTGGAAGTCCTCGACGAGCTCGAGGGCGTGGTCGTCGGTGCCGATGAAGTCGGCCATGGCCATCTCGCCGTCCTCGCTCCCGCTGATCGTGGCGTCCAGCGAGGCCGAGGTGTAGCCGTTCGAGGCCAGCCTGGCCTCCACGACCTCTTCCTCCGACAAGCTCATCAGCTCCGACAGTTCCTTGACGGTCGGCGTCCTGCCGAGACGGCTGCGCAGTTCCTCCGTGGCGCGGGCAAGCTGGACGCGGGCCTCCTGCAAGCGGCGGGGGACGTGGACGGCCCAGCTTGTATCGCGGAAGAACCTCTTGATCTCACCGACGATGTAGGGGATGGCGAAGGACGTGAACTCCACTTCCCGCGACAGCTCGAACCGGTCGATCGCCTTGATCAGGCCGATCATGCCGACCTGGACGATGTCCTCCATCTCCTCCGGTCCACGGCTGCGGAACCGGCCGGCCGCGTAGCGGACCAGGGACATGTTCATCTCGATCAGCGTGGAGCGGGTGCGGCTGTATTCGGGCGTGCCCTCCTCCAGCACCGCAAGCTGGTCGAAGAACAGCCGGGACAGCTCACGGGCGTCCTTCGGCGCCACCTTGGAAGGGTCGGCGATCTCCGGCAGGATCGCGGTCTCCGTGTCGGTGCCGGCCGCAGTCATTGTCGCCATGATGCTTCCCTCCCCATCCGTCCCCCGTACGTCGCCGGCCCGGTGCCGGGCCGACCACCAGCCCCTACCCCCGCATCTGCGTGCCATGCCCGCAGAAAGGGCGGACGCTGCGCCCTGTTGCGCGCTCCGCCCCCGCACGGGCCGGCCCATGGCCTCCGACGGACCCGGGCCGGATGGCAACCGCGGTGCCGGCGGGCCCGGGCCCCGGCGGTGGCGCGCGCGGTGCGCGTCAGGTGGTCGTGTGGACGGCGTCGGCCCTCTCGGCCTCGGGGGCCATGGCGGGCGCCGGGGCGGCGGGGCGCCGGATGAGGCGGCGGGCCAGGGGCTCGGTCCAGCGGGCGGCGAGCGGGCCGATGATCACGAGCAGCAGCACGTACGCGGTCGCCAGGGGGCCGATGCGGGGCTCGACGCCCACGGCGAGACCGGCGATGACGATGGAGAACTCCCCGCGCGCGACCAGGGTGCCTCCCGCGCGCCAGCGGCCGCGGGTGCCGATGCCGGCGCGGCGCGCCGCGTACCAGCCGGTGGCGATCTTCGTCAGCGCGGTGGCGACGGCGAGGAGCAGCGCGGGCACGAGCACGGGCGGGATGTCCGCGGGGTCGGTGGACAGACCGAAGAAGACGAAGAAGACGGCGGCGAACAGGTCCCGCAGCGGGGTGAGGAGGTTGCTGGCGCCCTCGGCGACCTCACCGGACAGCGCGATGCCGACGAGGAACGCGCCGACGGCGGCCGAGACCTGGAGTTCCTGCGCGATGCCGGCGACCAGGAGGGTCAGGCCGAGGACGACCAGGAGCAGCATCTCGGCGTTGTCGGAGGAGACGGCCTTGCTGATGAGGCGGCCGTGGCGGAGGGCGACGTACAGCACGGCACCGACGGTGCCCAGGGAGATCAGGAGGGTGACGCTGCCGCCGGCCAGGCTCACACCGGCCAGCATGGCGGTGAGGATCGGCAGGTAGACCGCCATGGCGAGGTCCTCGATGACGAGGATGCCGAGGATGACGGGGGTCTCGCGGTTGCCGAGCCGGCCGAGGTCGCCGAGCACCTTGGCGATGACGCCGGAGGACGAGATCCAGGTGACACCGGCGAGCGCGACCGCCGCTACCGGGCCCCAGCCGAGGATCAGGGCGGCGACGGCGCCCGGCGCGGCGTTGAGGACGAAGTCGACGGCGCCGGAGGGGTACTGCGTCTTGAGGTTGGTGACGAGTTCGGAGGCGCTGTACTCCAGGCCGAGGAGCAGGAGCAGGAGGATGACGCCTATCTCGGCGCCGGTGGCGATGAACTCCTCACTGGCCTGGAGGGGGATGATGCCGCCGTGGCCGAAGGCCAGGCCGGCGAGCAGGTAGAGGGGTATGGGCGAGAAGCCGACCCGGCCGGCGAGGCGTCCCAGGATCCCCAGGCCCAGGATGACGGTCCCGAGTTCTATGAGCATGGCGGTCGTGTCGTGCACGGGCGTCTATCCTCCGGTGATCAGTTCGGCGACGGCGTCGACGCCTTCTCGGGTACCGACGACGACGAGGGTGTCGCCGATCGCGAAGCGGAAGTCGGGAGCGGGTGAGGGGACGGCCGCGGTACGGCGCAGCACGGCGACGATGGAGGCGCCGGTGCGGCTGCGGGCCTGGGTCGAGCCGAGGGTGCGTCCCGCGTACGGGGAGCGCTTGGTGACCTCGATGTTCTCCGTGACCAGGTCGATCTCCATGTGCTGGTGCAGATGGGCGACCGGGTCGGGGATCAGCAGCTTGCCCAGGGCCGTCGACTCGTGCGGCTCCAGGGCGGCGGATTCCCGGCAGTTGTCGTCGTCCTCCGGGTCGTGGAAGGCGAGGATCCGCCGCCCGTCCTGGTGGACGACCACCGAGAGGTGACGGCCGGCTTCGGTCTCCAGGTCGTACCGGGTGCCGACGCCGGGCAGGACGGTTTTATGGGTGTGAGCCGTGGGCTCCATGGCTGCTCCAGAAAGAACGCGGGTGCGGGTGGGCCGGGTTCGGGTCGATCGCTCGGGTACGGCCGGTCGTGGCGCGTGCACGAGTGCCCTGTCAGCAGGCGATTCTGCATCACGCGTCACGGCCTGCGGTGGCCGCCGGGCGCGAGGGCCGGCCGCGCACGGCGCAGTGGCTCTGCCGCCGCGGGCCGGGTGTCAGATGCGGATGCTGATGCCGCTGGTATCCGGCACGCTGTCGCGAGCGGCGTTGTCGATACGCGCCGAGCGGGAGGCGGAGGGCGCGGGCGGACGGGAGGCCGTCCCGGTGACGGTCGGGTTCACGTCGCGGATGCTGCGAGCCATGTCACGCCTCCCCTCACTTCGCCTCTCACTTCGTCCCTCACCTCGACGGATGGCAGCCGGTTCCCGGCAAAGGAATGAGCGTCCACGCGTTCAAGGGAGCGTAATGGCTCGGTAAAGGATTGTACCGCAGGAGAAATACCGAAAAGCGCCCTCCAGTAGAGCAAAGAGCTGGATAACGGACGACAGGAGACGGCACCCCGGGTGCGATACGCCGCACGTCGGCGGCCTTCTCCGCCGGCCTCGAACCACCTCGGCAATCGCACGCCGACGATGGACGATCGCCCCATGGTGTTTCGCCGTCCTCTTCTGCCGTGGTTTCTTCTCAATGCCGTATTACTCGCCGTCCTGGCGATCCGGGGCACCCTCCGGTACCCGCATCTGCCCGACCGGATACCTGAGCGCATCGGCCTCGACGGCGTGGACGCCTGGACCGGCCGGTCGATCGGCAGCGCGTTCGCGCTGGTGTTCCTGTACGCCGGGGTGACCGTGCTGATCACCGTGTGCGCGGAGATGACGCTGCGGGTGACACCGCGCGACGAGCTGCACGGGGAGGCGGTGCCGTCCGCCGCCGGGCGAGCGCCGTCCTCGCTGGTGGTCCGGCCCGCCGGCCTTGGCGCGGCCCGCCGGATCGCCCGGGCCGTGCTGGTGCTCGACGCGTGCATCGGCATCTCCCCCCTCTTCGGCTGCGGAGTGCTGTGGCGCTCCACGCCCGAGGCGGAGGTGCCGGTATGGCTGTTCGCCGCCCTGGTGCTGCCGCCCCTCGCCGGCACCGTGCTGACGGTGGCGGCGGCCGCGACCGGGCGGAAGCGCTGAGCCGGGACCGGGAGCGGGACCGGGAGCGCTGGGTCGGGAGCGCGGGCGGAAGCGCTGAGCCGGGGACGGGGCACGGTGTCCGCGCCGGGGGCGCCGGGGCTGAGGCCGGGGGCCGGGGGTGCGAGCCGGGCGAGGGCAAACGGGCACGGCTCGCGTCAATGAGAGCTTTCTCCGACGCCATGAACGCGGGGTTGGCATCTGCGACGGAGAAGCGGGCGCAGCGTTGCAGATGCCAGCCTGATCGCTCTAACGTGGCGCTTATGCAGTCCTACACCATCGGACAGGCGGCGCGTCTGCTCGGCGTCAGTCCCGACACCGCGCGCCGCTGGGCGGACGCCGGCCGGGTCGCGACCCATCGCGACGAGACCGGTCGCCGCCTCATCGACGGCCGGGACCTCGCCGCCTTCTCCGTCGAGGTCGCCCAGGGCGGCGCCGAGGACGACACCTCGTACACCACGGCCCGCAACGCCTTCCCCGGCATCGTCACCGCCGTCAAGCTCGGCGACGTGGCGGCCCAGGTCGAGATCCAGGCGGGACCGCATCGGATCGTCTCGCTCCTGACCCGGGAGGCCGTGGAGGAACTGGGCCTCGAAGTCGGCATGCAGGCCACCGCCCGCGTGAAGTCGACCAACGTGCACATCGACCGCAGCTGAACCGGGCCGCGCGCCGCCGAGCGGCGTCGCCCGTCACCGTCGCGGCTCATCACCCTTCCGCCCGGACGGCACCAGCCGACCTGTCCCCGAGGAGCACCACCTCATGGCCCTGCCGTTCACCGGACGCCGCGCCGCCGCCGCGGCGCTGACGGCCGCCCTCATCGTTCCGCTCACCGCCTGCGGCAATGACGGCTCCCCGGAAGCGGGCGGCAGCGGGAAGGCGACCGGGCCCGCCGGTACGACCCCGGCCCGGCTGACCGTGCTGGCGGCCGCCTCCCTGACCGACGTCTTCAAGGCAGCCGGCGCGGCGTACGAGAAGGCGAACCCGGGCACGAGGATCACCTTCTCCTTCGCCGGGTCGCAGGAACTGGTGGCCCAGGTCAAGCAGGGAGCCCCCGCGGACGCCCTGGTCACCGCCGACACCAGGAGCATGGACAGCGTCCGGGCGGACACCGGCACCCCGGCCGTCATCGCCAGGAACCGCCTCGTCATCGCCACCGTCGAGGGCAACCCCCACAGGATCGACGAGCTGAAGGACCTCGGCGACCCGATGCTCAAGGTCGTCCTGGCCGCGCCCGAGGTGCCGGCCGGCAAGTACAGCAGGAAGATCCTCGACGCCCAGCGGATCACCGTGCGGCCGGTCTCCCAGGAACCCAGCGTCCGGGCCGTGCTGAGCAAGGTCGAGCTGGGCGAGGCCGACGCCGGACTCGTCTACAGGACCGACGCCGACAGCGCGCCCGGCAAGGTCGACGCGGTCGACATCCCCGACGCGCAGAACGCCATCGCGCGGTACCCGGCCGCCACACTGAAGCAGTCCCGGAACGCCGGGGCCGCCGCCGCGTTCGTGGCCTGGCTGTCCTCGCCCGGGGCGCAGAAGATCCTGCGGGACGCCGGCTTCCAGAAGCCGTGACCCGCGGGGCCGGACCCGCGACCGGACCCACGCGACCGGACCCTCGGTCGGACCCACGCGACCGGCCGTGACGGGCTGCCCCTTCCGGGTGGCGGCCCCTGCCGGGTCGGGCGGTCCCTGCCCAGGGGCGGTCCCTCCCGGGGGCGGCCTCTGCCGGGTCGGACAACCCCTTCCGGGGCCCTTCCCGGGTGGCGGCCCTGCCGGTCGGGCGGCCCGTTCCGGGGGCAGCTCCCTGGGTCGGGGTCGTACCGGGGGCCCGTTCCCGGGGCGGCACCCCGTCCCCCCTTCACCGCTCCACGCCCGAGGAACCCCAGATGAAGCTCACCCGCAACCGCGAGCCGGGCCCCCGCACCCCCGTCGCGCTGGCCCTCCCCGCGTTGCTGGCCGTCGCGTTCCTGCTGCTGCCGCTGCTCGGCATCCTGGTCCGCACGTCCTGGAGCGAGCTCGCCGGCCACCTCACCACTCCGGGGACCGTCGAGGCCCTCCGGCTCTCGCTCGTGGTGTCGTTCTGGGCGCTCGGCCTGTCCCTGGCGCTCGGCGTGCCGCTGGCGTGGCTGCTGGCCCGGGTGCGCTTCCCCGGCAAGGCGTTCGTGCGCTCCCTCGTACTGCTGCCGATGGTGCTGCCGCCGACGGTCGGCGGCGTGGCGCTGCTGCTCGGGTTCGGGCGCCGGGGGCTGCTGGGCCCGTGGCTGGAGGACACCTTCGGCCTCACCCTGCCGTTCCACACCTCCGGCGCCGTCCTCGCCGCGACGTTCGTCGCCATGCCGTTCCTCGTCATCAGCCTGGAAGGCGCGCTGGGCGGGCTGCATCCCCGTTACGAGGAGACGGCCGCCTCCCTCGGGGCCTCGCCGGTACGGGTGTTCCTGACAGTCACGATGCCGATGGTGGCGCCCGGGCTCATCGCGGGGGCCGCGCTCACCTGGGCGCGGGCGCTGGGCGAGTTCGGCGCCACGATCACCTTCGCCGGCAACCTGCCCGGCACCACCCAGACCCTGCCGCTCCAGGTGTACCTGCTGCTCCAGGAGCAGCCGGAGGCGGCGACGTCGGTCTCCCTGCTGCTGCTCGCCATCGCCATGCTGGTGCTCATCGCCCTGCGCGGCCGCTGGAACGGGGCGCCTCCCGCCCACTCCCCCGGCCCCGGCGCACGGGCGGACGAAGCCGACCCGGACGCGGCCCCCGGCACGGCCCCCGCCCCGGCCGCGCCCGCCGCTCCCGCGGACCGCTGGTCCCTGCACGCCGACGTGACCGGCTTCGACCAACTGGTCCTGGACGCCGGGCCGGGCACCACCATCGCCGTCGTCGGCCCCAACGGCGCCGGCAAGACGACCCTCCTTCGGGCGCTGCTCGGCCTCACACCCCGCGCCCACGCCGCACTCCGGCTCGGGGACACCGACGTCACCGCCCTGCCCCCGCACCGCCGCGGCGTCGCCTGGGTGCCCCAGGACGGCGCGCTCTTCCCGCGCATGAGCGCCCTGGCCAACACGGCGTACGGGCTGCGCGCCCAGCACGTGCCCCGGGCCGAGGCCCGCCGCGCCGCCCAGGAGTGGCTGGACCGCCTCGGTGTCGGGCACCTCGCCCACCGCAGGCCCGCGCAGCTCTCCGGCGGCCAGGCGCAGCGCGTCGCGCTCGCCCGCGCACTGGCCGCGCGCCCGCGGCTCCTGCTGCTCGACGAACCCCTCGCCGCGCTCGACCAGACCACTCGCGCCCGGGTACGCCACACTCTGCGCACCCACCTCGACGGCTTCGGCGGCGTCTGCCTGATCGTCACGCACGATCCCGTGGAGGCGGTCGCGCTCGCCGACCGGGTCCTGGTCCTGCACGAGGGACGCGCCCTGCAGGACGCACCGCCCGCCGAGGTCTCCCGGCACCCGCGCTCGCCCTGGGTGGCGCGCATGCTCGGCCGCAACGCCTGGCCCGGCACCACGACCGCCGAAGGCGTCCGCCTCACCGGTGGCGGCACACTGACCGTCGCCGAACCGCTCCCCGCGGGTGCCGGCGTCCTCGCGATCTTCGCGCCCGAAGCCGTCGCCCTCCACCGCGACAAGCCGTCCGGAAGCCCGCGGAACGTGTGGGCCGGCACCGTACGGGAGATCACCGGCGCCGGAAGCCGGCTGCGTGTCCTCATCACCTGCGCGCAGGTGCCGGACCTCGTCGCCGAGATCACCCCGGAAGCCGCCGCCGAACTCGGCCTCGGCGAGGGCACGCCCGTCTGGACGAGCGTCAAGGCCACCGAGACGACCCTGGTGGCCCTCTGAAGGAGCGCCCCGGCGCCACGCGGGCGATCCGTACCCGCCCGGCCTAGCCGCCGAGGGCGGGCGGCCGGCGGGACGGCGGGGCCGGCCGCGGGGCGGCGCGCGGCCGCCGCGTCTCACCGGCCGAGGAGAGCGGTGAGCACGGTGCCCGCGCACACCGAGACGGAGGTGAGGAGCGCGCCCGCGCTCAGGCAGAGGAGGCGCCGGCGGAGGGTGACGTAGCGCGCGGTGTACTCGCCGCGGAGTTCCTCGCAGCGGGCGGCGATGGCCCGCAGCAGCTTTTTGGACAGTTCGATGCGGTCCTGCGCGTACAGGCGGACGACTTCCTCCCGCTGGGCGGTGGTCAGCCACGGCATGCGGTCGGCGAACGCCTCCCCCTCGATCCCGGCCGTACGCAGCTCCGCCTGGCAGAGCAGGTATCCCTCGATCTCGTTGACGGCCGCGGCCGTCTCCCGGGTGATCGAGGGCCGCGCCTGCCTCACGCCTCCTCCTCGCCCCGCAGCGGGGCCACGCCCTTGCCGGGTTCGACGACATCCCTGCGGCCGTGGCTGACCGCGCTGTCGAAGGCGCTGATGGCCGGGTGGTGCAGGTCGAACGCCGGGGATTCGGAGCGGATCCTCGGCAGGGTGAGGAAGTTGTGCCGCGGCGGCGGGCAGGAGGTGGCCCACTCCAGGGAGCGCCCGTATCCCCAGGGATCGTCGACGTCGATCCGCTTGCCGACCTTGGCGGTCTTCCAGACGTTGTAGAGGAACGGCAGCGTGGAGAGGCCCAGCACGAACGAGCCGATCGACGACAGCATGTTCAGGCCGGTGAACCCGTCGGCGGCGAGGTAGTCGGCGTACCGGCGCGGCATGCCCTCCGCGCCGAGCCAGTGCTGGACGAGGAACGTCAGGTGGAAGCCCACGAACAGCGTCCAGAAATGGATCTTCCCGAGGCGTTCGTCGAGCATGGTCCCGGTCATCTTGGGCCACCAGAAATGGAAGCCGGCGAACATCGCGAACACCACGGTGCCGAAGACGACGTAGTGGAAGTGGGCGACGACGAAATACGTGTCGGTGACGTGCCAGTCCAGGGGCGGTGAGCCGAGGATGACACCGGTGAGGCCGCCGAAGAGGAACGTCACCAGGAATCCGATGGACCACAGCATGGGCGTCTCGAAACTGAGCGCCCCCTTCCACAGGGTGCCGATCCAGTTGAAGAACTTCACCCCGGTCGGCACCGCGATGAGGAACGTCATGAAGGAGAAGAACGGCAGCAGCACTGCACCGGTCGCGAACATGTGGTGCGCCCATACGGTCACCGACAGGCCGGTGATGGCGATGGTGGCGCCCACCAGGCCGATGTAGCCGAACAGCGGCTTGCGGGAGAAGACCGGGAGGATTTCGGTCACCACGCCGAAGAAGGGCAGCGCCAGGATGTAGACCTCGGGGTGGCCGAAGAACCAGAACAGGTGCTGCCAGAGAATGGCCCCGCCGTTCTCCGGGTTGAAGATGTTCGCCCCGAACCGGCGGTCGGCCTCCAGCGCGAAGAGGGCGGCGGCCAGCACGGGGAACGCCAGCAGCACCAGGACCGAGGTGAGCAGGACGTTCCAGGTGAAGATGGGCATGCGGAACATGGTCATGCCCGGGGCGCGCATGCAGATGATCGTGGTCATGAAATTGACGGCGCCGAGGATGGTGCCGAAGCCCGAGAGGGCGAGCCCCATGATCCACATGTCGCCGCCCACGTACGGGGTGCGTTCGCCGCCGCTGAGCGGCGTGTAGGCCGTCCAGCCGAAGTCGGCGGTGCCCTCCGGGGTCAGCAGCCCCGCGACGACGATGAGGCCGCCGAAGAGGAACAGCCAGTACGAGAACATGTTCAGCCGCGGGAACGCCACGTCCGGGGAGCCGATCTGCAACGGCATGATGGCGTTGGCGAAACCGGCGAAGGTGGGCGTCGCGAACAGCAGCAGCATGATCGTGCCGTGCAGGGTGAACGTCTGGTTGTACTGCTCGTTCGAGATGAGCTGGATTCCGGGCCGGGCGAGTTCCGCACGGAGCATCAGGGCGAGCAGTCCGCCGAAGAGGAAGAAGGCGAACGACGTGATCAGGTAGAGGTGCCCGATCTTCTTGTGGTCCGTCGTGGTCAGCCAGTCGACGGCAATGCGTCCCAGGCCTCGTCCTTTCACCGGGACGATCGTGGTCGGCTCGGTGGTGGTGGCCATATGGAACCCCAGGGGCGCGACGGGAAAGCGGACGTGCGCGACTGCGTGTTCCGTCGCGACGGATAAACGTTATGTGTGCGGCGAGGGAAAGGACACCGCCGCGTCCGGGAAGTGCTCCGAACGGCCGCCCGCCATCGGAGTGACGGGGAGCGGGGTCGCGCAGCGTGTGCCGACCGAATGGCTAGGAATGAACAGGCCCCCGTCTTTGCGCTGTTCCCTGCGCGCCTTCCGGGGTACTCAGTCGTGACCCCGATCAAGGAGGCATGGATGACGTTCAATCCGCTGGAGCAGCGGGGCATTCCGCTGGACCGCCAGATCAGGAACTGGCGCGAGCTGAACGTGGACCCGATCGACCCCGACCGCTGCGACCCGTACACCCGCTGCCGGATCATCACCATGAACGGCATCGAGGTCGAGGCGATCCTCTTCAGCCACCAGCTGGCCCGCAACACCGTCGATCCGGAGGTGAAGCGGCAGCTGGCCCAGACGCGTTACATCGAGGCCCAGCAGCAGAAGGTGGTGAACTGGCTGCTGCCCGGCGTGTCGTCCGTCCTGGAGACGACGATCGCCTACGAGCAGGTCGCGGTGGACCTCACCGCGTGGGTGGCCCGGATGGAGCCGGACCCGTACCTGAAGCAGGCGTACCAGTTCGGTGTGCTGGAGGACTTCGACCACCTGTACCGGTACGCGAACCTGTACGAGATGATCGAGCACCGCAAGGCCGAGTCGATCGTCGACAACCTGAACGAGGTCATGCCGGGCCGGCCGACGAAGTACCACCACCGCCACCCGTTCGACAACGTCCGCGACCCGTACGACCGCGAGGCCACGAACCCGCTGTCGAAGCTGCACGCCCTGACGATCATGTCGGCCGAGCAGCAGACGATGAACTTCTACATGAACACCGGCCCCACCTACATGGAGCCCATCGCCCGGCAGCTCTACCAGGAGATCGGGCTGATCGAGGAGGAGCACGTCACGCACTACGAGTCGCTGGTCGACCCGGGCGAGACGTGGTGGGAGCAGCTCGTCAACCACGAGTACAACGAGTGCTACCTGTACTACTCCTTCATGGAGCAGGAGAGCGACCCCAAGGTGAAGGCCGTCTGGGAGCTGCACCTGAACATGGAGCTGGAGCACCTGCACCAGGCCTGCGACCTGATGCGGCGCTACGACGGCCGCGAGCCGGAGTCGGTGCTGGCGCCCGAGCTGCCGAACGTGCTGACGTTCGAGCCGAACAAGGGGTACCTGCGTGAGCTGCTCGCCACGCAGATGGACCTCACCACCCTCGGTGCCGGGTACGTGCGCGAGGCGCACGAGCGCTTCGAGCAGCTGCAGGCGCAGATCCACGGCGGTGAGGAACCGCCGAGCGAGCGGGTCATGGCGCAGCACGGCGAGATGTTCGGGCGCGAGTACCGCGTCGAGACGGAGGGCGAGCACCCCGACCCCGCCATGCGGGAGAAGTAGGAGAGCCGACGTGTCGCAGGTGGAAACCCCCCAGGCCGGGGACGACCGGGCCACGGACGACGACGTGGTGGCTCTGCTGATGCGCCAGCACGGGGACATCCGCAACCTCTTCGACGAGGTCGAGGGCAGCGAGGGCGACGAGCGGCGGGAGGCCTTCCGCCGGCTGGTGCGGCTCCTCGCGGTGCACGAGACGGCCGAGGAGGAGGTGGTGCACCCCTTCGCGCGCCGCGGCTTCCCGGGCGGCGAGCAGGTCGTCGAGGACCGGCTCGCCGAGGAGCGGGCCGCGAAGGAGACGCTGGCCGAGCTCGACGGCATGGACACCGACAGCCCGGACTTCCTCCCGCGGCTGATGAAGCTGCGCTCCGAGGTCCAGGAGCACGCGCGGGCGGAGGAGCGCTACGAGTTCACCCACATCCGCCGCAGCACCGACGCGGCGAAACTCGCGTCCATGGCGCGGGGCGTCAAGGCCGCGGAGGCGATGGCACCGACCCGGCCGCACCCGGGCGTGGAGTCGGCCGCGGCCAATGTCGCGCTCGGTCCGCTCGCCGCGTTGATGGACCGTACGAAGGACGCGGTGCGCAAGGCCATGGGCAAGGACGGCTGAGCCAGGGGCTTACGGGGGGCCCGGCAGCTGCCGGGGCCCCCGTAAGCCCGAGGGCTCCGGAGGCCCCGGGGGCCCGCCGTACGCGGCTCAGTGCCTGCGGTGCCGTCCCGAGGGGGCCTCGCCGGCCCGCGCGGCGCGGAACAGCAGCAGCGAAACGACCGACAGGACGATCAGGACGCTGCCCGCCGCCACGTCGAACACATGGGCCCCGTCGGCGAACACCACGGTGTCGCGGAGCCCCAGCAACCAGGGGGACGCGACGAGCCAGGCGCCGGCCGCCAGCACCGTCAGGTCCGACCACGGACCCAGGTGCCACTTGAACCGGGCCATCGCCACGAACAGGACGATCATGCCCACGCCCAGCTCGTTGCGGTGGGCGTCCTTGGCGGTGGTGGGTTCGCCGGTGACCCACGGCGCCACGAAGAGGGCGATCGCGGTGAGCAGCATCAGCAGGCTGATGAGCTGGTCCCGCTGCCCTTCGCGCAGGATCTGCCGCGGATCGGGCGCCACGGCGTCGTGCACCTCGTCCCGGCGTCCTTCCCGCAGGATCCGCGCCGTTCCGTGCGCCACGGGGTCATGCGACCCCTGCACCACTCTGCCGGCCATGCCGATCAACTCCTTTCCGCTCCGTGATGCGCCGGACCGTCACGCCGCGTCACTCCCGGCGTCCGTGCCGGCCGACCCGCGCAGCCGTACCTCCAGGCGGCCGTCGACGATCCGGGTGTCGAACGCCGGCTGCGGCGCGGTGGCGGGGCCGCGGACGTTCCAGCCGTCGGCCAGCCGGAACACACTCCCGTGCCAGGGGCACCGCACGCAGCCGTCGAGAATCTCGCCCTCCGACAGCGGTCCCGCCATGTGGCTGCACCGGTCGGCCAGGACGTGCACGGCGCCGCCCGCCTCGCGCACCACCATGACCGCGACCTCGCCGACGTGGCGCCGTACGGCCCTGCCCACCGGCAGGTCGGCGATGTCGCCGACCGGGTGCCAGCCGGGCTCGACCCAGTGCGGCACCTCCTCGGCATGGTTCGCTCCGGCGGCCTGGCGGTAGGCGAGGTGGCCGCCCAGCGCGCCGCCGATGCCGACCGCCGTCAGCCCGGCCAAACCCAGGGCCTTGCCCCGCCACACGCGGCCGCGGCGCCGCGCCAGGTACGAGGCGGTGTAGAGGGCGACGGCGGTGACGTTGCCGGCCGCGTGCACCAGTCCGACGCGCTGCTGCTCCTTCGGCAGCTCGGCCCAGTCGGTCCAGCCGGCCACCGCCGCCGGCCCGGCCGTCGCCAGGCCGGCCCCGATCAGCACCTGGGCGGCCCTGCGGTGGCCGGGCAGCGCGTCGAGCACGGCCGCCGAGAGCCAGGTGCCGATGGGCAGCTGCACCATGAGCGGGTGCACCGGATGCCCCAGCCAGCGTCCGTGGAGCACGTCGCGCGCGGACCCCAGAGGTGCCGCTCGGACCGCCGCACGGACCGCGCCGATCAGCGCGTCCGCTCCGGACCACCGTTCCAGCCGGTCCACGCCCCGCAGGACGCGTCCGGGCCCGTCCGCCGACGGCAGGAGCCGCCGCACGGCCGTCGTCGTGGGATAACGCTTGAATGACCGATCCATGCCGCAGCGAGTAGCCCCTCAGGCCCGGCGGAAACGGCCTGCCGCCGCACCGGCGTCAGCGGCGTGCCCGCAGCGCCCGGGCGAGCGGCCACGCGACGGACAGGCAGGCGGCCGCCGCCACGGCGAGGGTCCGGCCGCTCGGCGCCCGTGTGCCCGCCGGGAGCAGGTCGCGGGCCCGGTCGACGGCGGAGAGGGGGACGCCCAGGACGGCGTTGCCCGGCGGCCGCCGCGGTACCACCGGGTGCGGGTGCGTCGGCGCCGTACGCCGTACGGTCTCCCAGGCCGACCCCAGCCTGCGCAGGCCGGTCCTGTCGAGGGACTCCTGCAGCCGGGGCAGGAGGAGGTCCTCCTCGTCGCGGATGTCCTGCCGGATCAGCGCGAACGCCCGGGCGGCGAGTTCGTCGTGGCGCGGGTCCCCCGGGCCGGTGCGCTCCATCTCGGTGACCAGGTCGTTGATCTGCTGGTGCTCGTTCTCGACCCGGGCGGTCAGCTCCTCGCCGTCCGGTGCCAGCCGCCGCAGGGCGGGCCACAGCACGGTCTCCTCGGCGAAGGCGTGGGTGAAGGTGAGCTGGACGATGTCCTTGAGGACCCGCTGCCGCTCCTCGTCCGGGCCGTCGCCCGACTCGTACCGCTCCATGAGCCGCTCCAGTTCGGCGTGGTCGCGGCGCTGACGGGCCAGGATGCTCGCCGTGCCGCCGAGCTCTTCCGTGCTCTGTTCCGCGATCGAACGGGTCATGGCCGGTCTCTCCTTGTTCAGCGTGGTGCGGGCCGCCTCACCCGGGCGGTTACCCCGCGCGGGCGCCTTCAGCCACCGTCTCCACCCGCCCGGCCCAGCGGGCACAGCCGGGCGCGCGCCGCCCCGGCACGGCCAGGCCCCGGCCGGTGGGAACCGGCCGGGGCCTTGGCGGCGAAGGGGCGCGGCGGTGTCGAAAGGGAGAACGCGCGGAGGTTCCGAGGAACGAGGAACCGAGCACGATCGACCGTCGACACCGACAACAGGCGCCCCGGAGCCGAACCGAGCCGCGGTGTGCGGTCGCGCGTCAGTCCGTGGACAGGGCCTGGACGAGGTCGCCCACCTTCGGGTCCGGCAGGGCGCGGGCGACATCGGCCTGCGCCACCATGCCGACGAGGTCGTGGCCGTCGATGACGGGCAGGCGGCGCACCTTGTGGTCGGTCATCGTGCGCAGGATCTCCTCCGCGTCGTCGTCCGCGCCGATTGTGACGGCCTCGCCCTGGGCGAGGTCACCGGCCTTGCACTCGGCCGGGTCCTTGCCGGCGCCGAGAACCTTCACCACGATGTCGCGGTCGGTGAGCATCCCCTTGAGCTTGTTGTCGGTACCGCAGATGGGCAGCGCGCCGACGCCGAGCCGGGTCATCTTCTTCGCGGCTTCCAGGACGGTCTCCTCCGCACCGATGCACTCGGCGCCCTCGGTCATGATCTCTCGTGCCGTGGTCATCGTGTGACGTCTTCCCTTCCGTGAGCCTGGTCCCGGCAGCGACGGGCGTCCGTCGTCGCTGCCGGGCACTGATGGAGCTCGTGTGCCCCCGGCTCACTTCGGCTAACGCACCTTTCGGCAAGGTACGTCCAGCCGTCCGGTCGTCACCCTCGCGCAGCGCCCGCGCCGGCGGGAACAGGTGTGAAGGCGTGCGCCGGGGGCAGCAGATGCCCGTGGCCCCGCCGTGGTTCCCCCGTCACGGCGGGGCCTCGGCGTGTGCGGGCGGGTGCGGTGCGGGGGCGCAGGGCGGCGACGGACGGGCGCGCGCCGGTCCGCCCGTGTCGGGAACCGACCAACGCCGTTGGGACTCACGGTCCATGAGTTCGGGTCACGGCGCGCCACGGCCGAGCCCGGGAGGCCCACGTCGTACACGGCCCCTGTGCCGCACCGATCGAATCCCGAGGAACCAACGTGCCCCTGTCGCCGCACCGACGCCTGGCCGTGAGTGCCGTTCTCGTCGCCGCACTCGCCACCGCTGTCGCCCCCGCCCCCGGCGCGTACGCGGCCCCCGCCGCGGCGCCCGCTCCCGCCGCCCATCCCACGGTGCCCGCCCCCGACATGGACGGGGTGGTGGCCGCGCTCGACGCCGCCATGGCCAACGGCGCGCCGGGCGCGATGGCCCGCTACACCGGGCCCGCCGGCGTGCGGACGAGAACCGTGGGGGTCCGTGACCGTGTCTCGGGCGACGCCATGGACATCGGCGCGCGCTTCCGGATGGGCAGCGTGAGCAAGACCTTCTCCACCGTGGTGCTGCTCCAACTGGTGCAGGAGGGGCGGCTGGAGCTCGACGCACCGGTGAACCGCCACCTGCCGGGGCTGCTGCCCGACGACCGGATCACCGTGCGCCACCTGCTCACGCACCGCAGTGGGCTCGCGGACTACACGGGGGCGATGTTCGAGCGGACCGTGCCCGGCTTCGAAGCCGTACGGAACCGGGTGTTCAGCTACCAGGAGCTCGTGGACCTGTCGCTGGCCGAGCCCCGCACCACCGAGCCCGGCGTCGCGTACACGTACTCGAACACCAACTTCGTGGTGGCCGGCATGCTCATCGAGAAGCTTACGGGCAAGCCGGTCGCCGAGGAGTACGAGCGGCGCATCATCAAGCCGCTGCGGCTGCGGAAGACCTCGTACGTGCACCCCGGCACCCGCATCGAGGGGCTGCACGTGCGCGGCTACCTGCACCCGGACGAGAGCGGCGCGCCGCTCGTGGACTCCACGGAGCAGACCGTGTCCTGGGCGCAGTCGGCCGGGGCCGTCATCTCCGGCCCGGCGGACCTGAACACCTTCATGACCGCCCTGATGCGGGGCCGTCTGCTGTCGCCGGGGATGCTGGACGCCATGACGACGGTGACGCCGACGGACACCACCGGCACCCGGTTCTACGGGCTCGGTCTGCGCCGTTACGACCTGTCCTGCGGCGCCCAGGTCTTCGGGCACACCGGCACGGTCCAGGGCTTCTACACCTACGCCTTCGCCACCCGGGACGGCCGGCGCAGCCTCTCCGCGATGGCGAACACCTCGAACCGGAGCCCCGCCAACACGGCGCTCGGCGACACGCTGGAGGCGGCGTTCTGCGGCAAGAAGCCGGCCCCGGCGGCACGCTCGTCCGTGACGCGCACGGTGCCGGTGTTGCCGGCGGAGGCGGACCTGCCCGAGCGCCACTGAGCGGCGGCCGGGCGGCATGAACCCGCGTGAAGCCCCGCACGGGCCTCACGCGAGGGTCACGCCCTGGTGGCGGAGCTGCTGTGAAGGGCCTGCGCGCCCATCCGCGGCACACCCGCTCCGGCGCCGCGGCACCCCGGGGGCCGTCGGCGCACTTCCGGGTGTGTGCGCGGCGCCGGGCGGGAAGCCGCCGGTCATGGGTGATCTGGTGGGGTGGAAGGTAGCGGACCGGTGGCTGACGCGCCGCGTGGCCGGCTGGGAGTCGCCGCTGGTGCGCCGGTTCCTGCCGAAGCTGGAGTCCGCCGCCGAGCACACCAAGCTGTGGTGGTGCGCGGCGGCCGCCATGGCAGCGACGGGCGGCGTCCGCGGGAGGACGGCCGCGGTCGCCGGGCTGGCGGGCATGGGGATGGCGGAGCTGCTGTCCAACGCGGTGTGCAAGCAGCTGTACGACCGCCGCCGTCCGCCGGAGGGCCTCATCCCCCACGACGACGTGCACCCGCGGCCGGACAGTTCCTCCTTCCCCTCCGGGCACACGGCCGCGGCCGTCGGCTTCACCGTGGCCGCGGCGGGGGCATGGCCGTGGGCGGCCGCGGTCTGTGCGGTGCCGGCCGCGCTGGTGGCCGTGGAGCGGGTGCACTCGGGTGCGCACTACCCGAGCGATGTCGCCGCCGGTGCCGTCATCGGGCTGGCGACGGGGCTGCTGGTGCGGCGCTCCCCCGGGCTGCTGGTGCGCCACCTGCCGTGAGCGCGGCACACGGCCGGGGAGCGCCCGCACAGCAGCGCCGTCCGGGCGCAGGCGGCGTCCGGTGCCCGCGACGGCGAGGCGGACCGCTGCGTGCGGAGTCGTGGCTCGTGGACGGCCCGGCAACGGCCCCGGCCCCGGGCCGCCCGCGCGGACGGCGGGCGGCCCGGGGCCGGGAGGGCGGACGGTACACCGCGCGGGCCGCGGGTCAGACGGCGAACCAGACCTTCTCGATGCGCTCCGGGCCGACCTCGTAGAGGGCGACGGCGGCGCGCTCCTCGTCACCCATGAAACCGGTGACGCGCTCCTGGTCGATCACCAGCCGGCCGTGGACGACGCGCGAGACCAGCTCCGCGTGCAGGTCGGGGCTGGCCGCGAAGAGGGCGGCGTAGCGCTCGCGGAACGCCGGGCCCGAGCGGTCGGCGAGGACCTCTCCCGAGGGGAAGGCCAGCACCGGCACGTCCTCGGCGTAGAAGCCGAGGAAGCGCCGCAGGTCCCGGGCGTTGTAGGCCGCAAGCTGACCGTCGACGATCTCCTCCGGGGACATCGGGGTACTCCTTTCCTCATCCGGCAGGCACGGTCGTGCGGCCGGTGCGTGTACGGATGACGAACAGCGAGCACGCCAGCGCGATGCCGCCCGTGACATGGAGCAGGTCGAGCAGCAGCAGACCGGACTCCGACTCCAGCAGGAGTCCGACGAACTGCTCCCCGAGGCCGAACACCACGCCGAGACAGAAGATCATGCTGGCCCGGACCTGGCCAATACGGTCGGCCGGTGCGGGATCGAGGATCCGGGCGTTGGTGAAGTGGATCCAGTAGGCGTTGACGAAGGTCAGCACGACGTAGAGGGCCATGTGCACGGCGAACGCCGTGCGGCCCGCCGCCGCGCTCACCGTGCCGCAGGCCGTGAGGACGCCGGCGAAGACCAGCGCCCAGCGCCGCGCCCGGGCCGGGTCGCGCAGCAGTTGGACGCGCCGAAGACGGCGGGCGGGGCCGGCAGGAAGACCACCACGTCGTCGCGGTCGGTGGTACGGGCGGCGAGCAGCGCCAGTACGGCGGCGGCGACGGTGCGGCGCAGCAGGGCGTCGCCGGAGGTGATGCGGTCCAGGGCGGCGGTGGTGGAGCCGTCGAGGGCCGCTCCGGTCACCCGGTGGCCGCCGGCGCCGGGGCGCAGGTGGTCGCGGATGACCTGGACCGGTTCGGTCCAGGCCTGTCGGCGGGTGTCCCAGTACTCCTGTTGCGCGGGGTGGGCGAGGAGGGCTTGTCGGGCCTGCAGTGCACTGGTCATTCCGGTCCTTCAGAAGGTGAAATCGGCGTGGGTGGAGGTCACCGGGGTCTGGGACGCCACGTGTCCGGACAGAGGGGTGCGCGTGGAGACGTCGAGGTCGTCGATCAGCTCGGCCACGCGGTGGAGCAGGTACTGCGCCGAGGAGGCGGTGAACAGGGCGGTGCTGTACTCGAGTTCCGCCGGGCCGCCGGTACGCCTGGAGGTTCAGGTCGAACCGGCACGAGCCGCGGTGCAGGAGGTGTACGTCGACCGTCACGCCGTCGCGGGTGAAGGTGTGGAAGTCGATGTTCTGCAGTGCGAAGAAGGCCGCCCGAGCTGCTGGGGGCCCAGCCGCCCTGGTCCCGGCCCCGACGGGCAGCACAGTGGCCGGAATTGTGTCGGGAGGGGTCACACCGTCGCGGCGCACGCCGGGAGGGGTCACCGTGACGGCCGGCCCCCGCGGCTCCGGGGAAGCGGCACACCGGCGCCGCGACGGCACCGGGCGCCGGCGTGGCGGAGCGCTGCGCACGGGCGCTCAGCGGGCGGGATACGGAAACAACGTGAAGGCGGATGCTTACGGCCGCGTCCGGCGGGCACGCGGAGGGCAGCGAAGGTCACGGCAGTGAACGGAAGGAGTCCTCGTGTCGTTTCTGTGGGCCATCATTGCGGGTCTCATCATCGGCCTGCTGGCCAAGCTCGTCCTCCCCGGGCGTCAGCCCATCCCCATCTGGCTGACGGTCCTGCTGGGTATCGTCGGCGCTGTCGCCGGCAATGCGCTCGCCAGTGCGTTCGGTGTGCGCGACACCGGTGGTATCGACTGGATCCGCCACGTGTTCCAGATCGGCATCGCCGCCGTCCTCATCGCCTTCGTCACCCCCCTGTGGGCCCGACGGCACGCCTGACACCTCCTCCGGCCCCGCAGCCCCGCCGGTCCCCCGGGACCGGCGGGGCTGCCGCATGTCACGCCCCGGCGACGTCCCGGGAAAATTGAGGGAAACCCGCGGTCAACCGAATCGGGTACCCGCACAACTCTCCTACAGCCACGGGCCGTCCGGCCCGCGGCATCCGCGCAGGAAGCAGGGGGGCGCCAGTGACAGACGGCGGGCACCAGACCACTCCGGGGCAGACGCTGACCGACGGGTTCGACGCGGTACGTGTGGCCGTGGCGGGACCGCTCCGTGACCATCTGACGAGCGCCGGCGAGAGCACCGCCGAC
The DNA here is from genome assembly GCF_044455245.1 of Streptomyces sp. NPDC051310. Classification (NCBI taxonomy): domain Bacteria; kingdom Bacillati; phylum Actinomycetota; class Actinomycetes; order Kitasatosporales; family Streptomycetaceae; genus Streptomyces; species Streptomyces sp. NPDC051310. The sequence continues at coordinate 236,082 of NZ_JBITEO010000002.1, forward strand.
GCCGGTGCCGCGCGGGCCGAACTGGCCGCCCTGGTGGGCGAGTACCTGGACGACGGGCCCGGTGTCCTGGTGCTCACGGGGCTGCCCTCCGACCGGGAGGGCGGTGAGCGGGCCGTGCTGCGGGCCACACGGCTGCTGGGGGAACCGCTGCCGCAGAACCGGGAGGGCACCCTGGTCCGCGAGGTGAGGGACCGCGGCATGAGCATCAGCCAGCGCGGCCGCACCCGCTACTCGGACTCCCGCTTCGGCGGGGACCTGCACACGGACGGCGCGGAGGCACCGCTGCCGGCGCCGGACGTGTTCACCCTCTTCTGCGTACGCCAGTCCGTGCGCGGCGGCGCCCTGCAGTGCCTGCACGTACGGGAGGTGGAGCGGGCGCTCGACCCGGAGGTGCTCGCCGTCCTGCGGGCCCCGTTCCGGTTCGACCGCCGCGGCGACCAGGAGCCCGGGCAGGACCCCACGACGGCCAAGCCCGTGCTCTTCAGCCAGCGGGGGCGCCCGGCCATCACGTACCTCCGCAGCTACATCGAGCACGGCCACGACCACCCGGGGGTGCCCGCACTGACCACCGATCAGCGCGCGGCGCTGGACGCGCTCGACGCGCTGATCGCCTCCAGCCCCGCCGTCCTGACCGGCAAGCTGCGGGAGGGGGAGCTCGCCCTGTTCGACAACCTCTCGCTGCTGCACGGCCGGACCGAGTTCCAGGACGAGCCCGACCACACGCGCCTGCTCCTGCGCACCTGGGTGCGGCGCCACCCCGACGAGCAGTCGTGAACCGCGGCCCGGCACCCGCCGCGGAGATCGTGGTGGCGCCCAACTGCATGCGCGGTTACGCCTCGGCCGCCGAGGTGGCGGCCGCGCTGATCACCGGCGTCCGCCGGGTGCGCCCGCGGGTGCGGGCGGTGGCGCGGCCCCTCGCCGACGGGGGCGACGGCACCCTCGACGCCCTGTACGCCGCGTGCGGCGGCGTCCGCCACCCGGTGGAGGCCGTCGATGTGCTCGGCCGGACGCGGAAGGCGCACTGGCTGGCGCTGGACCCGCGCACGGCCGCGGTCGAGACGGCCGGCGTCTGCGGGCTGGGGGCCCTGCGTCCCCGGGAACTGCGGCCGCTGCGGGCCACGTCGGCCGGGGCGGGCCAGGCCGTCGCCGCCGCGGTCGAGGCCGGGGCCACCACGGTGCTGGTCGGCCTGGGCGGCACCGCCGTGGTCGACGGGGGCGCCGGGGCGCTGGCCGCGCTCGGCGCACGGTTCCTGGACCGCGACGGGCACGAGGTGGAACCCGTACCGGAGCGCCTCCCCGACGCGGTGCGCGTGGACCTGAGTGCCGCGCGGCGGCTGCTGGAGGGGGTGACCGTGCGGCTGCTGGCCGACGTGCGCACACCGCTGTCGGGCAACCTGGACTCCTTCGGCGCCCAGAAGGGCGTCACCGCCGAGAACCGCCCGGCCGCGGTCCGGGCCCTGCAGCACCTGACCTCGCTGCTGGGACAGGCGGGAGACCTCACGGCGGCGGACCGCTTCCGCACGCCCTGGTTCGGCGCGGGCGGCGGCATCGGGTTCGGACTCTCCGCGGTGGCGGCCACCACGGCGGAGAGCGGCACGGAAGCACTGCTGGACATCACCGACCCGGGCGGCAGCATCGGCACGGCGGCCCTGGTCATCACGGCGGAGGGCGCCATCGACCCGGGCACCTGGCAGGGCAAACTGCCGGGCACCATCGCCCGGTTGCGCCGGGACCGGGGGCTGCCGACCGCCATGGTCGCCGCACGCGCCGAGGCGGGCGCCGCCACGGCGGACCCACTGGTCACCGTCCATCTGGCCGCCGACCCGCCGCTGGACGCCCCGCTGGTGGGGCCCGCCCTCCACGAGGGACTGGCACGGGCCGCGGCCGCGGCCTGCCGCACCTGGGCGGTCGCCGCCGCCTGACGGCCGAGCACCACGAAGAGCGGCGGGGATCCCTGCCCACCGCTCGCGCAACGACACGTCCGGACAACAGACGTAAGGATGCTGGAGCCCTATGTACGCCAGTGACGGCACCGACCGCGCATCCGTGGTCGGCAGGAAGCCACTGACCGATTTCGTCATCGAGGCGCTGACGTCCGTCGGCGCCGGTGAGGCCGACGCGGCACTCACCGCCGAGGTGCTGGTGGCCGCCGACCTCGCCGGGGTCGACAGCCACGGCGTCGCCCGCCTCCGCCGCTATGTGGAGGGCCTGCGCAACGGCACCATCAACGGCCGCGCCCGGCCCCGCGTCGAGCGGGAGCACGGCGGTGTCAGCGTCGTCGACGCCGGGAACGGGCTGGGCCAGCCCGCCCTGTGCTTCGCCGTCGACCTGGCCGTCGAGCGCGCCCGGGAACACGGCGTGGCGGCGGTGGCGGTGCGCCGCTCCAACCACATCGGCATCGCCGGCTGGTACACGGAACGCGCCGCGCGGTCCGGCACCTTCGCCATGGTGACCACCAACGCCACACCGCAGGTCGCCCCGACGGGCGCCGCGGAGCCCATGTTCGGCACCGACCCCGTCAGTTACGCCGTCCCCACCGCGGGCGAGCCCCTGTGCTACGACGCGGCGACGAGCATCGTCCCGCGCGGCAAGCTGGAGCGGCTGGACCGCGAGGGCAAGCCGATGCTGCCGGGCTGGGCGGTGGGCCCCGACGGCGCCACCTCCACCGACATCCCGCGGGTCGTGGCGGGGCTCAAGGCCAGGGAGGGCTACGCCCTGCTGCCGGTCGGCGGGCTCGGCGAGGAGTACGGCGGCCACAAGGGGTCCGGCATCGGCCTCCTCGCCGAACTGCTCTGCGGACCGCTCACCGGAGCGAGCTGGAGCAAGCACACCTACGGCCCCCAGGGGGCGGACCTCGGCCAGTTCGTGCTGTGCCTGGACCTCGCCGCGCTGGGCGACGCCGGCCGGATCACCCGGGACGTCGACGCCATGGCCGCGGAGATCCGCGCCGCCCGGCGCGCCGACGAGGACGTGCCGGTACGGCTGCCCGGCGAGCGCCGCCACCGGTGCGCGGAGGAACGCTCGGCGCGCGGCATCCCGCTGCTGCCCCCGGTCGTGCGGGACCTGGGGAAGATCGCGGAGCTGACCGGGATCAAGCCGCTCGGCGCACGGGACGGGCAGGACGCGTGACCGGCTTTGCGCGCGGCTCCTCGCCCGCCCCTTCCCTCGCCGTCCGGGAGGACACCGGACCGCCCGTCATCGACCTGTCGTCCGGTCAGATCCTGGAGCCCCTGCCGGAGGCGGCGCGGGCGGCGATCCGCCGCGCGACGGAGTCGCCCGAGGCGTCCGGGTACGCGCCCGGTCCCGGCCGGGCGGATCTGCGCACGGCCGTGGCGGACCACTACGCGCGCCGGACGGGCGCGGCGACCGACCCGGACCACGTCACCGTCACCGCCGGTGCCCGGCACGGGCTGTTCGCGGCCGTCGCCGCGGCGGCGGCCGGGCGCGAGGTCCTCGTGCCCGCCCCGCACTGGAGCCACTACCCGACGGTGATCCGGCAGGCCGGGGCGGTGCCCGTCACCGTGCCCGGCGACCCGCTGCACGGGCTGCTCGTCGACCCGGCGCGCCTCGACGCGGCGTGGACGCCGCGCACCGGGGCCGTACTGGTCAACAGCCCGGTCAACCCGTCGGGGGCCTGCTACGACGAGGGGCGGCTGCGGGAGCTGCGCGCCTGGGCCGCGGCACGGAACGTCCGGCTGATCGTCGACGACATCTACTGGGCGTACGGGTCGCACATCGACACCCGGCTGCTGCCCGGCCCGCACGAGGTCGTCGTGGGCGGTGCGTCGAAGGTGTACGCCCTGGCCGGGCTGCGCATCGGCTGGGTGTGGGCCGAACCGGCGCTCGGGGCGGCCGTGCGGGAGATCGTGGAGCACACCACGGGGCCCGTGTCGGGGCCGGCCCAGGCCGCCGCGGCGGCGGTCCTCGCGTACGAGAACGGCACGGGCGGCACCGGTGCCGCCGTCGCCGGGGCCGGGGTCGCCCGGCGGGCCGACCGGCTGGCCCGGCAGCGCGCCGAGGCGGTCGAGGCGATGGCCGCCGTCCCGTACCTGCGGCCGGTTCCGCCGGCCGGCGGGATCTATCTCTGCCTCGACGCCTCCGAGGCCCTGGGGCTCCGGCTGCTCGGCGCCGGGGACGACCAGGAGTTGTGCCGGGCCCTGCGCAGCGGGGCGGGGGTCGGTCTGCGCGCGGGCTCCACCTTCGGCATGCCGGGGTTCCTGCGGCTGTGCGTCGCCGAAAGCCATGAGGTTCTGTTGACCGCCGCCCACCGCCTGACCACGTGTCTGACGGCTGCGGCGCGCGAGGTCACCCATCACTGAGGGGATACCAATGACCATTGCTTCGTACGGACCATCCACCCTGCCCGGCTCACGTGCCGCCACGCTGCGGGACGCCTTCGCGAACGGCCGGCTGGTCCGGGTGGCCGGCGCGCACGACGGGCTGTCGGCCCGCCTGGCGGAGGAGGCCGGCTTCGACTCCGTGTGGGCGTCGGGGCTGGAGATCTCCGCTGCCCACGGGCTGCCGGACGTGAGTCTCCTCGGCATGGCCGAGTACCTGTCCGCCGCCGTCACCATGCAGCGCTCGGTGTCGGTCCCGGTCGTCGCCGACTGCGACACGGGCTTCGGCGGCGTCCTCAACGCCGCCTACACGATGATGCGGTACGAGGAGGCGGGCGTCGCCGGGGTCTGCATCGAGGACAAGATCTTCCCCAAGCGCAACAGTTTCGTGAACTCCGGCCAGAAGCTGCTGGACGTCGACGAGTTCGGCCGGAAGCTGGAGGCGGCCAAACGCGCCCAGGTGTCCTCGGACACCGTGCTGATCGCCCGGACCGAGGCGTTCATCTGCGGGCTGGGCCTGCAGGAGGCGCTGACGCGCTGCCACCACTACGTCGACGCGGGGGCCGACGCCGTCCTCGTCCACTCCAAGGCGGTGGACTCCGGCGAGGTCGTCTCCTTCATGAAGGAGTGGAATCACCGGGCGCCGGTCGTGGTGGTCCCCACGACCTACGCGGACTTCTCCGCCGCCGAGGCGCAGGAGGCGGGGATCTCCATGGTCATCTACGCCAACCAGGGCATGCGGGCGGCCATCACCGCCATCCGCAGCACCTGGGCCACGGTCCTCGCCGAGGGCTCGACCGCGCCGGTGGAGCCGCGCATCGCGTCCGTCAAGGACATCTTCGCCATCTCCGGCATGGACCAGTGGCTGGACCTCGACCGATGAGCGACCGGATCACCGCGGAGGAGTTCGTCGCGGCGCTGCGCGTCCACGGGGTGCAGCGGGTGACGGGTGTGCCGTGCGGCCACCTCGCCGGGCCGTGGGCGCTGTTCGACGGTGCCGGGGACCTGACGCCCGCCGCCTCGGAGGGCGCCGCCCTCGCGCTGGCGGCCGGCTGGGAGCTGGCGGGCCGCACCTCGGTCGTGCTGTGCCAGAACTCCGGTTTCGGCAACCTCGTCAACCCGCTCACCTCGCTCCTGCTCCCCTACCGGGTGCCGGTCCTCGTCGTCATGACCATGCGCGGCTGGCCCGACCCGGCGGAGGACGAGCCGCAGCACGCCGCCATGGGCACCTCCACCGTCGCGCTGCTGGAGACACTCGACGTGCCCCACGCCGTGCTGTGGCCGGGGAAGCTGGAGGAGGCACTGGGGCAGGCCGCCGACGCACGGGCGGCGGGCAGGCCGTTCTTCCTGCTGGTGCCCCGGGGCGCCATCGGCAAGGCCGCGGGCGCGTACCCCGCCGGGGCGCCGGCCGACGACCGGCTCACCCGGCCGCGGGCCGTGGCCGCCCTCATGGCGGAGCTGACCGACGAGCTGATGGTGACCACCACCGGCTACCTGTCCCGCCAGGCGCACCACGAGCGGGACCGCCCGGACACCTTCTACATGCAGGGCTCCATGGGGCACGCCAGTGCCGTAGGGCTCGGGCTGGCCACGGCCCGCCCGGAGCGGCGCACGGTCGTCCTGGACGGCGACGGCGCGTTCCTCATGCACCTGGGGAGCGGCTCCACCATCGGCTCCTCCGGCGCCCGCAACCTCACCCATGTCGTCGTGGACAACGGCTGCTACGAGTCCACCGGCTGCCAGCCGACGACCTCGGGCGGTCTGGACTGGGCCTCGCTGGGCACGGGACTGGGCTACCGCACGGTCCTCACCTGCGACTCCACCGGGGACCTCACCGGAAGCCTGCGCGCGGCGCTGACCGCGGAGGGGCCCGTGCTCCTCGCGCTCACCGTCGTGCCGACGCCCGGCGAGGTGCACCCCCGGGCGACCGCGTCCCTCGGCCCGGAGCTCATCGCCGGCCGTTTCCGGGAGGCGGCCGCGGCGGATGCCGGCGGCGGCGGTGCCCCCGAGCCGGGGGAGCTGCCATGAGCCCGCCCCTGGCGCGCGGCTCCGGTCCCCGGCGCGACACGGTCCTGCTGACGGGGCGGGGCAGCTTCGGCCGGGTACCCGGGCTGAGCGAGGGCCGCCGGGTGCTGGTCGTCGCCAGCAGCCGGGCCCTGCTGCGGGCGCCGGTGGCGGCGTGGCTGCCGCCGGACGCGGTGACCTTCACCGCGTTCCACCCCAACCCCACGGTGGCGCAGGGGGTCGAGGCGGCCCGGCTGCGCCGGGCGTCCGGCGCCGACCTGGTGGTGGGCATCGGCGGCGGTTCGGCCCTGGACGTGGCCAAGGCCGCCCGGGTCCTGCCGGGCGACGCCGGGGCGGCCGACGAGGTGATCGCGGGCCGCAGGCCGGTGCCGGAGGGGGTGCCGGAGCTGCTGCTCGTCCCCACCACGGCGGGCACCGGCAGCGAGGTGACGCAGTTCGCGACGCTCTACCGGGGGCACCGCAAGGTCTCCCTGGACACCCCGGCGGCCCGTGCCGACGTCGCCGTCGTGGACCCGGAGCTGACCGAGACGTGCCCGGCGGACCTCACGTGGACGTGCGCCTTCGACACGCTGGCGCACGCCGTCGAGTCGCTGTGGTCGGTCCGGTCCACCACGGAGTCCCGCGAGCACGCCGTGGCGGCGCTGCGCTCGTCGCTGCCGGTGCTGCGGTGCGCCGGGGACCTGCCGTCCCCGGCCGAACGCGACGCCCTGAGCCGGGCCGCCACCCTGGCCGGGCAGGCCATCGACCTCACGCGCACCACCGCCGCGCACGCGCTGTCGTACCCGCTCACCGCGCACCTGGGCATCCCGCACGGGCTGGCCTGCGCGCTCAACCTGGCCTGGCTCGCTCCGCTGGTGGAGGCGGCCGGGCCGGAGCGGGTGACCGACCCGCGCGGTCACGCGGCGGTGCGGGAGGCGGTCGGCACGCTGCGGGAGCTGTTCGGGGCGGACGAGCAGGGCACGGACCTGGCCGGGGCGCTGCGGGCCCTGCTCGCCCGGCGCGCCTCCTTCCCGTACGCCGGCGCGCCGGACGCCCCGTACGACCTGCTCGTGGCGGAGGGGCTGTCCTCCGACCGGATGTCCGGGATGCCCGTGCGTCTGGAGCGCCACGAGGCGCGGGCGGGGCTGGAGACCGTCCTCGGCGCGGGCACCGAGCGAAAGCGAGGCACGACATGCGCAACTACAGGGTGACGGGGCCGGTCGAGGTGCCGGACGGCACGCTCGCCGCCATGACGACCCGGATGATCAGCCACCGTTCCGACGGCTTCCGCGACCTGTTCGGCGGCATCGCGCCGCGGCTGGGGGCGCTGTTCGGCACCGCCGGCACCGTGCTGCCCCTGACGTGCTCCGGGACGGGCGGCCTGGAAGCGGTCGCCGCGTCCCTGCTGCGGCCCGGGGACCGTGTCCTGTCGGTCCAGCTGGGCTACTTCGGCGAGCGGTTCGCCGAGATCGCGGAGCACCACGGTGCCGTGGTGGACGTGCTGGCCGCACCGTGGGGGCAGGTGGTGGACACCGCCCTCATCACCGAGCGCCTGGCCGCGGGGTACGACGCCGTCCTGCTCACCCACAACGAGACCTCCACCGGTGTGGTGGCGCCGCTGCGCGCGTGGGCTCAGGCGATCCGGGCGGTCAGCGACTGCCTGATCCTCGTGGACGTGGTCAGCAGCCTGGCCGCCGTCGAGATCGGTTTCGACGAGCTCGGGCTCGACGCGGCGGTGGGGGTGACGCAGAAGGCCCTGGCCTGTCCGCCCGGGCTGTCCCTCGTCGCCGTCTCGGAGCGGGCGCTGGCCCGGGCGGCCGAACCGGGCGAGGGGTCCTACTACTTGAGCCTCGCCCGCGCGGCCGAGCACGCCCGGGCCGGCACCACGACGTACACACCGGCCCTGTCGGTGCTGTACGCCCTCGACACGGCGCTCGCCGCGATCGAGAAGGAGGGCGTCGAGGCGGTGTGGGAGCGCCATGCCCGCACGGCGCGGCGGTGCCGCGACGCCCTGCGCGCCCGGGGGCTGGCCGTCGTCCCCGACGAGGCGCACAGCTCCCCCACGGTGACCGCCGTACGACTGCCGGACGGGGGCGCGGTGCGGGTGCGCGAGGCGCTGGCCGCCGAGCACGACACCTGGGTGTCCTCCGGACGCGGCCCCTGGAAGGACGAGGTGCTGCGCATCGGGCACATGGGGCCCGTCGAACCGGCCGCCGTCGACGCCTGCGCCGCCGCCATCGCGGCCTGCCTGGACGGTGCGGCCGGCAGCCCCGCGGCCGTGGCGCCGCCCGCGCCCGGGGCGGTGCTCGACGTGCGCGGGACCGCCGGTGCCGACGGTCTGGCGCCGGACTGGGACGGGCTGGTGGCGCGGCTGGACGCGCCGGTGTTCCACACCCGGGCGTTCCTGCGGGCCTACGAGCACCACCCCGTCCAGCGGATCAGCGAGCCGCGCTACCTGGAGGTGCGCCGCGACGGCGAACTGGTCGCCGCCGCGCCCACCTACCTGCAGGGCGATCCGCTCGGCCTGCTCGGGATGGCCGACGGCGAGCAGGCCCTGCTGTCGCCGATGTGGCACTCCCCGGACTCGCGGCTGCTGGCGGCCGACGAGGACGCCCTGGACGCGCTGACGCGTGCGTTCGCCGCCCGGGCCGCCGAACTGCACGCCCCGCAGTGGGGGTTCGCCAACCTGGGCACCGACCATCCGCTGGTGCGGACGCTGGAGCGGAAGGGGTTCCGGCCCCGGGAGCTGGTGCCCCGCTGGACACTGCACCGGTCCGACGCACCGGACGGCGAGGCCTACCTCGCCGGGATGCGCCGGTCGGTACGGCGCGACTACCAGCGCCAGTTGCGCAGGTACCGCGAGCAGGGGCACGCCCGGGTGCACCGGGCGGACCACGAGGGCCTGGTGCCGCTGCTGGAGCTGATCGCCGCCAGCGCCACCCGGACCGGCTCGCCCAAGTACTACGACCCGCTGAAGCTGGCGGCGTTCCTGCGGGAACTCGACGAGCCGGTACGGGTCGTCGAGGTGCGCGAGAACGACGGCGAGCCGCTCGCCGTGGCCGTCTGCTTCCTGGAGGAGAAACGCCTGCAGGCGTGGGCCGGAGGGTATGTGCGCGGCCGCGCCGACCTGCGGTTCAGCCCGTACTACGCCCTGTGGTGGGAGATCGTCGAGCTCATGTGGTCGGCGGGCACCGAGTCGATCGAGTGCGGCCGGCTCAACGAATCCTTCAAGGAGAAGATGCTCCTCCGCCCGCAGAACCTCGTGGCGATGCTCGGCCCTTCGCTCTGATCCGCACCACCGTATTCCCAGCAATCGAGGAAGAGGACCCATGACCACTTCGCACGGTCTGATCGAGAGCCAGCTGTCCTACTACCGGGCCCGGGCCTCCGAGTACGACGCGACCTTCGTGCCGTACATGGACTCCGCGGCGCCCGCCGCGCTGGAGCGGCTGCGCGCCGGGAACATCCGGGGCGAGGTGCTGGAGCTGGCCAGCGGCACCGGTTACTGGACGCGCCACCTGTCCGGCCTGGCCGACCGGGTCACCGCCCTGGACGGGTCCGCCGAGATGATCGCCGAGGCCGGCCGGCACGGGCTGGACAACGTCGAGTTCCGGCAGCAGGACCTCTTCGACTGGACCCCCGACCGGCAGTGGGACGCGGTGTTCTTCGCCCACTGGCTGGCCCATGTGCCCGACGACCGGTTCGAGGCCTTCTGGGAGAGCGTGCGCAGCGCCGTGGCGCCGGGCGGCGTCGTGGAGTTCGTCGACGTCACCGACCACGAGCGGCGGCTGGAGCAGCAGGACGACTCCGAGCCCGAGGTCGCCGTCCGCCGCACCCTCCAGGACGGGCGCAGCTTCCGCATCGTGAAGGTCTTCCGCAGCCCGGCCGAGCTGACGGAGCGGCTGACCGCCCTCGGCTGGTCCTGCTCCGTCGACGAGGTCCACCCCGGCTTCCTGTACGCCACGTGCCGCCCCGGACCGCGGTGAGCCCCCGGCCCGCCCCGCTGCCCGGTCTGTCCGCCCCATCGAAGGAGACGCAGTCGTGAACGGTTCCCTCAGCATCAACCAGCCGGGGGTGCGCAAGGCGATCAACCGGTACTTCCTGAAGGCCAGCGGTGGCCGCAACCGGTTCCGGATCATGTCGCCGTACGCGCTCTTCCCCGAGTCCCGGAAGCTGGACTACCAGTTCGACCAGATCAAGGCCGAGGTCACCAAGCTCATCGAGACGCGGGACGTGCGTCCGTACGGCGACATCGACCCGCTGCGCGCGGCGGAGGTGTCCACCGACTGGCGGCTGTACTACGCGTACATGCTCGGCGAGACGAACCCGGCCGCCTACCGGGACTGCCCCACCTTCGTGGACTTCGCCGAGCGGACCCCGCGGGTGGTCAACGCGATCATCGCGATCCTGGAGCCCGGGGTGACGCTGAAGGCGCACGAGGGTCCGTACGCGGGCATCCTGCGCTACCACCTGCCGCTGACGGTGCCGGAGAACAACCCGCCCCGGCTGCGCGTGGACCAGGAGATGCACACGTGGCAGGAGGGCCAGGGCATCCTCATCGATGACACCTTCGAGCACGAGGTGTACAACGAGAGCGACGGGCGCCGCGTCATGCTGATCATCGACATCCGCCGGCCCATGGGCCTCGTCCCGGACGTGGTCAACCGGCTCAGCCTGCGCGCGAAGCGCAAGTGGTCCGCCCAGTTCATCAAGGAATCGGGCGGCGACATCTGATGGTGGCCGGAGCGGTCGCCGCGCCCGGGACGCCGGGACGGCGGCCGCACCGGCCGCCGCCGGGAGGATCGGGGTGACAGAAGGGATGCCGGTGTCGGAGGTACGGATCCTGAGCAGCGTGGACGAGGTCGGGCCCGCCGCCTGGGAGGAGCTGACCAAGGCGGCGGACGTCGACTCCAGCCACGGCTTCCTGCGGTTCCGGGAGTACGTGGAACCGGGCCGCGGCGTGCTGTTCACGCTCGGGCCGCCCGAGCGGCCGCGCGGAGCGCTGCGGGGTGTGGTCGCCGTACCGGGGTCCGGTCTGACCAGCGATCCGTGGAAGTTCGTCGGTTCGCAGGCCGTGCTGCGGCTGGACGCCGGTACGGACGAGGCCGAGGCCGCCTCGCTCCGCCGCGCCCAGCGCGACCTGGTCCGCGCCGCCGCGGACCCGGCGGGGCGGGCGGGGGACGACGACGGGGAACCGCTGTGGCAGGCGCTCACACGGGGGTTGGGCGCCTGCCTCGTCGTCCGGGAGTTCGACCGCAGCGAGCTGCTGTGCCATCCGGAGGCGGACGCGGCGGAGGCGCGGAGCGTGGCCGCCCGGCTGGTGCGTGCCGCGCAGACGTCGGCGGCGGAGCACGGCGCGGGCGCCGTGGCCTTCCCGTTCGTCAGTCCCCGCGACACCCTGCTGCGCTCCGTCCTCACCGAGGCCGGGTTCCGGGGCGGGGCGATGACGGGCGCGTCGTGGGTGGAGACCGGCGGGTACGGCTCCTACGAGGAGTTCCTGGCCGCGCTGCCGAGCCGGCGCCGCCGCCGCTACCGCCTGGAGGAGCAGCGGCTCCTGGAGGCACCGGACCTCACGACGGCCGAGGTGGACCCGGTGCGCAACGCGGCGCGGATCGCCGAGCTGGAGGCGCGGACGCTGGTCAAGCACGGGGGGCTGGCGGACGCCGAGGCGATCCGGCGGGCGCGGATCGAGCTCGCGGACCGGCTGCCGGACGACGCGGTGGTCATCCCCGCCGTGATCCGGGACGGCCGGATCGTCGCGTGCGCGCTGCACCTGCGGGGGCCGCGGAGCGTGGTCTTCATGACCTACGGCTGCGACTACGACGTCGAGGAGCGGGGCCCGGCGTACCCGTGGGCCGCCTTCTACCATCCCATCAGGACGGCGATCGCCCACGGCGCCTCGTCGGTGCGGCTCGGCCTGGAGGGGTTCGAGGCGAAGACCCGCCGGGGGGCGGTGGTGGAGGCGCGGGAGCTGTGGGTGTGGACGCCGGACGCCGCGGCGCTGGCACGGCTGGGGGACCTGCTGGAGCTCGTGGGAGAGCGGAACACCTTGTACCTGGGCCGGTTCTCGCAGTGACCGGCACCGTCCACCACCGGCCGCGGCCGGACGAACAGGGAGCAGTGCGGCTGTCATGACCGCCGGAGAAACCGCCGAGGAGATCCAGGACCCGGCCGCCGAGGACGGGGGCGGGCCGGACCGGTTGCTGCTGTCGGCGCTGGCCGTCGGCGCCTTCGCCATCGGTACGGACAGCCTCGTCATCAGCGGGCTGCTGAACCGGATCGCCTCCGATCTGAGCGTCTCCCCGGCGACGACGGGCCAGTTGATCAGTGTCTTCGCGCTGGTCTACGCCGTCGGGGCACCGGTCCTGGCCACGGTCACGGCCGGGTTCGACCGCAGGCGGCTGCTGCTGGTGGCCCTGACGGTGTTCATCGCCGCGAACGTGCTGGGGGCCGTGGCCCCGAACTACCCGGTGCTGCTGGCGTCCCGGGTGCTGGCGGCCGTGGGGGCGGGGCTCTACCTGCCCTGCGCCATGGTGATCACGGTGAGCGTCACGCCGCAGCGCTGGCGGGGCCGGGGGCTCGCCATGGTCGCGGGCGGGATGTCCGCGGCCACCGCGCTGGGCGTGCCGCTCGGCACCCTGATCGGTGCCGTCGGCGACTGGCGGGCCACCCTGGTGCTGGTGGCGGTGCTGGCCACGGTCGCGGTGGCGGTGCTGGCGAAGGCCGTGCCGCGGGTGGCGGCTCCGGCGGCGGTGACCCTGGGGCAGCGGCTGCGGTCGGCCGCGCACCCGCAGGTGCTCATCGCCCTGCTGGCGAACGCCCTGGCGTGCGCGGGCGAGTTCACCGTCATGGTGTACGTGGCTCCGCTCGCCGAGGACGTCACCGGCGTGGGGGCGGCCGGGGTGAGCGCCTTCCTGCTGGTGTCGGGTCTCGCCGCGCTCGCCGGCAGCGCGGTCGGGGGGCGGGCAGCGGACCGGTTCGGCGGCCGGCGCGCCTACAACGGGGCCGTCGCCGTGCTGTTCGGCGGGCTGGCCGCCCTGGTGCTGCTCACCCTGGCGGACGGGCGCGGGTCCTGGGTCACCGCGGGGGTCTTCGCGCTGCTGCTGTGCGTCGTCAGCGTCGCGTCGTGGGCGCTGCCCCCGGCGCAGAACCACGCGATCGCCGGACTGGACATCCCCGAGCCGACCGTCGCCCTGTCGCTGAACGGCTCCTCGTCCTACCTGGGCCTGGCGATGGGCGGCGTGCTGGGCGGTCTGGCCCTGGAGCACGGTTCGAGCACGACGCTCACCGCCGCGGGCGCGGCCGTCGAACTGTCCGCTCTGGCGCTGCTGCTGACTACGGCCGTGGTGACGGCGAAGCGGCGCCGGGCCACCGCTCCCGGGCCTCGGCCAGGAAAGTGAGGAACAGGGCGATGACGAGGTTGAGCAGCAGGGCGACCAGTCCCACGTAGACGCCCGCCGAGCCGGGGATGCCGAGCGGTACGACGGCGGAGAAGCCGCCGCGTACCACCAGGGCGGTACCGAGGAGCATCCCCGCGCTCCAGCCGGCCAGCAGCGCGGCGGGGCGCAGGCGCGCCGTGTACAGGCCGACGGCGACGGCGGGGAAGATCTGGAGGATCCAGACGCCGCCGAGCAGCTGGAGGTTGATGGCGTCCTGGTCGCGCAGCCCGAAGACGAAGACGACCGCGCCGAGCTTGGCGGTGAGCGACACCGTCCGCGCGATCCGCACCTGCCGTTTGGGGGTGGCCGTGGGGTGGACGTATTCGACGTAGACGTTGCGGACGAACGAGGTGGCGGCCGCGATCGACATCACGGCGGCCGGGACGAGCGCGCCGACCGTGATGGCCCCGAACACCAGCCCCACCAGCGGGCCGGGCATCAGCAGGGCCGTCAGCATCGGAACGGCCGCCTCGGCGCCGTTCTCGGGGGTGTCCACGCCCATGGCGATGGCGGCGATGCCGAGCAGGCCGAAGAGCGCCAGGACCACCGTCCACAGGGGCAGGGCGATGCTGACCCGGCGCAGGACGGCCGCGTCGGAGGCGGCGAACGCCGCGGTGAGGACGTGCGGGTACATCAGCAGGGCGAGCGCCGAGCCGATCGCGAGCGTGACGAAGGCGGGCTGCTGCCCCGGGGTGAGGACCAGGGAGGCGTTGGCCGTCGAGTCCGACAGCCGGGTGGCGGCCGCGGCGAAGACGCCCTCGGGGCCGTTCAGCCGGTCCAGTACCAGCCAGCAGACGGCCACCGCCGAGCCGAAGACGGCGACGCCCTTGAGCGCGGAGATGACGGCGGGGGCGCGCAGCCCGTGCCGGTAGGTGGCGATGGCCAGCCCGGCGAAGATGGCGATCATCACGCAGTCACCCGCCGCCGCCCGGGACGGCACGCCCGCCGCGTCCAGCACCGCGCGTATGCCGAGGAGTTGCAGCGCCAGGTACGGCATGGTGGCGAGGATGCCGGTCAGCGCGACCACGAGGGCCAGCGGGGCCGAGTCGTACCGCCGGCGGACGAAGTCGGCGGCGGTAACGTGCCCGTGCTCCCGCGCCATCGCCCACATCCGGGGCAGCAGGACGAACGCCAGGGGGCAGACGATGATCGTGTACGGCAGGGCGAAGAAGGCCGGTGCGCCGTTGCCGTACACCAGGCCGGGCACGGCGGTGAAGGTGTACGAGGTGAAGATGCTGCCGCCCAGCAGCAGCCAGGTCCAGCCGGTGCCCAGGCTCCGGTCCGCCAGCGCCCACCCGCCGAGCGACGGCAGGTCGCTGCTGGGGTGCAGCCGGCGCGCCGTGACCGCGAGCAGCGAGGAACCGCCGATGACGGCCATGAGCGTCGCGGCCATCGGGCCTACTGTCATCGTCGCTGCCTCTGGTGGTGTGGGGGTCCCTTGCCTGACTGACGAGGTGTGCGAGAGCGCCGGCCGGGTTGGGGGGGGGACGGTAGGGTCTTGCGGTGCTGTCAACCGGCGCACGGGCAACGGCAACTCTTACACAAACCAACAGGATTGAGGAGAGTCCGGGTGGAACAGCTCGGGGACGTACCGCGCCGTCGGCCGTGGTCATGGCGCAGAGGCGTCGCCGCCGTCATCCTGCTCGCGCCCGTCGTGGCACTGTCATGGGTTCCGTGGTACGCCCAGGACCGGCCACGGCTGGCCGGAGTGCCGTTCTTCTACTGGTACCAGCTCGCGTGGATCCCCGGGTGCGCCTTCGCCATGCTCGCCGCGCACCTGCTCACCCGGGCCCGGCCGCGGCGCCGGTGACGTCCGCCGGCCGTTTCCCCGGTTTTCCGTCCCCGTCCTGTCCTCTGGTTGATACCTTCACGCAACCCGTAAGCAACAGGGGGTTGGGTCGACGACCGGGGGGCGGGCGGGGATGCGTGAAGAGGCGCTGCTCGCGGCCTTCCTCTCGGTCGTCGGCGCGACGTCCTTATGGGCGGTGTCGGCGCGGCGGTTCCACGCCCGCGACACCCTCCCCTCGCTGGAGGGCTGGGCCCTCGCCGACCGCTCCCTGGGCACGCTGTGGACCTGGCTGCTGCTGGGCGGCACGGTGTTCACCGCCTACACCTTCGCCGCCGTACCGGGTCTGGTGTACGGCGACGGGGCCTCCGGCTTCTTCGCCCTGCCGTACACGGTGATCGTCTGGCCGCTGGCCTTCGTCCTGCTGCCCCGGCTGTGGGCGATGGCCCGCGCCCACGGCCACATCACGGTGGCCGACGTCGTCCGGGGCCGCTACGGCTCGCCGTCCCTGGCGCTCGCGGTGGCCCTGACCGGGATCCTGGCCACGCTGCCCTATCTGGCGCTGCAACTGGTGGGACTGCGCGCGGTGCTGACGGTGAGCGGGCTCTATCCCCGCGGCCCCGCGGGTGATCTGGCGCTGATCGCGCTGTTCGCGGTGCCGGCCCTGGCGTCGTACCGCTACGGGCTGCGGTCCCCCACCGTCATCTCGGCCTTGAAGGGCGTCCTGGTCTTCTGCTCCGCGTTCGCCGTCATGGCGCTCGTCCTGGGGCGGCTGGGCGGTCCCGGCCCGATGTTCGACGCCGCGGCGCTGCACCTCGCGGAGCGGGCGGCGCCGGACGCCGCGCTGGTGCCGGGCCCGCGCCAGCAGGGCGCGTACGCCACGCTGGCCCTCGGCTCGGCGCTGGCCCTGCTGATGTACCCGCACGTCCTCACCGCCGGTTTCGCCGCGTCGAGCGCGGGCACCCTGCGCCGGGCGTCGGTCGCGCTGCCGGCCTGGACCGCTGTGCTCGCGCTGTTCGGGCTGCTGGGCGTCGCGGCCCTGGCGGCCGGCATCCACACGCCGCCCGGCCGCGCCGAGGAGGCCGTACCGCTGCTGGTCGGCTCGTTCCTGCCGGCGCTCCTGGCAGGGCTGGTGCTGGGGGCGCTCGCCGTGGGGGCGCTGGTCCCGGCCGCCGTGATGTCGATCGCCGCCGCGTCCCTGTTCGTGCGCAACGTCTACGTCGAGTACGTGCAGCCGACCGCCACGCCGAAGCGGCAGGTGCGGATCGCGCGCGTGGTGTCGCTCGTGGTGAAGGTCGCCGCGGTGGCCTTCGCCGTCGGCCTGCGCGACCAGGACGCCATCAACCTTCAACTGCTCGGAGGAGTCTGGATCCTTCAGGTCTTCCCCGCCGTCGCCGGCGGACTGCTGACGCGGCGGCTGCACGAACGCGCCCTGCTGGCCGGATGGGGCACGGGGATGGTCGCCGGCACCACCCTGGTCGTGGGCCACGGGTTCTCCTCCGTGGTGCCCCTCCCCTTCGGCGGCCGGGAGCTGGAGGTCTACACCGGCCTCGCCGCCTTCCTGCTCAATGTCGCGGTCGCCGTGGTCCTCACCACGGTGTTCGACCGCCTCGGTCCACCCCGCGGTGCCGCAACCACCGCCCTGCCGCAACGCCCGGCCGCCGGGCGCCGCACGACGAGAGGAACGAGCAGCCCATGAAGCGGACCCGCCAGGACGTCATCTCCTCGTTGCCGTCGACCGCCACCCGGAGGGCGCTCGGAGAAGGCGATGCGCCCGGGGCCGCCCAGGCGCCCCTGGTCGACCTGGCCGAACTGGAGCGGGAGGCCGGACTGTCCCGGCTGTTCGACCTCCACTACGCCTCGATGCTGCGTCTCGCCACCCTGCTCGGTGCCGACGACCCGGAGAACATCGTGGCCGAGGCGTACTACCAGATCTACCGAAAATGGCGTAAGTTGCGGGATTCCAGCTCCGCGGAGGCATACCTGCGCTCCGTCGTGTGCAATCTCACCCGCATGCGGATCCGCCACCTCCAGGTCGTCCGGAAGCACGTGGAGACACCGGACGCGTCCGTCGTCCCCACCGATGCCTCGGCGGCCTCCGCGGAGGCGTCCGCCCTGCTCCGTGACGACCAGCGCGTGCTCGTGGCCGCCCTGCGCAAACTGCCGACGCGGCAGCGCGAGGCGCTCGTCCTGCGGCACTGGCTCGGGCTGAAGGAGTCGGAGATCGCGGAGGCGATGGGTATATCGTGCGGTTCTGTCAAGACGCATACCGCACGCGGAATTGCCGCCCTCACCCAGGCGATGGAGGCCCGACGATGAGCGATTCCCCCTCGCCGACCTCTGCCGCCGACACCGAGCGACAGCTCCGCGAGGCCCTCGCGGCACTGGCCGACGACGTCCACCCCGCACCGAGCGCCTACCGCGCGGCACGCGGCGACTGGCTGCGCCGGGAGCGCCGCCGCCGCGTGGTCCTCGCCGCGCTGATCACCGTGCTGTTCACCCTGGTGACCCTGGTGGGCCTGTGGGTGCTGAACCAGGTCCCCTCCCGGCCCGGCGTCATCTTCGACGACGCCCCGCGCACCGGGCAGCACCAGCCGGCGAACCGCGGCGGGGCCCCGTAGCCCTCCGGGCCCCACCCCGACGCCGCACCGCCGGCAGGAGCACACGGCACCACCCCGGACCCGCGACCGCACCGGTGAACCGGGAGCGTCCCGCCCGCCGGTCCGCGGGACGACGGGACCACCGCGCCGGCCTCACCACGACGGCACGACGGGCGCGGGCGCCGGACGGTAGGGTCACGGCGTCCGAGGAACCGCACACAGCCCGGGGGTGACGCGTGAAGCGGCCGACCATCGCGGACATCGCCCGCCACGCCGGCGTCTCCAAGGTGGCCGTCTCCTACGCCCTCAACGACCGCCCCGGAGTGTCCGACGCGACCCGCACCTCGATCAAGGCGATCGCGGAGGAGCTCGGCTGGCGTCCCAACAGTGCCGCACGGGCCCTCAACGGCGCCCGCGCCCAAGCGGTCGGCCTCGTGGTGCGCCGGCCCCCCTCCACGCTCGGCGTGGAGCCCTTCTTCATGGAGCTCGTCAGCGGCATCGAGAGCGTCCTCTCCGCGCAGTCCTACGCGCTGATGCTGCAGATGGCCGACTCCCACGAGCAGGAGCTGGAGGTCTACCGCCGCTGGTGGGGGGAGCGCCGGGTGGACGGCGTGTTCCTGGTCGACCTGCACTCCGACGACGCCCGCGTCCCCGCGGTCGAAGCCCTCGGCCTGCCCGTCGTCGCCATCGCACCGCCCGGGACCTCGGGAAGCCTGCCGGCCGTCTGGTCCGACGACGGCGAGAGCGTACGGGAGGCGGTGCGCTACCTCGCCGCGCTGGGCCACCGCCGCATCGCCCGGGTGGCGGGACCCGCGGAGCTCGCGCACACCGCCGTCCGCGACCTCGCGCTGCGGGAGGCGTGCGCGGAGGCCGGGCTGCCCGAGCCGGAGACCGTCCACACCGACTACACCGGTGAGGAGGGGGCCCGCGCCACCCGTCACCTGCTCATCGCGGCGCGGCGCCCCACCGCGATGGTCTTCGACAACGACATCATGGCGGTGGCGGCGCTGTCCGTCGCCCAGGAACTCGGCCTGGACATCCCCGCCGACCTGTCGCTCGTCGCCTGGGACGAGTCGCCCCTCACCCAGGTCGTCCGGCCGCCCCTGTCCGCCGTGGCACGGGACATCCCCGCTTACGGGGCGACCGCCGCCCGGTCGCTGCTGGCGCTCATCGCGGGGGAGGGCGTCGGCGACGTCCGGGGGGCGCCCGGGAGGCTCGTACCGCGGGGCAGCACCCGCCCGCCGCGCACGGCGTGACCACTCCCCCGGGCGGGACGCGGTCCGTCGCCGGGCACACCCCTCGTCATGGGGTCCATCGCCGGGCAGGGGCGAGGCCGCGCCCGCGCAGCCAGCGCAGTTGCACGACGGCGTTGGCTCCCTTGCCCCCCGCGTGGTCCGCGAAGGGCCATTCGGTGATCTGCTTGTCGCCCGCGTACTGCTGGAAGGCCGCGTGGACGGTGGACGGCGGGCAGACCGGGTCCATCAGGCCGGCGCTGAAGAGGGCGGGGGCCGTGGCCCGGCGGGCGAAGTGGACGCCGTCGAAGTGGCCGAGGGTGGCGAAAACCCGGTCGGGGGCGTCCGGGGTGTGGTGGCGCAGGTAGTCGACGAGCTCGGTGTACGGCCCTTCGGTCGCCGTCGCGGCCCCGCGCCGGATGTGGCACAGGAAGGGAACGTCCGGGAGGGCCGCCGCGATCCGGTCGCCCGCCAGGCCCGCGACCGCGAGGGCGAGCCCGCCGCCCTGGCTGGCGCCCTGGACGGTGATGCGGTCGGGGTCGACGTGCGGCAGGGTGCGTGCCGCGTCCACCGCGCGGACGCAGTCGGCGACGAGCCGCCGGAAGTAGTGGTCGCGCGGGTCCTGGATGCCCCTGGTCATGAAGCCGTGCACCCACTGGGTCCCGGCGTCCGGGTGCGGGTCCGGTGTGTCGTGGCCCTGGCCCCGGCTGTCGACGACGAGGTGCGCGTAACCGGCCGACGCGTACAGCAGGTGGTCGGTGGGCAGTCCGCGCCCGCCGGTGTATCCGATGTACGTGATCACCGCCGGCAGGGGCCCCTCGGCCTCCGAGGGGACGAGGAGCCAGGCGGCGACGGGCTGGCCGCCCCAGCCGGGGAACCGTACGTCGTAGGCGTCGAGGGTGGCCAGGGGAGAGCCCGGGACGGGGTGGAGGCTCGGTGAGCCGCCCGCCTCCCGGGAGAGCCGCAGGGTCTCGTGCCAGAAGGCGTCGAAGTCCTCGGGTTCCGTGGGCGGTTCGTCACGGGCGGCGGGATGGCCGGGGGGCAGGTCGGTGTACGGCATGGTGCCGGCTCCTCGGTGTGCGGGCCGGCCGCGCGGGATCGGGGAGGCGCGGCCGGCGGGTGGTGGCGGTGCGCCGGCGGCCTCCCGCCGGCCGGTGTGGCCGCGGGGAGGCCGCCGGTGCCCCCCGGACGCGGTGGCCGGGGCGCGGAACGGCTCAGTTCCTGGTGCAGGGGGAGCCGTTGAGGCTGAAGGCGGCGGGCACGCCGTTGCCTCCCGTGGAGGAGGCGCTCAGGCCGAAGCCGACCGTTCCGCCGGCCGGGATGGTCGCGGTCCAGGACTCGTGGGTGGCCCGCACCTGGTTGCCCTGCTGGGTGACCTTGGCGTTCCAGGCGGAGGTCACCGTCTGCCCGCCGGGGAAGGCGAAGTCGAGCTGCCAGCCCCTGATGTCCTGGCTGCCGGTGTTGTGGAGGGTGACGTGGGCGTTGAATCCGGTGCCCCAGTCCTCCAGGCGGTAGGCGACGGCACAGCTTCCGGCGGCCGGACCGCCGGCGGTGGTGACGGCGACGGTGGCCGAGCGGGGGGAACGGTTGCCGGCGGCGTCGCGGGCGTAGACGGCGAAGGTGTACGCGGTGGCGGGGGTCAGTCCGGTGAGCGTGGTGCCGGTGGCCGTGGCGGTGGTGACGGGTGTCTCGCCGCTGCCGTCGACGCGGACGACGTCGTAGGCGGTGACCGCGGTGTCGTCGGTGGACGCGGGCCAGGTCAGCCGGGCGCCGGTGGAGGTGACGTCCGAGGCGGTGGGCGCGCCGGGGGCGGTGGGCGGCCGGGTGTCGCCGCCGCTCCCGGTGCCGTAGACGCTCGCTTCGCGGGATGTCTGCCGGATGCCGTCGGGGCCGTTGAAGATGCGCTGCCCCCACGGGGTCAGCCGGCCGGCGTCGAAGCCCGTGGCCATGTCGAGGTACTCGACACCGCCTCCGTTGCCGCTCCAGGACCAGCCCAGGTATCCGAGGTCCAGCCGGCGGGCGGTGGCCATGATGGCGTCCTCGTCGGGGTTGCCGTCCGAGTGCGCGTCGCCGAACTCGCCCACGACGAGGGGGAGCCGGCGGGAGGCGAAGCGGTTCAGGTAGTCCTCCACCTCGGCGGCGGTGTCGTAGACGCCGTACATGTGGACGGAGAAGACGGTGTTGCGCCGCGGGTCGGCGGCGAAGACGGCGGGGGCGTTGTCCCTCATCGTGAAGGACCAGTCCTGGCCCCAGTTGGGGGCGTCGACCATGAGGGTGTGCTCGAAGCCGGCGGCGCGCATGCGGGTGATGGCGTTCCTGGTGTCGGCGGTCCAGGCGGTGTGCCCGGTGTTGCCGTGCGGCTCGTTGCCGAGGTTCAGCAGGACGTACTTCTCCTGGCCCTTGAGCGCGCTCTGCACGTCGATCCAGTAGTCGACCGCCTTGTCCAGCGACACCGCGCCGGACTGCTCCCCGTATCCGGTGGTGTCGTGCGCCTCCAGGACGCAGACGAGTCTGCTCGCCTTGCACCGGGCGACGACGTGCGCGACGTCCGCGGTGCCGTTCTTGGTCCACCGGTCGCCCGTGCTGAGCACGACGCGTACGGAGTTGGCTCCCAGCGCCTTGATGTCGGCCAGTGCCCGGTCGGTCGTGGCGGTGTACCAGGTGTGCGCGTGGTTCACGCCCCGGAGGACGAAGTCGTTGCCGTTCGCGTCGAGGAGCCGGCCGTCCTCGACGTGGAAGCCGGCGGCGGACGGGACCGCCGCGTGGGCGGCGGAGGGTGCGGTGAGGACGGTGGCGGCGACGGCCAGCAGCGCTCCCGCCGCGGTGACCCGTTTTCTGCTCATGTGGTGCTCCCGACTCGGTCGCGCGCACGCCGCGGCCGCGAGGTCCGGGGCGTACGGCTTTCCTGACATGGAGGGTGCGGTGCTGCCGGCCCGGCCGCGCTCCGCCCCGACCGCCTCCGGGGGTGGTCCGCGGCGGTCCGCCGGGCGTGTCGGTGCACGGGGCGGACGGGCCGTGGGTCCCCGCTGTTCGGTGACGTTCCGCGGCTCCCACCGAACAGCGGGAGGAAATGTGCGCCGGACCGGCCGGGCGGAGGAGACCCGACGCGGTTTTCCCATGGGATTGACGGGCGTGCCCGGCGACCGGAAATGAGGCTAGGGGTATGCGGGGGCCGAAACAATAGCCGGGACAGAACCGGTTAAGTTTAGTCGTCCGTTTCGTTCCCGGAGCGCTTCGGAGGGCGGAGAGGCGGTGGCTTTCCGCGGAGCCGTGGACCGGGGTGGCGCACCGTCACCGGGCCACGGGGGCACCGATTCCCGGGCGGGCGCACCGGTCGTGTCCGTACCGCCGGTGCCGCGTGGTCCGCTGACCACGCCCTCCCCCTTTCACGGTCGGCGGACCTGAATGCACCGGGCGATGCGCCTGCTGTGACAACGCTGTTCAGTGAACTGGTTCAGTTACCTCCTGCTTTTGCACAGCAGTACTCCCCCGCGGAATCCCGACGTTCGTTCAAGCGCGCCACGTGCCTCCCCCGGGGCGGTCGGCGAGGGCGGGCGGGCCGGTTCCCCGGGCGGGGGCGGGCGGTCGCGCGGCGGCCCGGCGCGCACGGCCGTGCATCGGGGCGCGTTCCGGTGTGCATGTCCTCGCCGGAACGGGGCACCAGAGGTCGTGACGCAGGTCCGCCCGGTTGTCCCCCCGGCCGGCGGAACCGGCGACGGCCCCGCCACCTTCCCTGTCCCGGTGGCGGGGCCGAGCCGTTTCCGTGGGTGGATCCGTTCCGGCCGGGTACCCGGGGCGACATGATGTCGACGTCCACGCCCCACAGGCTCGCCCGTACGGCCTCCCGGTACGTGGCCCGCCGCCGGCGCGCGCCGGCGCTGCACCCGGACGGCGTGAACTGCTCCGCCGTCCTGACCGTGACCGGCTCGGCCCACCGCGCGTGGGGCGTGCCGCTGCTGGACGAGCCCGGCACGTACCGGGTGACGGCCCGCTGGTCGCGGGCGCTCGGGCTGCCGGAGAGCCTCCCGGACGGCTTCGGCCTGGCCCTCAGGGTGGAGGACGCGGCGGGTCCCGGACGGCCGTGGGACCTGCTGCTCACCACCAGCGGCAGCGGGCGGCTGCTCCGCCACGTGCCCCTCCCCCGGCGCCGCCCGCTGGCGGGCCCGTACGGGACGCTGACCGCGTACCGGGTGGGGCGGCGGACCTGCTGGCTGGCGGCCCTGCCGCGGGCCCCGCACCGTGCCGTGCGAGGAGGGCTGCACGCCCTGCAGGAGCACCTGCTCGACACCGAAATCGTCCTCGACCTCTGCGTCGCCGCACGCGGACAGCACTGGCGCCCGGTCGCCGCGCTGACCGTGGCACCCCTGCTGCCCTGGACGGGGACGTCCATCGGC
The DNA here is from genome assembly GCF_044455245.1 of Streptomyces sp. NPDC051310. Taxonomy (NCBI): domain Bacteria; kingdom Bacillati; phylum Actinomycetota; class Actinomycetes; order Kitasatosporales; family Streptomycetaceae; genus Streptomyces; species Streptomyces sp. NPDC051310. Next base: position 259,874 of record NZ_JBITEO010000002.1, read on the forward strand.
TACGACCCCTACCGGTGCAGCCTCCCCGGGCTGCGCCCGACCGCGCGGCTGCGCTCGCTGCGGGAGGGGGCGTACGGCGGATCCCGCGACGGGCGCGGCTGACCTCACCGCCGCAGCCGTCCGCTTCCGGTCGACCGGGGCCCCGGGAGCACAGAGGCCGGCGCGGCAGGACGTGCCAGTGAGCGGCCCCGATACCGAAGGTGGCAAGCATGGTGGAACTGCTGCGACGCATCCGCAGGGACTACTCCGGCGGGGAGGACCGGCCGCTGGGCGGCTACGTGGCGGCACTGACGGCGTTCGGTGCGTACGCGTCGGCGTGGGCGGCGGCCGTCCGGCTGACCGGCTCCGCGCTTCCGGAGCGCCCCCGGCCGGGGGACATCGCGCTCACGTCCGTGGCGACGTTCCGGCTGAGCCGGTTGCTGACGAAGAGCGCGGTCACCAGTCCGATGCGCGCGGCGTTCACGACGTACCAGGGGCCGCAAGGGCCGGCCGAACTGAGCGAGTCCCCGCGGGAGGACGGCCACGAGGCGGCGGGCGAGCTGCTGACGTGCCCCTTCTGCATGAGCGTCTGGGTGGCGACCGCGTTCACCGCAGGGCAGGCCCTGTGGCCGCGGGGCACCCGCGCCGTGATGGCCGCCCTGGCGGCGACGGCGGGTGCGGACGTGCTCCAGCTGTCGTACAGCATGCTGACGGACAGGGCCACGGGCGGGGGCGGGAAGGACTGAGGCGCGGACGCGGCGCGCCCCGCCGGACGACCGGTGCCGGTGCCGGTGCCGTGCCGGCCGCGCGTGGCCCGGCACCGGTGCCGGCGGCGCGCGGTGCCGTGCCGCCGGCGCGCGGACCGGCACTGGCACCGGCTGGCCGGCCGTCCCCGGGCGGGGTCGGCCGGTGCCGTTGGTGGAGGCCGGGAACGGGCGGCGGTCAGCCGGAGCGACGGCGGAGGCCGAGTGCGGCGACCACCGCGCCCGCCGCGGTGAGCGCGGCGGTGACCAGGACGGCGGTGTGCACGCCGTTAATGAAGGCCTGGCCGCTGCCTTCGACGACCGCGGCCCTCAGCCCGGCGGGCATGCCGTCGGAGACCGGCGCGATGCCCATCGCCACCGCGTCCTCGGCCTCGCCGAGCCCGGCGGCCACCGGCGCGGGAACGCCCGCACCGGTCAGTTCGCCGGTCAGGCCGGATCCGACCCGGCTGCTGATGAGGGAGATCAGGACCGACGTGCCCAGCGCCCCGCCGATCTGGAGGGAGGTGGCCTGGAGGCCGCCCGCCACGCCGCCGTCCTCGACCGGCGCGTTCCCGACGATCGCGTCGGAGGAGGCGGCCATCACCATGCCGACGCCCAGGCCGAGCGCGACGAACGGCGGCCACATCGCGGCGTAGGAGGAGTCGGCGCTCCAGGTGTACAGCCCGAGGGAGGCGCCGGACTGCAGAAGCATGCCCAGCGGCATGGTGAACCGCGCGCCGAAGCGCTCGGTCAGCGCGGCGCCCAGCGGCGCGGCGACGACGGAGGCGAGGCTCAGCGGCAGCGTGCGCACGCCCGCTTCGACGGGGGTGAAGCCGCGGACGTTCTGCAGGTAGATCATGACGAAGAAGATCACGCCGAGCAGGACGAAGAAGTTGAGCGCCGTCACGGCCGTGCCGATGGTCAGCGCCGGGTTGCGGAACAGCCGCATGGGCAGCAGCGGATGCGCCACGCGCGTCTCGTGGCGGCCGAAGAGCAGCAGGAGCACGAGGCCCGCGGCGATGGCGCCGAGCGTGCCGCCCGACGTCCAGCCCCATGTCTCGCCCTTGACGACGCCGAGGACGACGGCGAGCAGACCGGCCGCGAGCAGGACCACGCCGGAGAGGTCGAACTTCTCACCCGCCGCGGCGGTGTTCCGGCTCTGCGGGAGCACGAACGCGCTGAAGGCCAGGGCGGCGGCACCGATGGGGGCGTTGATCCAGAAGACCGACTCCCAGTCGACGTGCTCGACGAGCAGGCCGCCGACGATGGGGCCGAGCGCGGTGGACACGGACGACACCATGGCCCAGATGCCCACCGCCATGCCGAACTTCCCGGGCGGGAAGACCGCGCGCAGCAGCGCGAGCGTGTTGGGCATCAGCAGGGCGCCGAAGAGGCCCTGCAGGGCCCGGAAGGCGATGACGCCCTCGATGGACCCGCACAGGCCGATGGCGACGGAGGCGAGGGTGAAGCCGGCGACGCCGACGAGGTAGTACGTACGGCGGCCGAAGCGGTCACCGAGTTTGCCGCCGAGGATCAGCGCCGCGGCGAGGGCCAGCAGGTAGGAGTTGGTGACCCACTGCAGGTCGGCGGTCGAGGCGCCCAGTCCCGGCCGATCTCGGGGTTGGCGATGGAGACGACGGAGCCGTCGAGGCCGACCATGAACAGGCCGAAGGCGACGGCGATCAGGGTGAGCCACGGGTTGGCCCGCCGGCCGCGCGGCACCCGGTGGTCCGGTGCCGGTGTGCGGGTGGCGGGCGGGGGGCTGTGGTCCACGGAAGGGGAGGGCATGGGTGAACGTGTCCTTGTCGGGGCGGACGGGAAGGGCCGCGGCGCGGCGGACCGCTGCGGCGGGTGACGGGGCGAGCGACGGGTGACGGGGGCGAGCGGCGGTTCGGGGCGCGGGGGCCGCAGTCCTGGCGGCGGGCCGCCGCGCCGGACCTGCCGGCGCACGGGCGTGCCCATCCCGAGTGGGCCGGGGACGGGCCGCGCGCGTGCGGGGCGCCAGGCGGGGAGGTACGGCGGGTACGTCAGCGCGCGGAGGCACGGCCCGGTGCGGGAAACCGCGGGCGGGTCGGGGTGGTCCGGAGGGCTGCCGGCCGCACTCCACGGCGCGGCGGCCCCGCCCGGCCGGGTGTGCGCGCCGGGGCGTACGGGGAAGGGCGGGTCAGTGCGTCGCCGGGTGGAGCCGCCGCGTCAGTGACTGGAGGGCGCCGAGGGCCGAGCCCAGTGCGTCGCGCTCCCCGTCGGTGAGGGACTCCAGTGCCTCGCCGACGTATCCGGCCTTGAGGTCGCCCACCTCGGCGAGGCGGCTCCTCGCCGTGTCCGTCGGGTGCAGGTGCGCGACCCGCTTGTCGCGGGCGTCCCGCCGGCGCTCCAGGAGGCCCTGTTCGGTGAGGGCGGAGACCAGGGCACTGACGTTGTTGGGCTTCATCAGGAGCGCGTCGGCGCACTCCCGTACCGTGACGCCCTCGCGGTCCGCGACGAGCCGCAGCAGCGCGAGCTGCGCCTCGGGGAGGCGGGGGTACGGGAGGTCGCGGGCGACGCGGCGGTCGAGGGCCCGGCTCAGCGCGGGCAGGCAGACGGCGAGCACGGCGGCCGTGCGATCGGTGTCCGTGTCCTGCGGGGACGCGCCGGGGGTGGGCATGCCCGCCACCATAGGTATGAATCCTTACCTATGTCAACATACTCATTTCCCGCGCCCTCGCCGCGCTGCGCCGCGAGGCGCTCCCTTCAGCTCCCCCGGCTCAGCGCGGCGCGGATCGGCTCAGCTCACGGCGGCGCACGTCGGCTGTTCCAGCACCGCCGCGATGCCCTGGGCGAGGCAGGGGATGCGGTGGGCCGGGATGCCGGCGATGTTGATGCGCCCCGAGTCGGTGCCGTAGATGGCGAACCGCCGGCGCAGCGCGTGCATCCCGTCGGCCGACAGCGGCAGCGTCGAGAACATGCCCTTCTGCCGCGCGAGGGAGCTCGCCTGCGCCCCGTGGCCCATCGAGTCGAGCTGGGCGACCAGGTCGGCGCGGTTGGCCTGGATCCGGGCCCGCATGTCGTCGAGTTCGGCCCGCCAGGCGGCCCGCAGCCCGTCGTCCTCCAGGATGGCGGTGACGACGGCGGCGCCGTGCTCCGGCGGCATGGAGTACAGCGTGCGGGCGGCGTTCTGCAGGGCGGTCTCGACGTTGCGCAGGGCGGTGCGGGAGGGGCCGAGGACCACGGCGCAGCCCGTGCGGTCGCTGTAGAGGCCGAAGTTTTTGGAGCAGCTGACGGCGATCAGCATCTCGGGGACGCGGTCCGCCAGCATCCGCGTGGCCCACAGGTCCGCCTCCAGCCCGTCACCGAGGCCGTGGTACGCCAGGTCGACGAACGGCACCCAGCCGTCGCGTACGGCCAGCCCGGCCAGCGCCTCCCACTCGTCGCGGGTCGGGTCGACCCCGGTGGGGTTGTGGCAGCAGCCCTGGAGCAGGACCACGTCGTCCCGGCGGGCGTCCGGCAGATCGCGCAGCGGGTCGCTCCAGTCGTAGGTCCGTACCGTCAGGCCCGCCGCCTCCAGGATGGGCCGGTGGTTGACGTAGGCGGGGTCGCTGATCCACACCGTGGTGCCGGGCCGGGTCCGGCGGATCAGATCGGCCAGCAGGCGCAGCGCTCCGGTGCCCGCGACGGTCTGGACGGCGGTGGCGCGGCCGGCCGGACCGCCGGTGCCCAGGACCGTGGAGACCATGGCGCGGTTGAAGGCGGTGTTGCCGGACAGGCCCCGGTACTCCTTGGAGGCGGAACGTTCCGCCAGGCGTATCTCGGCCTCGCGGACGGCGGCCATCACGGGGGTGACACCCGTGTGGTCGCGGTAGACACCGAGGACCAGGTCGAGCCGCTCGGGACGCTCGTCGGCGGCGAAGGCGGCGGCCAGGTCCCACAGCGGGTCGGCGGGCGGGGCGGGCAGGAGCTCAAGCACGGGTGGGAACCTCGGGTCGGGGGCGTCGGTTGGCGAGCGCGACGCCGGCGGTGATCAGCGGTACGCCGACGAGTACGGGCAGGGTGGGCGACTCGTCGAGCAGAGGGACGGCGAGCAGGACGACGGCGACGGGGCTGAGGCTGCCGACGACGGAACTGCGTTCCGGGCCGAGCCTGCGGATGGCGAACGCGTAGAGCAGACCGGCGCACAGTCCGACCCCGAGCCCCTGGACCACCAGGAACAGCACGATGTCGCCGCCCGCGGCGTGTGCGATCCCGGTGGGGAGCACTCCGGTCAGGACCAGCAGCGCGATCACGGCGAGCGAGGGCAGGCACAGCAGACCGATCGACCCGACCGGGTCGAGGTCCACCTCGCGCAGACCCACGGTGTAGAGCGCCCACAGCCCGCTGGCGACCAGCAGGGTGCCCGCTCCGGCCAGCACCTCCGTGTCCACCGGGACGAGGTACCGCCAGACCAGGGCGACCACGCCGACGGCGATCAGGCCGAGCCCGGCGGCCTGCGTGCCGCGGGGCAGGCCACGCCCGCCCGCGACCATGAGCGCGGAGACGAAGAGCGGCACCATGCCGGGGACGATGGACCCGACGAACGCCGCGGAGGTGAGGGAGCCGCCGTGCATCGCCGCGAGGAAGAACGGCACACCGGCCCCGCAGACGATCTTCAGGGCGGGCCCCGGGCGCACCGCGGCCAGTCGCCGCCTGCGCCGCCACAGCGCGGGCGCCAGCACCACGAGCGGCACGCCGAACCGCAGCAAGGCGGCGTCGGCGGGCAGCAGGGTGGAGGCGCTCAGGGCCCGGGCGCTCAGCGCGAACCCGGCCCAGATGGCCACGGTGAGCAGGAGTGCCGCCAGCCCCACGCCCTGCGGTGACAGCCGGGCGAACCGCGGCCCGGCCGCCCCCGCCGCCCGGGAGGCACCCTCTCCGGGTACGGACGCGTCCGCGCCGGCCGCCGGGGCGGGAGCCGCCGGCGGGGCGGCAGCCGCCGCAGCGGCGGGGACCGGCGTCGCGGTCCTCGTGTTCGTCGCCACCAACGTGTGCCCTCCAGCCTCGACTCCGACTCAGCAGTGAGCAACATTAGGTCGGAGCCGAGGGCAGGCGATTGCTACTTCCACCCCCTGGCACCTACCTTCGGGGCAGAATCTGCCAAGCCGCCGAGAAAGGACATCGTCATGGACGCTGTCGACCTGCACATCGTCCGGGAGCTCCAGGCGGACGGGCGGCTGTCCAACCAGGACCTCGCCGACCGGGTCCGGCTCTCCCCCTCCCCCTGCCTGCGGCGCGTACGCCGCCTGGAGGACTCCGGACTGATCCGCGGGTACACGGCGATGGTCGACCAGGTGGCCTTCGGGCTCCCGATCACCGTCTTCGTACGCGTCCGGCTGGAGCGGCACACCGCCGAGGCCGTCAACGCCTTCGAGGAGCACGTCGGGCTCATCGAGCACATCCAGGACTGCTACCTGATGGCGGGCAGCAGCGACTACCTGCTGCGGGTCGTCATCGAGAGCCTGGAGGCGTACGAGGTGCTCGTGCGCACCCGCATCCACGCCATCCCCGGCATCGCGTCGATCGAGTCGAGCTTCGCCTTCGGCAGCGTCAAGCAGTCCCGGGTCTACCCGCGCCCCGCCTCCTGACGCCCCTGCCGCGCCTCCGGGCCGCTCCGGGCCGCCCCGGAGGCGCGCATCATCGGAGGTGGGGGCGGAACCACCGGGAGTGGTGAGGAGTGGCCATGAGGCTGTCGTTCCTGGAACCCCTCTACGCGGAGCGGGGCCCGTTCACCTCCGTGTACCTGGACACGTCGCGGGACACCGACGACGCCGAGCGGGCGATCGCCCAGCGGTGGCACCGGCTGCGCGAGCAACTGGCGCGGCAGGGCGCGGACCGGGCGTCCATCGCCGCCGCGGAGGAGGTGGTGGGCGCGGACGCGGACGTGCCCGGCGTGCACGGCCAGGCCATCTTCACCGCGCACGGGACGGTCGTCCTGGACGACGAGCTGCCGGCGCCGCCCGCGCACGACGTCGCGCGGTACGGCACGCTGCCGGACGCCATGCCGCTGGTGGCGCAGCACCTTCCGGAGATCCCCTACCTGGCCGTGGTGGTCCACTACCGCGGACTGCCCACCGCCGACGCCTCGGGCACGGTCGCGGTGGCGGCCGAGGCCGGGAGGTGGCCCGTGTCCCGGGTCACGCCGGGCGAGCGGCTGCTGCGGCGGGTGCCGGTGTCCGGGTGGCACGGCGCCGCGGCGCGACTGGGGCACGAGCTGGACCGGTGGGCGCGGCGCACGGGCGCGGACGCGGTGGTGCTGGGCGGTGACGAGTGGGCGGGCAACGTCCTGCTCCGCCGGTTGCCGCGGGCGCTGCGCGAGCGGGTCGTACGGGTCGGCGGGCCGGCCCCCGCCGCCGCCGGCCGCGCGCTGCTGGAGCCGCAGGTCGCCGGCGTGCTGCGCGGGCGCATGGCCGCGCACGACCGCGCGCTCGTGGAGACCTTCCTGGCCCGGCGGGCGCGCGGCGCCGGTACGGCCGAGGGCCTGGCGGCCGGGGTCGCGGCACTGCAGCGCGGCCAGGTCACGGCGCTGCTGCTGCACCCGCCCCGGCCGTGGCAGCCGGCGGAACCGCTGTGGACCGGTCCCGGGCCGGCGCAGCTCGCGCTGACCGAGGAGGAGCTGGTCTCCTTCGGGGTGCGGGCGCCGCGCCGGGAACGGGCCGACGAGGCCCTGGTGCGGGCGGTGGCGGGCACCGGTGCCGAGCTGGTCGTCGTCCCCGCGGACGAGGTGCCGCTGCGCGACGGGGTGGGGGCGCTGCTGCGCTACACCGACGCCGCGACGCCGGGCCCGTGACGGGCCGTCCGGCGGGGCGTGCGTGCCGGCGGTGCGACCCGGGAGGTGCCCATCAGGGCACCGGGGCCTGCGTCCCGTGGCAGGCTCCGCGTGCCGGCGGTGCGCCGGGAGCGGGGGCCGGGCGGGTCAGCGCTGGTAGGTGCCGAACAGGGCGCCGGGACCTGTGTCCGGCGGCGGCTCCGTGTGCCGGCGGTGCGCCGGGAGCGGGGGCCGGGCGGGTCAGCGCTGGTAGGTGCCCATCAGGGCGCCGCTCGCCAGTTCGCGGCCGGCCAGGGCCCGGTGCACGGTGTCGGCGGTCGGCCGGCCGGTGAGCGGCAGGGGCTGGGAGACGGCCCACAGGCGGAAGAAGTAGCGGTGGCGGCCGTGGCCCGGCGGCGGCAGCGGGCCGCCCCAGCCGGTGCGGCCGAAGCCGTTGGGCCACTCGGTGCCGCCGGGCGGGGTCCGCCCTTCCTCCGCACCGTCGCTCGCCGGGTCGATGCCGGTGACGAGCCAGTGGAGGAAGGCGCCGTCCGGGGCGTCCGGGTCCTCGCAGGCGAGGACCAGCTCCGCCGTGCCGTCCGGTGGAGATGACCAGGTCAGGGGCGGGGAGATGTCCTCCCCCTCCCCGGTGTAGCGGCGGGGGATCGCCTGGTGGTCGCCGAACGCCGCACTGCTGAGCTCGATACCGGTCATGGGCGCGGCTGTACCCGCAACCGCGCCCCGGCTACCGGTCCGGGCCGGGCAACTACCCGATCAGCGGCGGCGCAGGATGCAGCGCGCCGGGCCCGCCGCACGCAGCGTGATGGCGGCCTGGACCGGCACCGTCCCGTCGACGGCGGTGAGCTCGTACTCCTGGAGGATCATCGCGAGCGCCAGAACCGACTCCAGCATCGAGAAGTGCTGGCCGATGCAGGCGCGCGGGCCGCCGCCGAACGGGAACCAGGCGTAGCGGGGCCGGTCCTTCTCGGCCTCGGGGGTGAAGCGCTCGGGGTCGAAGCGCTCGGGGTCGTCCCAGTAGCGGGGGTGACGGTGGGTCACCCAGGGCGCGACGATCACATCGGCACCGGCCGGGACGGTGTGGCCCCCGACGACGGTGGCGGCGACGGCACGTCGGCCGATGACCGGTGCCGCCGGGTACAGGCGCATGGCCTCCTTGAGGACCATCGTCAGGTACGGCAGCGCGTCGAGGTCCGCGGCGGTGGGGGTGCGCCCGTCCAGGACGCGGGCGGCCTCGGCCCGGGCCCGCTCCTGCTGCTCGGGGTGGCGCGCCAGCAGGTGCAGCGCGAAGGCGAGCGAGGTCGCGGTGGTCTCGTGCCCGGCGAGCAGGAAGACCAGCACCTGGTCGCGGATCTCCGCCGCGTCGAGGGTGCCGTCCTCGGCGCTGCCGGCCTGGGCGAGCAGGGTCAGCAGGTCCTCGCCGGTCGCGGCGGCACCCTGCGCGCGCCGCTCCTCGACGATGCGGTCGCACACCGCGTACAGCTCGCGCGACGCGGCGGCGGCACGGCGGTTGGCGCGCGTGGGCCAGTCTCGCGGGACGTTGAGGGGGGAGTAGCCGCGCCGCAGGACGTACTCGCCGATGACGGGGAAGCAGCGCTCCACCACGTCGACGGCGGCCTCGACGTCCACGCCGAACAGGATGCGGGCGACGGCGCGCAGGGTGAGCCGCGTCATCTCGTCGACGACGTCGACGACACGGGTGTCCGCGTCGGGCGCGGCGGCGGCCGCCCGGCCGCCTCCGGGAGCGCTTCCGGCACCCGCGCCGGCACCGGCACCCGCTCCCGCCGTGCCGGAACCGGCTCCCGCATGCCACCGGCTCGTCAGGGCCGCGACCTCGGTGGTCACCGCCTGCGCGTAGCCGTCGACGCGCCGCCGGGTGAACAGCGGCTGCACGAGCCGCCGCTGCCTCAGGTAGTCGTCGTCCTGGCTGGTCAGCAGGCCGTTGCCGAAGGACTCCCGGACCTCCTGGTAGAAGGCGTTGTCCTTGCGGAAGTTGGCCGATTCCGTCGCCAGGACCTGCTGGGCGCCCTCCGCCGAGAACACCCCGTACAGCTCGAACCGCAGCCCCGGCGGACCGGCCGTGAGCCGGACGACGTCGCCGTGCTCGCGCAGGGACCGGACGTAGGTGGCCAGCGAGTCGTTGCGGAGGTCCAGCATGGAGCCGAGCAGCGGCAGACCTGCCGGGCCGGGAACGCGCGTCTCGGTGATCGCCATCAGCTCTCCCTGGGGGCGGGTGGACAAGCAGGGCCGGTAGGTACCGGCGTCCGCGATTCTGCCCAACCGGCACGGGCGCACGCGGGCCCGCGGCCGGATTCCGCCCGCGGAATTGGTCCGGACCTGCTTATTGCCGATGGCGGCGGACGGCGGCCAAGCTGCCGTCATGGACCTGGAGTTGCGGCACCTGAGGACGATCCGCGCCATCGCCGACGCGGGCAGTCTCACCAAGGCGGCCACCGAGCTCGGGCTCGCCCAGCCGGCGCTCAGCGCGCAGCTGCGCCGGATCGAGCGCTCGCTCGGCGGCGCGCTGTTCGAGCGCGGGCGTGGCGGGGTGCGCGCCACGGCGCTCGGCGAGCTGGTCCTGGACCGGGCCCGGGTCGTGCTGCCCGCGGTGGGCGAACTCCAGCGGGAGGCCGTGCGGTTCGCCCGGGCCGCGGGCGCCGGCGGGCCCTGGGGTGCCGGCCGGCCCGCGTTCCGGCTGGGCGGGACCCACGGGCCGCTGCTGGGCGGTCTGGTGGACCGGCTGGCCGCCGCCGAGCCGGGCGCGCCGGTGACCACCCGGACCTCCTGGTCCGAGCGCGAGCTCGCCGCAGCGGCCGCCGAGGGGCGGCTGGACTACGCCCTCGTCGGTGCCTGCGGCGAGAGCGCGCCGCCCGATCCCGCGGCGGGGCGACTGGCGTGGACGGAGGTGGCGCGCGACCCGGTGTTCGTGATGCTCGCGGCCGGCCATCCGCTCGCGGCACGCGCCGAGATCGAGCTGGCCGAACTCGCGGCGGAGGCGTGGACCGACGTGCCGGGCGACGGCTGCTTCGGTGACTGCTTCGCCGCCGCCTGCCTCCGGGCGGGCTTCACCCCGGCCTGCGTGTACGAGGCGGACACCGCGTCCTGCGTCCATCTGGTGCAGGTGGGGCGGGCGGTGGGGCTGTGCCGGGCCACGTTCCCCGCCACGCCCGGCATGGTCACCCGCCCGCTGACCGGTACCCCGCTGGTGTGGCGGCACCTGCTCGGCTGGCACCCCGAGGCGCCGGCGGCGGCCCGGTCCCCCGCGGTGGTCGCCCACGCCCGGGCGGCCCACCGGGAGGCGGCGGCGCGCAGCCCCAGCTACACGCGCTGGCTGGCGGCGCGGCGTACCGCGCCCGCCGCCCGGGACGCGATCCATAACGCGATGGAGAGGGTCAACTGACATCTGCTGCACGGGGACCCACCCTCCCTACGGTTTCGGCACACCTCCACCGAACCGACCGGAAGGGTACTCCCCCATGTCGCACAGGAACGCCGCAGTGGCGTGTACCGCCGCCGCGGCCGCCGCGGGCGCACTGCTCCTGGCCCCGTCGCAGGCCGCCGCGGGGCCCGCCGTGGGCCCCGCCGCCGTCGGAGCGGCCGGCACCCTCGCCACCTCCGCCGCCCCTCCGGGGCTGCTGTCCGCCATGCAGCGCGACCTCGGCATCAGCCCGGCGCAGGCCAGGCAGCGGCTGGTCAACGAGGCCGAGGCCGGCGCGGCGGCGGCCCGGCTCCGGCAGCGGCTGGCGGGCGCGTACGCCGGTGCCTGGGTGGACGGGCCCGACTCCGCCGCCCTGACGGTGGCGACCACGCGGGCCGCCGACGCCGGCGCGATCGCCGCGGCCGGCGCGCGGGCCCGGGTCGTACCGCACACCCTGGCCGAGCTCGACCGCACCAAGGCGGCCCTGGACCGCGCCGCGGCCCGCAACTCCCCCACCGACGCCCCGGTCTGGTACGTCGACGTCCGCACCAACACCGTGGTGATACGGGCGGTCGAGGCGTCGGCGGCCGAGTCGCTGCTCCGCGCGAGCGGCGCGGAGCGGTCGCGGGTGCGGATCGTCCACGCCCCCGAACGGCCGCGCGCCCTGTACGACCTGCGGGGCGGCGACGCGTACTACATGGGTGGCGGGGGGCGGTGCTCGGTCGGTTTCCCGGTCACCCGGGGCACCCAGCAGGGCTTCGCCACCGCCGGCCACTGCGGCCGCGCGGGGACGTCCACGAGCGGCTACAACCAGGTGGCGCAGGGCAGCTTCCAGGCGTCCTCGTTCCCGGGCCGCGACATGGCGTGGGTGGCGACCGGCTCCGGCTGGACGGCGACCCCGTACGTCAAGGGCGCCGGCGGCGTGAACGTCCAGGTGACCGGATCGGTGCAGCAGCCGGTCGGCGCCTCGATCTGCCGGTCCGGCTCGACGACGGGCTGGCACTGCGGCACCATCCAGCAGCACAACACGAGCGTCACCTACCCCGAGGGCACCATCACCGGCGTGACCCGCACGACCGTGTGCGCCGAGCCGGGGGACTCGGGCGGCTCGTACATCTCGGGCAGCCAGGCGCAGGGGGTCACCTCCGGCGGGTCGGGCGACTGCCGCAGCGGCGGCACGACGTTCCACCAGCCGATCAACCCGCTGCTCCAGGCGTACGGGCTGACGCTGAAGACCACGACGGGCCCCGAGGACCCGGGCGACCCGGGCGACCCGCCCGGCGGGACGTGGACGGTGGGCACCGTGTACACGGCCGGGGACCAGGTGACGTACGGCGGCGCGGTCTACCGCTGCCTCCAGGGCCACCAGGCGCAGCCGGGCTGGGAGCCGCCGAACGTCCCGGCGCTCTGGCAGCGGGCCTGACGCGCGGCAGCGGTCCGGCCGGCCCCCGCGGTACGCGCTACGCGGGTGTGTTCAGCGTGGTCGTCGCCGGGCGCGACGGCGGCCGCGGGGGCCGGACGGGCCACTGCACGATGGGCATGGCGGCGCCGGCCGCCTCCCGCCCCCGGCAGCGGGCGTGGTGGCGGGCGGCGATGCCGGCGACGTCGAGGTGCGCGCCGAAGGCCGGGTGCGCGGCGAGGCGCCGGGCGTACGACCACAGGGACGGGTGGGCGGCGATCCGGTGCACCGCGTCGGCGTCCAGGTGCCAGCGGTGCACGGTGTCCAGGTACAGCAGCGTGACCCACACCCGGACGTCGGCGAGGGTCGGCGTGTCACCGCCGAGGACGTACTCCTGGCCGGCGAGCCGCCGTTCCAGCGCGTCCAGTGCCCCGAGGAGGGTGTTGAGCGGCGCCCGGTGGGCGGCGTCGCCGTCGAGGCCGAGCTCTCCGGCGTGCTGGGCTGCTTCGTGGACGCCGAGCTCGCACAGCACCGCGACGGCCCGGCTCTCCGCGCGGGCGGCCGGCGGGTGCAGCGCGTCGCCGCGGTCGCCGGCGAACCGCAGCACCAGGTCCTCCAGGATGTCCGGCGCGTGGGCGCTGACGATCCGGCCGGTCCAGCCGTCACTGAGGACGGGGGCGGCGGCCGGCCCGGTGAACCGGTGCGCGGCGGCTTCGTAGAGCGGGCGCAGGGCGGCGTAGCCGCCGTCCGGCGTGTCGGGGAGCGCGGGCAGGACGGTGAGCGGGAGCGCGTCGCCGAGGCCCAGCAGGCCGTGGGTGACGGCGACGAGCAGACAGCCGGGGTCGGACGGCGACAGGAGGAGCCGGTAGCGGCGGGGTGCGGCGTAGTGGCCGCTGCGGGTGTCGGGCCGCCGGTGCGCCCACCGGTGGCCCGACGTGGGCACGGAAGCGCGTCATCATCCCGGCCGCGGTGGTCCTCTTCCTCACCGGTGTGGGGATCGGCGGCTCGGGGGACGGAAGCACGACGACTGCCGGAAGCGCCGAGCCGGCCCCCGCGGTGACCCGGACCGTGACGGTGACCGTGTCGCCCGCCGCCACCCCGGATGCGGCGACGCCGGATGCCGCTGCGCCGGCGACCGAGGCGGCAGCCCCGGCGCGGGCTCAGGCCCCCGCGCCGACCGAGGCCGAGCGGGCGACGGTGCCCGACTTCGCGGGCATGGTGCTGCAGACCGCTCAGGACACCGCCCAGGCCGAGGGCTTCTTCCTCTGACGTCGCACGACAGCACGGGCGCCGGGCGGATGCAGGTGCTCGACCGGAATTGGAAGGTCTGCTCGCAGAGCAGGGCCGCGGGCACCAGCGTCCCGACCACCACGACGCTCGACTTCGGCGCCGTGAAGCTCGAGGAGAGCTGCCCGTAGGAGGGCCGGGAACCCCTCGCCCCGCCGGGCAGGAGAGGCTCCCGCGGGTGCCCCGGCCGGAGGCCCGCCCTGGCCCGGGGGCCCGCGTCCCGGCCGGGTCCGGCCGCGCGGTGCGAGGGTCCCTCCGCGAACCGGCCCTCGGGGAGGCGCACTTCGGGTGACGGGCTGTCCGGGCGCCTTCTCCCGGGAACCCGGATGCGGGCCGGACGCCGCGTCCGGCAGGATCGCTCCCATGTCCCCGTACGAAACGCACGTGACGGTGCGCTGCCCGGAGCCGGACGAGCTGGTCCGGCTGGAGGAGTGGGCTGCCGCCCGGGCGCTGAAGGTGACGCACATCGTGCTGGCGCGCGGCCGGATGGTGTCGCAGCCGATGCTGACGGTGCCGGACCGCATCAGCCACGAGACCCTGGTGCCGCGGCTCCGGGCGGACGGCTTCCACCCGGTCCGCGTCAAGGTGGAGACGGTCCCGTGGACGTCGGACCGGCCGGGTCCGGGCGGCGGCTACTTCGAGCATCACCTGCGCCTGTCGCTCGACTCCGGTTTCGACCGGGCGCGTCTGGAGGCCGTCGTGGTTCCGCACGGCGCGCACCTGTCCTGGAACGCCCGGCGCGTGTCCGCGGACGGCAGCCGCCACGAGCGGTTCGTGACCCAGCGGTACCGCGGCCCCGGCGGGGCGGCATCCGCGGGACGCGCGTGCGACGCGCTGGCCGCGGACCTCGCCGCCGCGGGTTTCCGGATCCTCTCGGAGGAGCGGGAGTTCGTGCTGTACGACAGCGACCTGTCGGTGGACGACGGGTGGCTCGACCCGGAGGGGGTGGCCTCGTGAGCGGCACATGGCGGCAGTTCGACTGGCGGAGCACCGAGATACCGCGGGAACCCCTGGACGAGCGGACCCGGGCGCTGCGGGAGCTGCCCAGGACCCTGCGGCCGGTGATGGGGGACGACGTGCGGCAGCGGGCGGTGTTCGACCCGTCCCTGAAGCACTTCCAGCGGGCCTACCGGGCCGGCGACCCGGTCTTCGACTCCCCGGAGCGGACCGCCGCGTGGGTCCGGGCCCGGCGGGCGGCGCTCGACGCCGTCCTGACGGCGGTGTCGGACTCCCCATGGGTGGACTCGCTGGTGCTGCGGGGCAGCGTGCTCCTCGCCGACCGGTTCGGCGCGGCGGCCCGGGAGCCGGGCGATCTCGACTTCGTGGTGATCCCCGTGTCCTGGCGGATGGAGGACGGCCGGACCGCCCGGATGCTGGAGGGCATCGCGGCGGCTGCGGACGGCCGGGCCGGGATCAAGGCCTCCGGCATGGTCGCGGAGGACATCTGGACGTACGACCGCGTGCCGGGGCGGCGGATGATGCTGCCGTGGTCGGTGCCGGGGCTGCCGGAGGGGCAGGTGCAGCTGGACTTCGTGTTCAACGAGCGTCTGCCCGCCGAGCCGGAACCGGTGGAACTCGCCTGCGGCGCCGTGGTCCTGGCGGCCACACCCGAGTTGTCGCTCGCCTGGAAACTGCTGTGGCTCATCAGTGACGCGCATCCGCAGGGCAAGGACCTGTACGACGCCGTCCTGCTGGCCGAGCGGTACCCGTTGCCCCTGGAGCTGCTCGACGAGGTGTTCCGGCTGGCCGGGGAGTGGCCGCTGCCGAACAGGAAGGTGGAGCTCCAGGACTTCGCGAACCTGGCCACGGATGCGTACCCCGGCACCGAGTGGGTCCACTTCGAGGCGGAGTACCCGCACCTCGCCGCGCCCGGTGAAGGAGCGTACGTCGAACGGCTGGTGGAGGCGCTGCGGCCGGCCTTCGAGGGACGCGGCCGGGCGGAGTCCGGCGGCCCGTGCCGGGCTCCCGCCGGCTGACCCGGGCGCCCCGGCCCCCACGTCCCGGAAGGAGCGGGGAAGCGCGGCCGGCCGCGGCGGCCGGCTCACCTCAGCGGGCAGTCGGCCAGGAGCGTGGCCGGGTCCGCGGCCGGGTCCCTGAGGACCGTCCGGGACGCGGGCGGGCGCAGGCCGCGGTGCAGCCAGTCCTCCAGGGCCGTGAACGCGGTGCGGTGGCACGGCACGAGCGGGCGCAGCCGGTCCGGGAAGGCGTCCACCAGGCCGTCGGTGTGCGTGCCGCTCTCGATGCGGTAGTACCGGTGCAGTCCGCCGCGCCCGGCGTCACGGACCATGCGGGCGTACACGTCGGAGTCCCGGCCGATCGGCAGCAGCACGTCGAGCGTGCCGTGCAGGGTGAGCAGCGGCTTGCCGATGCGTCCGGTCAGCGCGATCCGCTCCACGGCGCGGTGGACCTCCGGGGGCCGGGCCGCCCAGTCGTAGTCGGCGTCCGCCCCGGTGTGGCCGGGGTCGAACTCCTCGCGGTGGAGGCGCTGGGTGAGGGCCCAGTAGTACGTGTGGTGGTACGGCCACAGGAACTCCGAGCCGGCCGGGTAGCCGGCGGCGTGCATCGCGTCGCGCGCCGCCCCGGCCGCCGGCCCGCCCGCGGCGTACACGGGGTAGTGGCGCAGCGCGGGGGGCAGGAAGGTGAAGAGGTTCGGGCCGTCGGCCCGCCACAGGACGCCTTCCCAGTCCACGCCGCCGTCGTACAGCTCCGGGTGGTTCTCCAGCTGCCAGCGCACGAGGTAGCCGCCGTTGGAGATGCCGGTCGCCAGGGTGCGGGCGGGCGGGCGGTGGTAGTGCCGGGCGACGACGGCGCGGGCGGCCCGGGTGAGCTGGGTCAGGCGTGCGTTCCACTCGGCGACGGCGTCGCCGGGGGCGCGGCCGTCACCGGGGAAGGCGGCGGAGGTGTTGCCCTTGTCGGTGGCGGCGAAGGCGTAGCCGCGGGCCAGGACCCAGTCGGCGATGGCGCGGTCGTTGGCGTACTGCTCGCGGTTGCCGGGCGTGCCGGAGACGACCAGGCCGCCGTTCCAGCGGTCGGGCAGCCGGATGACGAACTGGGAGTCGTGCCGCCAGCCGTGGTTGGTGTTGGTGGTGGACGTGTCGGGGAACCAGCCGTCGATCTGGACGCCGGGTACGCCGCGGGGGACGGGCAGGTCCCTGGGGGTGAGCCCGGCCCAGTCCGCCGGGTCGGTGTGGCCCGAGCCCACGGTGCCGGCGGTGGTCAGCTCGTCCAGGCAGGCCGTCTCCTGGTGGCCGGCGCCGGGAACCTTGAGGGACGCGGCTGCCGCGCACCGGCCGCGCGGGACGTCGGATGCGGCCGGTGGCGCCGGAGCGGCGCCGAGGGTCAGGGCCGCCAGGGTGACCGCCGTGAGGGCGGCGTACCGTCTGGTGGCTCGCGTGGGCGGGAACATCAGCACCTCCGGGTTCGATGCGCGCGACGACCGGAGGCTAGGCGCGTACGACGGCCGTGGACATGGCCGCACACGCCATGGCGGGGGCACCGGGAACGTGGGGCGCCACCATGACGGGTACGGCGGGCATTCCTGGGGACTCGCATCTCCCGGGACACGCACGAGCGCAGCCGAAGGAGGTGCCATGACCGTACGGGCACCCGCACTGCGGGCGGTGCGCGCCGTGGTCCTCGACACCGACGGGGTCGTCACCGACTCGGCCGCGGTGCACGCGGCGGCCTGGAAGGAGGCCTTCGACGCGTTCCTGGCCGCCGGGCCGCCGGGCGATCCCGCGCAGCGCCGCCCCTTCGACCCCGGTGCGGACTACCTGCGGTACGTGGACGGCCGGTCGCGCCTGGACGGGGCGGCGTCGTTCCTCGCCTCGCGGGGGCTGCGCGTGCCGCGGGAGGAGGTGGAGCGGGTGGCCGCCGAGAAGGAGCGGCTGTTCACACGGCGGCTGCGGGAGGAGGGCGTGGCCGCCTACCCGGGCACGGTGCGGCTGCTGCGGGTCCTGCGCCGGGACGGGGTGCCGTCGGCGGCCGCCTCCGCGTCCCGGCACGCGCGGGAGGTGCTCGCCTCCGCGGGGGTGCTGGAGCTGTTCGGCACGGTGGTCGACGGCGTCGAGGCGGCCCGGCTGCGGCTGCCCGGCAAGCCGGACCCGGCGCTGTTCCTGGAGGCGGCCCGCCGCCTCGGGGTGCCCCCCGGCCGGTGCGCGGTCGTGGAGGACGCGCTGCCGGGGGTCGAGGCGGGGCGGCGCGGCGGCTTCGGCCTGGTGGTGGGCGTGGACCGGACGGCGGGCCCGGGAACGGGCGAGGCGCTGCGGCGCGCGGGCGCCGGTCTCGTCGTACGGGACCTCGCGGAGCTGCTGACCGGGGCCCCGACGGGCGGCGACGCGGGGGCGGAGCGGGGTGCACTCCCGTGACGGAGACCGACTGGACCTGGGTGTACGAGGGGTACGCCCCGGAGCGGGAGAGCCTGCGGGAGTCCTTGTGCACCCTCGGCAACGGCTACTTCGCCACCCGGGGCGCGGCGAGCGAGTGCGCCGCGGACGGCGTCCACTACCCGGGTACGTACGTGGCCGGCTGCTACAACCGGCTGACCTCCACCGTCGCGGGCCGCCGGGTCGAGAACGAGGACCTGGTGAACCTGCCGAACTGGCTGGTGCTGCGCTACCGGGTGAACGGCGGGGGACGGCCCGGCCCGTGGCTGGTCCCGGGCGGCCGGAGCATGGCCGGGCACCGCCAGATCCTCGACCTGCGGCAGGGCACGCTGGAGCGGGTCACCCGGTACGAGGACGACCAGGGGCGCCGGCTGGCCGTGCGCCAGCACCGGCTGGTGCACATGGCGGACCCGCACCTGGCGGCGCTGCGGACGGTCTTCACCGCGGAGAACTGGTCGGGGACGCTGGAGGTGGAGGCCGCCCTCGACGGGTCCGTGGAGAACACGGGCGTGGCCCGGTACCGGCAGCTGGCCACCCGCCACCTCATCCACGTCCACACGGGCGACGCGGCCGCGGACACGGTGTGGCTGCGCTGCCGCACCAGCACGTCCGACATCCGCATCGGCATGGCGTCGCGCACCACCGCGCCGGCCGACGGCGTCTCCCACCACCCGGGACGGCGGACCGTGCAGCGCTTCCGGCTGGAGCTGGAGCAGGGGCGCGCCGCCGTCGTGGACAAGACGGTCGCCCTGCACACCTCGCACGACCCGGCGATCAGCGACCCGCTGCACGCGGCGGTGGACCGGGTGCGGCGCGCGGGCCCGTTCGAGACGCTGCTGTCGTCCCACCGGGCGGCCTGGCAGCAGCTGTGGCGGCGGGCCGAGCTGGAGGTGGCCGACGAGGCGGGGCGGATCCTGCGGCTGCACCTGTTCCACGTGCTGCAGACGCTGTCGCCGCACACCGCCGACCTGGACGTCGGGGTCCCGGCGCGCGGGCTGCACGGCGAGGCGTACCGGGGGCACATCTTCTGGGACGAGCTGTTCGTCCTGCCGTATCTGAACCTGCACTTCCCGGAGGTGTCGCGGGCGTTGCTGACCTACCGCCACCGGCGGCTGGAGCGGGCCCGCTTCGCCGCCGTGGACGAGGGGTGCACGGGGGCGATGTACCCGTGGCAGAGCGGCAGCGACGGCCGCGAGGAGGCGCAGCGGCTGCACCTCAATCCCCGCTCCGGGCGCTGGGTGCCGGACCATTCGCACCTCCAGCACCACGTCGGCTCGGCGATCGCGTACAACGTCTGGCAGTACTGCGAGGCGAGCGGGGACAGCGAGTTCCTGCACACCAAGGGCGCGGAGATGCTGCTCCAGATCGCCCGCTTCTACGCGTGCCGCGCCACCCACGACCCGGCGCTGGGCCGCTACCGCATCCGGGGGGTCGTCGGCCCGGACGAGTACCACGACGCCTACCCGGGGGCGGCCGAGCCGGGCCTGGACGACAACGCGTACACCAATGTCACGGCCGCCTGGGTGCTGGGCCGCACGCTGGACCTGCTGCGCTCGCTGCCCGAGCCGCGGCGCCAGGAGCTGGTGGAGCGCACCGGGCTGCACCACACGGAGCTGGAGCTGTGGGAGGACGTGTCGCGGATGCTGCACGTGCCGTTCCACGACGGGGTGATCAGCCAGTTCGAGGGGTTCGGCGAGCTGGCGGAGTTCGACTGGGAGGGGCACCGCCGCCGGTTCGGGGACATCCGGCGGCTGGACCGGATCCTGGAGGCGGAGGGCGACAGCGTCAACCGCTACAAGGCGTCCAAGCAGGCGGACGTGCTGATGCTGGGCTACCTGTTCTCACCGGCCGAGCTGCGCGCCCTGTTCAGCCGCCTCGGCTACGTCCTGGACGAGGAGACGTGGCGCCGCACCGTCGACTACTACCTGCACCGCACCAGTCACGGCTCGACGCTCAGCGGCCTGGTGCACGGCTGGGTGCTGGCGCGGGTGCGGCGGTCGGAGGCGTGGCGGTTCTGCCGGGAGGCGCTGGAGGGCGACATCGCCGACGTCCAGGGCGGGACGACGGGCGAGGGCATCCACCTGGGCGCGATGGCGGGCACCCTGGACCTCGTCCAGCGCGGTCTGACCGGCCTGGAGACCCGCGGCGGTGCGCTGCGGCTGGATCCGGTGCCGCTGCCGGAGCTGTCCGAGTTCTGCTTCACGCTGCGCTACCGCGGCCACTGGGGCGTACGGCTGCGGGTGGCGCCCGGCGGCATGCACATCGCGGTCCCGGGCTCGGGCCGGGACCCGATCGACGTCGAGCTGCCGGGGCGGGCGGTGCTGATCGAACCGGGCGAGGAGCGTGAGCTGCCGCTGCCGGCGGTGGAGTACTGAAGGGTGTTGCGGAAGCCTGGGAGAGGTGACGCAGCACCTCTCCGCGCCGCCGCCCCTCCCTCGGGTGATCGCCATGTCCTGGTGGATCAGGTACATGGTCCCCAGCGCCTCGCTACGGGCGGCGGCCATCCGTCGACCGGCCGGCATCGACACCGCGCAGGGAGAGAAGGATCAGCAGTGCGAAGGCTGCGAATGCGGCACCTGTGCGTGCGTAGTTGAACGCCTCCCAGCGGGCCAGGATCTCCGCGTGATCGGCGGGTGCCGAGGTGGCCGCCCACTGCTTGATGCGGCCGTTGATGGGGACGTTGCCGAGACGGGTGATCAGGAAGGAGGCCAGGGCAAGGAGCCCGGCCCCTCCGGCCAGCCACCGTGAGGCGCCCCGCGTCATGACGGTGAGCGCGAGGGCGCTGAGCGCCGACACGCCCATGGCGCCTTGCATGGTGATGCCGTTCATCTGCATCAACTGGGTGTGGAAGGCCAGCCTCATGGTGAGCGGTACGGCGTTGAAGGTGGGGACGAGGTTGGCCGCTCCGTAGCCGAATGCGCCGGCGAGGGCACCGGTGGACAACAGGGCGAGGCCATGGACGAGCCGGACGCGCATGCGGATCACTCCGCCGTCCCGGGTTCGGTGGGGGCGACGGCTCGCGTGAGCTGCTCAGCTCGTCGCAACAGGCCGTCGGGGGTGAACTCCGCGAACATGTGGACCCGTGTGGAAACCGCCCCGCCCTTGCGCATCCGGGCGTGCACCGTGAAGCGGGTGGCGATTCTGCTTCCGTCCGTGAACGCCTCGTGCACCTCGAACCGGAACTCGCGCAGGTTCTTCCGCACCGGGCGGAGGTGGGCGGCGAGGCGGTCCCAGTCGAGTGCTACGCCGTCGGCGACTTGAACGACGTCACGGGTGCAGTACCTGGACATCAGGTCGGAGGCGTCTTCCGAGCCATGGACCACGGCGTTGGTGAAGGTCGTGAAGAAGTCGGCGACGAACTGCTCGGGAGGCTTCGTGTGGAGGGGGTTCACCATGCTCCTGCCATGCGTGCGGGACTATGCCCCCGCAACGATCTCTTACGTAGCTGTAAGATATGGCGAGGGGTTCATATCTGACAAGGATGTAAGAGTTGACTGTTGTGGAGACCCCGGGCGACTCACCACGGGTCCGGCCCCGCCGTCGCGCCGACGCCGAGCGCAGCAGGGCCGCAGTACTGGACGCCGCGGTCAGGCTGCTGGCCGAGCGGCCCGACGCCGGTATGGCTGCCATCGCCGCCGCGGCCGACGTCACCCGCCAGACCGTGTACGCGCACTTCGGGACCCGTGAGGCGCTGCTGGACGCTGT
The DNA here is from genome assembly GCF_044455245.1 of Streptomyces sp. NPDC051310. NCBI lineage: Bacteria > Bacillati > Actinomycetota > Actinomycetes > Kitasatosporales > Streptomycetaceae > Streptomyces > Streptomyces sp. NPDC051310. Next base: position 281,559 of record NZ_JBITEO010000002.1, read on the forward strand.
CGCCGACCGGATCACGGACCAGGCCATGGCCGCGATGGACGAGGCGGAGGAGAAGAGCGGTTCAGCCCTGGACGCGCTGCTGCGGCTGCAGGACATCGGCTGGCGGCTGTTCGAGCACAACCCGGTGCTCCTCCAGCTCGGAAGCACCCGCGCCGGCGGCGACTCCCATGCGGCCCGGCACGAGCCCGTCGCAGCCCGGCTCGCCCGGCTGATCGAGAAGGGCCAGGCGTCGGGCGAGGTCGACCCCGCGCCGCCGGCCACCTGGCTGGCGGCCGCGGTCGCCGCGCTCGCCCACGCGGCAGGCGACGAGGTCGGGGCGGACCGCATGTCGGTGGACGAGGCGGCGACATTGCTACGGACCGCCACACTCGCCCTCCTGAGGTCCGGCTGAGGAATTCGGCACCTTCGAGCGTGTGGCTGAAGCCTGCGAGAGGGGCTGCGAGAGGTGGCGCGGCACCTCGCACACGAGACTGCGGGCGGGTCAGAGGCGGTGGACCCGCTCCCGGGCGGGGGTGTCGTGGGGGGCGTACTCCGCCTCGACCCTGCGGCCGGTGACCCGGCTCGGTGTGACGGCCGTCCAGTGCGCGTTCTCCCCGTCCGCCCACGGGGTGCGGTACGCCTGGCGGTCGAGGCGCCGTACGGCCTCCGGGTCGGTGACCGGGTGCGGCTCGCCGACCACGAGGACGGTCCAGCCGCGGCCCATCACGTCGTCCATGTGGTCGACCTCGAACGCCACCTCCCTGCCCCGGCCCGTGGGGGCGAGGGCGTCGGGCGGGGCCCGGAACACCACGTCACCGCCGTCGACGACATAGGTGACCGGGACGATCGCCGGGTGGTCGTGGCTCGTCACGGCGACCCGTCCGACACCGTGCGTACCGAGGAGCGCACTGCACTCGTCGAGGCCCAGCTCCACCATGTGCGGACGGCCTGCGGGGGCCCCGGCACCGGGCGGCAGGTCGACCGTGCCGCCCTCCAGCTCGATGACGCTGGTCTCCAGGGCGTCGGCGAGTCTCAGGAGGAAGCCGATGCCGGGGGTGGCGGGCTGTTCCTCCAGGTACTGGATGTAGCCGGGTGCGGAGCCCGAGCGGAGGGCGACCTCTTCGCGGGTGAGGCCGAGCTGCCGGCGGCGGGCTGCCACACGGCGGCCGATGTCCCCGCAGCAGTGGCCGTGGTCTCCTGGGCCGTGCAGGAGCGGTCGGTCGGACATGAGGCACCGTCCCCTCGGTCGAAGGGCACCATCTCCCCACGGTAGCCACCGCCGCGCGCGGGCGCACGCCTGCTACTGCTCGCCCGCGCCCGGTTCCACGACGTCACGGCGGCGGCCGGGCGTCTGGGCCTTCTCCAGCTCGGCGATCTCGGGGTGGTGCAGGTCGAAGGCGGGCGATTCGGAGCGGATCCTCGGCAGGGTGGTGAAGTTGTGGCGGGGCGGCGGGCAGGAGGTCGCCCACTCCAGGGACCGCCCGTACCCCCACGGGTCGTCGGTGGTGACCGGAGTCCCGTGCCGCGCGGTCCTCCACACGTTGTAGAGGAACGGCAGGGTCGACAGGCCCAGCAGGAACGAGCCGGCCGACGACAGCATGTTGAGGGCCGTGAACCCGTCGGCGGCGAGGTAGTCGGCGTACCGGCGCGGCATGCCCTCCGCGCCGAGCCAGTGCTGGACGAGGAACGTCAGGTGGAAGCCCGTGAACAGCGTCCAGAAGTGGATCTTGCCGAGGCGTTCGTCCAGCATCCGTCCCGTCATCTTGGGCCACCAGAAGTGGAAGCCGGAGAACATCGCGAAGACGATGGTGCCGAAGAGCACGTAGTGGAAGTGGCCGACGACGAAGTAGCTGTCGGTGACGTGGAAGTCCATCGGCGGCGAGGCGAGGACCACCCCGGTCAGCCCGCCGAACAGGAAGGTGACGAGGAAGCCGGTGGCCCACAGCATCGGGGTCTCGAAGCTGAGGGAGCCCCTCCAGGTGGTGCCGATCCAGTTGAAGAACTTCACCCCGGTCGGCACGGCGATGAGGAAGCTCAGCAGGGAGAAGAAGGGCAGGAGGACCGCGCCGGTGGCGAACATGTGGTGCGCCCACACCACCACCGACAGCCCGGTGATGGCGATGGTGGCGCCGATCAGCCCGATGTAGCCGAAGAGCGGTTTGCGGGAGAAGACCGGCAGCACCTCGGTGACGACCCCGAAGAAGGGCAGCGCCAGGATGTAGACCTCGGGGTGGCCGAAGAACCAGAACAGGTGCTGCCACAGCAGCGCTCCCCCGCTCTCGGGGGCGAAGATGTGCGAGCCGAAGGTCCGGTCCGACTCCAGGCACAGCAGGGCGGCGGCGAGCACCGGGAAGGCCAGCAGCACCAGGACGGAGGTCAGCAGCACGTTCCAGGTGAAGACCGGCATGCGGAACATGGTCATGCCGGGGGCGCGCATCCCGACGATGGTGGTGACGAAGTTGACCGCGCCGAGGATGGTCCCGAAGCCGGACAGCGCAAGCCCCATGATCCACAGGTCCGCGCCGATCTGCGTGGTGTGCTCCTGCCGGTTCAGCGGCGCGTAGGCCGTCCAGCCGAAGTCGGCGGCGCCGTCGCTGGTGAACAGCGAGCCGACGACCATGAGGCCGCCGAAGAGGAACAGCCAGTACGAGAGCATGTTGAGCCGCGGGAACGCGACGTCCGGGGAGCCGATCTGCAGCGGCATGACGGCGTTGGCGAAGCCGGCGAAGGTGGGGGTGGCGAAGAGCAGCAGCATCACGGTCCCGTGGAGCGTGAACGCCTGGTTGTACTGCTCGTTCGAGATCAGCTGCAGGCCCGGGCGGGCGAGTTCGGCGCGCAGCAGCAGGGCCAGCGCCCCGGCGAAGAGGAAGAAGCCGAACGAGGTGACCAGATAGAGGTGCCCGATCCTCTTGTGGTCCGTCGTGGTCAGCCAGCCCACCACGGCACGGCCCCGCCGGCGCCAGGAGACCGGTGCCGGGGCGACGGGCTCGGTCGATGTCACCATGGGCCGCAACGCTACGCAGTGGACCGCGGCGCGAGCGGGTTTGCGCTCGCCCGGACGCGTGGATCACTCGTATTGGGCAGCGTCGGGCGGCGCGAGGCGGTGGCGCAGCCGGCGCAGCCCCCGGCGGGCGTGGCTCTTGACCGTTCCGAGGGGCAGGCCGGTGCGGCGGGCGATCTGGGACTGGCTGAGGTCGTCGTAGAACGCCATGCGCAGGACCAGGCGCTGGGCCTCCGGGAGCAGGGCCATCTCCCGGCCCACGCACAGCCGGTCCAGCACGGCCTCCGGCGGGGGCGCGGCGGGCAGCGCCGTGGGCCGTTCGCGCTCCATGCGGGCGGACAGCTCGGCCCGGCGGGTGCGGGCGGCGAGCGCGTCGGCGATCTTGCGGCGGGTGATGCCGACGAGCCAGGCGGAGAGCGGGCCGCGCTCCGGCCGGTAGCCCGCGCGGCCGCGCCAGACGGCGAGGAACACCTGCTGGGTGACGTCCTCCGCCTCGGCGACGTCTCCGAGGGCCCGCAGGGCGAGACCGTGGACGAGGGCGCCCCAGCGCGCGTACGCGGCGGTCATGGCGTGCTCGTCGCCGCGGACGAGCCGGGCGGCGAGGTCCTCGTCCGCCGGCCCGCGCCGGGGGGCGGGGGTGGCAACGGCTGCTCGGTCCGTCATGGTGGCTGCTCCTTGCACCGGTGCGGCGGCCGGGCGCCCCGGGTGCGCCGCGGTGGAGCCACCGTGCGGACAGGAAGATCACTGGGGCAACTCGCAACGCTTGTGCATCGGATAATCGACCCGTGAGCGATCCCGTGGGGCCCGGTATGACGACCGGAGCCGTGGCACGCCTGCTCGGCGTGTCGCCGGTCACCCTGCGGTCGTCGGACCGGAGGTACGGCACAGGCCCGGCGGAGCGCCGGACCGGCGGGCACCCGCCGGTGGCGGCCGGCCGACATCGCGGTGCTGCGGGAGATGTGCCGGCTGACGGGGGCGGGGCTCGCCCCCGCGGAGTCGGCCCGCGCGGCGCGCGCCCGGTACGGGCCTGCGACCCGTCCGTCGCCGGAAGCCGGGCACGCCGGGTCCGGGTCCGCCGTCCTGCCGCCGCCCGGAGCCGAGGCCGCCGAGGAAGCCGGGGACGCCCCGTACCGGTCCGCCGCCCCTCCCCCGCCGGGACCCGGCGGGACGGCGACCGCCGGCGGTCCGGTCCGCACGGCCGTCCTCCCCGCGCAGGCGGGCGCCGGGCGCACCGCGGCGCGGGCGGGCGCACGGCAGGGCGGTCCCGGGGGCGGCCTGGGGCTCGGCGAGGTGCGGCGGGAGTGCCGGGGGCCGGCGCGGGCCGTGGTGGTGCTGCGGTCGCAGTCGCGTGCGACGGCCGGCGCGCCGCTGGCGCGGGACCTCGCCGCCACCGGCTGGGGCGTGCGCGGGGCCCGGACCGCTCCGGCGGTGCTGACGGCGGGCCCCGGGTGGGCGGGTCCGCGGCCGGCGGGGACGCTCCGGCCGCTGTCGCTGCGGGAGGCGCTGACGGTGCTGGCCGGTGTCCGCGGGGTCAGTCCCTGGCCCGGGCCCGTCTGAACCGGGCGAGGGCGTCGGCGAGGTCCACGACCGGGTCGGGGTAGTCGAGGCGGGCGCGTTCCCCGGCCGGCAGCCGCCACGGTTCGTGCACGGCCGCGCCCGGCACTCCGGCGAGTTCGGGCACCCAGCGGCGCACGTAGGAACCGTCGGGGTCGTGGCGCCGGCCCTGGGCGACCGGGTTGAGGACCCGGTGGGGGCGCGAGTCCGTGCCCGTGCCGGCCACCCACTGCCAGTTGAGCTGGTTGTTGGGGATGTCGCCGTCGACCAGCAGCTCCAGGAAGTGGCGGGCGCCGATGCGCCAGTCGACGTAGAGCGTCTTGGTGAGGAAGCTGGCGGTCACGAGCCGGCCCCGGTTGTGCATCCAGCCCTCGTGGGCCAGTTGCCGCATGGCGGCGTCCACGAGGGGGTAGCCGGTCCGGCCCTGCCGCCACGCCTCGATCTCGCCCGCCGCCGTCCGCTCGGTGCGCCAGTGGTCGTGGCGGGTGCGGTAGTCGCGCACGGCGACGGCCGGGCGGGCGGCGAGCACCTGCCGGTGGAAGTCGCGCCAGCACAGCTGCCGTACGAACGCCTCGGCGCCCGGCCCTCCCGTGCCGCGGGCCCGGTGCACCGCCTCGGTGGCCGAGACGGTGCCGAAGTGCAGGTGCGGCGAGAGCCGGGAGGTGACGTCGCCGGCGAGGTCGTCCTGGCGTTCGCCGTAGGCGGCGGCGCCGTCGCGCAGCCACGCCGTGAGCCGCCCGCGCCCCTCCGTCTCGCCGCCCGCCGCCAGCCCGGGGGACGTGCCGCTCACCGCGGCCCGGTCGGGCACCGGCTCGGAGAGGACCGTGTCCGGCACCGGCACCCGGCGCGGGGCGGCGAGCGGTTCGCGCAGCCGCTCACCCGTCCAGCGCCGGTGGTACGGCGTGAACACCGCGAAGTGGCCGGAGCCGGCGGGGGTGAGCCGGCCGGGCGGTACGGCCGTGACCACGGCCTCGTGGACGTACAGCCGGCGGCCCTCCGCCTCCAGCGCCGCGCGGAGGCGGTCCTCCCGGCGGTGGGCGTAGCGGGTGTACTCGGCGGCCGTGTGGACCTCGTCGGCACCGGCCTGCGCGGCGACCGCGCATGTCTGCTCCACCACGTCCCCGGAGCGCACCACCAGCCGGCCGCCCCGCCGCCGCAGGTTCGCGTCGAGGTCGCGCAGGCAGTCGGCGAGAAAGGCGCGCCGGTTGGGGACGGCGAAGCCGGCCGCCTCGATGCCGGTGTCGAGGACGAACAGCGGGACCACGTCCCGGCCGCCGGCGAGGGCGGCCCGCAGCGGCGGGTGGTCGTGCACCCGCAGGTCGGAGGTGAACAGCACGACGGACACGCTCATGACGCCGCTCCCGCGCGGTGCCTGCCCGGGCGGCGGCGGGCGGCGCGCCCGCGGCCGTGCTGCTCGCCCTCGGCGGCGCGGGTGATGTTGCGGGCCATGCCGCCGAAGACGGCGGCGTGGAACGGCGACACGCTCCACCAGTAGGCGTGGCCCAGCAGGCCGTGCGGGTGGAACAGGGCGCGCTGGCGGTAGCGGCTGCGGCCCTCGCCGTCCCTCTCGGCGCGCATCTCCAGCCAGGCGAGGCCCGGCAGCCTCATCTCGGCGCGCAGCCGCAGCAGCCGGCCGGGCTCGACCTCCTCGACGCGCCAGAAGTCGAGGGAGTCGCCCACCCTGAGCCGCGCCGCGTCGCGGCGGCCGCGGCGCAGCCCCACGCCCCCGGTGAGGCGGTCGAGCCAGCCGCGCACCGCCCAGGCGAGGGGGAAGGAGTACCAGCCGTTCTCGCCGCCGATGCCCTCGATGACCCGCCACAGGGCCTCCGGCGAGGCGTCGACGGGCCGTTCGCGGAGGTCGGTGTAGAGGCTGCCGCCCGCCCAGTCGGGGTCGGTCGGCAGGGGGTCGCTGGGGGCGCCCGGCACGGAGGCGGAGGACCAGCGGGTGGTCACCTGGGCCTCGCGGACCCGGCGCAGGGCGAGGGCGAGTGCCCGGTCGCAGCCCATGGGGTGGCCGGGCGGATCGGGGACGTACCCGGCGATGTCGTGCTCCCGGCAGACGACCTCGTGGCGCAGCGACTCGGCGAGCGGCCGGGCGATGGCGGGCGGTACGGGGGTGACCAGGCCGACCCAGTAGCTCGACAGAGTGGGCGTGAGGACGGGCACCGGCAGGATCAGCCGCCGGGGCAGCCCGGCGACGGCCGCGTACCGGCGCATCAGGTCGCGGTAGGTGAGCACGTCGGGGCCGCCGATGTCGAAGGTCCGGTTGACGTCGGCGGGCAGGCCCGCGCTGCCGGTGAGGTAGCGCAGGACGTCGCGCACGGCGATGGGCTGGATCCGGGTGTGCACCCAGCTGGGCGTGACCATCACGGGGAGCCGCTCGGTGAGGTAGCGCAGCATCTCGAAGGAGGCGGAGCCGGAGCCGAGGACGACGGCGGCGCGCAGCACCGCGGTGGGCACCCCGGAGCCGAGCAGGATCCTGCCGACCTCGGCGCGGGAGCGCAGGTGCGGGGAGAGCCGGTCCTCGGGCACGCCGGCGGGGGTGAGGCCGCCGAGGTAGACGATGCGGCGGACGCCGGCGTCGCGGGCCGAGCGGCCGAAGACCCGGGCGGCCCGCCGGTCGGTCTCCTCGAAGCCGCGTCCGGTGCCCAGGGCGTGCACCAGGTAGTAGGCGACGTCCACGTCGCGCAGGGCGGCGCGTACGGACTCCTCGTCGGTGACGTCCCCGCGGACGATGTCCACCCGGTCGGCCCAGGGGTGGTCGCGGAGCTTGTCCGGTGAGCGGGCCAGGCAGCGGACGCCGTACCCGGCCGCCAGCAGCTCGGGCACCAGACGGCCGCCGATGTAGCCGGTCGCGCCGGTGACGAGGCACAGCGCGGTGCGGTCGGGCGGTGGGTTCATGGGACTCCCTGCCGGATGGTGGTGCGTCTTCCACGGTCCCCCTTTCCCGTTCCTTCCGCCCGGCGGGCCCGGCCGGATGCGCGGGCCGTCCGGCGGTCCGGGTGCATCCGTCCGCCGGGACGCGGCACAAGTACCCGTACGAGAACCGTCCCCGGCGAAGGAGTCCGATGCCTCCCACCGGCAGGCCCCTCAGATGGCTGCTGCCCGTCGTCCTGATCCTGGTGTGGCTGGCCGTCGGCGGCGGCCTCGGACCGTACGCGGGGAAGCTCGCCGAGGTCTCCAGCAACGACCAGGCCGCGTTCCTGCCGCGCAGCGCCGAGTCCACCCGTGTCCTCGACGCCGGGCGCGCCTTCGCGGCGCGGGACTCGGTGCCGGTCGTCGTCGTGTGGACGGTGGCGGGGGGCGGGGCCGCGGCGCGGCAGGGTGCGGCGAGCGGGGCGCTGGCCTCGCTCGCGGGCGCGCCCGGCGTGGTGGGCGCGCCGTCGCCGGCGCTCCCCTCCGAGGACGGGCAGGCCCTCCAAGGGGTGGTGCAGCTGCGGTCCGGCCTGGGTGACGCGCTGCCCCGGACGCTGGACCGGGTGCGGGGTGCGGCGGAGGAGGTGCCGGGGACGCGGGTGCGTCTGGCGGGTCCGGCCGCGACGCAGGCGGACCTGTCCGGCGCCTTCGCGGGCATCGACGGCGTGCTGCTGGGCGTGGCGCTGGTCGCGGTGCTGCTGATCCTGCTGCTGGTCTACCGCAGCGTGCTGCTGCCACTGGTGATCATCGTCGGGTCGGTGTTCGCCCTGGGCCTGGCCTGCGGGGTGGTGTACGCGCTGGCGGAGCGGGACGTCGTCCGGGTGGACGGGCAGGTGCAGGGCATCCTCTTCATCCTGGTGATCGGCGCGGCGACGGACTACGCGCTGCTGCTGACGGCCCGTTTCCGCGAGGAGCTCGCCGGAGGGCGGGACCGGTTCACGGCGGTGCGGGCGGCGGTGCGCCGGTCGGCCGGACCGGTCACGGCCAGCGCGGCCACGGTCGCGCTCGGGCTGCTGGCGCTGCTGCTGAGCGATCTGACGAACAACCGGGCGCTGGGCCCGGTCGGCGCGATCGGCATCGTGTGCGCGCTGCTGAGCGCGCTGACGTTCCTGCCCGCCGTGCTGGTGCTGCTGGGGCGCGCCGCCTACTGGCCGGCCGGGCCGGACCGGACCGGGCATCCCATGTGGTCCCGGCTGGCGGCGCTGGTCGACCGGGCCCCGCGGCGGGTGTGGGCGGTGACGCTGGCGGCGCTGCTGGCGTGTGCGGCGTTCGCGCCGACGCTGAGCGCGCGGGGCGTGCCGCTCGACGAGGTGTTCGTCGACGACGCGCCGTCGGTGACGGCGCAGGCCGCGCTGGCCGAGCACTTCCCCGGCGGGTCGGGGAACCCGGCCGTCGTCATCGCCCGCGCCGACCGCGCGGCGCAGGTGGTCCGGGCCGCGGAGGACACCGGCGGTGTCGCGTCGGCCGCGCCGGTGACGGCGTCGGGGCGTCCGGGCGGCGGGCCGCCGCGGGTGGTGGACGGGCGGGTGCGGATCGACGTGACGCTGGAGGACACCGCCGACAGCACCGCCGCGGAGGAGACCGTCGTCCGGCTGCGCGGGGCGGTGCACGCGGTGCCCGGCGCCGAGGCCCTGGTGGGCGGCTACACCGCGCAGCGGTACGACACGCAGCGGACCGCCGAGCGGGACCGCGCGCTGATCATCCCCGTCGTGCTGGCGATCATCCTGCTGATCCTGGTGGGGCTGCTGCGCTCGCTGCTCGTGCCGGTGCTGCTCATCGTGACGGTGGCGCTGAACTTCCTGGCCACGCTGGGGGTGGCGGCGCTGGTGTTCGAGCGTGCCCTCGGGTTCGGCGGCACGGACGCGTCCGTGCCGCTGTACGGGTTCGTGTTCCTGGTGGCGCTCGGGGTGGACTACAACATCTTCCTCATGTCGCGGGTGCGGGAGGAGGCGCTGCTCCACGGGACGCGGGCTGGGGTGCTGCGCGGGCTGACGGCCACCGGCGGGGTCATCACCTCGGCGGGGGTGGTGCTCGCCGCCACGTTCGCCGCCCTGGCCGTGATCCCGCTGGCCTTCCTGCTCCAGATCGCGTTCATCGTCGCGTTCGGCGTGCTCCTGGACACGCTCGTGGTCCGGTCGCTGCTCGTCCCGGCCCTGGTGCGCGACATCGGCCCCGCCGCCTGGTGGCCCGGGGCGCTGGCCCGGCGCCCGGAGCCGCGGCCGTGACGGATGCCCCGGACGGCAGCGCCCGGGCGGCGCGACGCCCCGCCCGGTGATCGACTGCGGGGTACGGCTGCCGCGGGGCCGCGTCGCGCGGCAGCCGTGCCGCCCCGCCGGAACGGCCACGGGTGCATCCGCGGGACACGCCGGCGCGGAAGGGCGAAGGACCGTGCCGTCGATGCGTGAGGGGTTGCCGGATGAGGACCGTACCGGGGCGTACGGACCACGTGGTGGTCGTCGGGGCGGGGCTGGCCGGGCTGTCGGCGGCCCTGCACCTGCTGGGCGCGGGGCGCCGCGTCACGGTGGTGGAGCGGCACGCGGTGCCGGGCGGGCGGGCCGGGCTGGAGTCCCGCGGCGGCTACCGCATGGACACCGGCCCGACCGTGCTCACCATGCCGGACCTGGTCGAGGAGGCGTTCGCGGCCGTGGGCGCCTCACTGCGCGACCGGCTGGAGCTGGTGCCCCTGCACCCGGCGTACCGGGCGCGGTTCGCCGACGGCGCGGCGCTGGACGTGCACACGGGCGCCGAGGCGATGGCCGCCGAGGTGGAGCGGTTCGCGGGGCCGCGGGAGGCGCACGGCTACCGGCGGCTGCGCCGCTGGCTGGAGCAGCTGTACCGGGCCCAGATGCGCCGGTTCATCGACGTGAACTTCGACTCGCCGCTGCAACTGCTCGGGGCGGACCTGGCGCGGCTGGCGGCGCTGGGCGGCTTCGGGCGGCTGGAGGGGCAGGTGGGGCGCTTCCTGTCGGACGAGCGGCTGCGGCGGGTGTTCTCCTTCCAGGCCCTGTACGCCGGGGTGCCGCCGGCCCGTGCGCTCGCCGCGTACGCCGTGATCGCGTACATGGACACGGTCGCCGGGGTGTGGTTCCCGCGGGGCGGTGTGCACGCGCTGCCCCGGGCGATGGCGGACGCGGCCGCGGGCGCCGGCGCGCAGGTGCGGTACGGGGAGGCGGTGACGCGGCTGGAGCGGGCCGGGGACCGGATCACCGCCGTCGTCACCGACCGCGGCCGGGTGCCGTGCGACGCGGTGGTCCTCACGCCCGACCTGCCCGAGGCGTACCGGCTGCTGGGCCGCCGTCCGCGCCGGCCCCTGCGGCTGCGCCACTCCCCCTCGGCGGTCGTCCTCCACCTGGGCACCGACCGCACCTGGCCGGGGCTTGGCCACCACACCCTGTCGTTCGGGTCGGCGTGGGCGGAGACGTTCCAAGAGGTCACCCGGACGGGCCGGCTGATGTCGGACCCCTCCCTGCTCATCACGCGGCCCACCGCCACCGACCCGTCGCTGGCGCCGCCCGGCCGGCACCTGCACTACGTCCTCGCGCCCTGCCCCAACACCGACATCGGGCCCGGGCCGCGGGAGTGGCGCACGCTGGGGCCGCGCTACCGCACCGCGCTCCTCACCGAGCTGGAGCGGCGCGGCATGCCCGGCCTGGGCGCCGCGGTGCAGGAGGAGCTGCTGGTCACACCGGCAGACTGGACGGCGTGGGGACACGCGGCCGGTACACCGTTCTCCGCGGCGCACACCTTCGCGCAGACCGGCCCCTTCCGGCCGCGGAACCTGGTACGGGGCAGCGACAACGCGGTGCTCGCCGGCTGCGGGACCACGCCGGGCGTGGGCGTGCCGACGGTGCTGCTCTCCGGGAAGCTCGCGGCCGCCCGGATCACCGGCGTCCGGCCGCGGCGGAGGTCGTATGACGGAGCGTGAACTGGACGCGGCGGGCATCACCGACCCCGCGCTGCGCCTCGCGTACACCCGGTCCCGCCGGCTCAACGCGCGGCACGGCAGGACGTACTTCCTGGCCACCCGCCTGCTGCCGCCCGCGCGGCGCCCGGCGGTGCACGCGCTCTACGGCTTCGCCCGGTGCGCCGACGACATCGTCGACGACCTGGGGAACGCGGCGACCACCGGCGAGCGGGCCGCCGCCCTGCGGGCCCTGGAAACCCGGCTGGACGCCGCGCTGGCCGGGACACCGGTCCGCGAGCCGGTGGTGCGGGCGCTCGCGCACACGGCGGCGGAGTTCGCCATCCCACCGGTGCTGTTCACGGACTTCCTGGCGTCGATGCGGTCGGACCTGGAGGTCACCGAGTACGCGACGTACGACGAGCTGCGCGCCTACATGCACGGCTCGGCCGCCGTCATCGGACTGCAGATGCTGCCGGTGCTCGGCACCGTCGTGCCCCGCGAGGAGGCGGCGCCGCACGCCGCCGCGCTCGGTGTGGCGTTCCAGCTGACCAACTTCGTGCGGGACGTCGGCGAGGACCTGGACCGGGGCAGGGTGTACCTCCCGGCCGACCTGCTGGCGGCGCACGGCGCGCACCGGGAGCTGCTGCTGTGGAGCCGCCGCACCGGGCGCCGCGACCGCCGGATCGTCTCGGCGCTGGCGGCCGCGGCCGCGCTCACCCGTGAGGTGTACCGGGAGGCGGCGCCGGGGCTGGCGATGCTGGACCCGGTGTCCCGGCCGTGCATCAGGGCGGCGTTCATGCTGTACGGGGAGATCCTCGACGCGGTCCGCCGCGACGGCTGGTCCTCCGTGCACCGGCGGGCGGCGGTCTCCCGGCGGCGGCGGGCTGTGGTGGCCACCGGAGGGGTGGCGCGGGTCATGGCCGCCCGGCTCGCGGCGGCCGCGCGGAAGGAGGAGGCGGTATGAACACGCGGCGGCCCCGTGGGGGCCGGTTCCCGCTCGCGCTGCGCCGGGCGGCCGTCGCCTGGGAGCGGCAGCGGCCGACCTGGCGGGAGGCGCGCCCGGCGCTGATCGCCGGGGCGCTGAAGCGGGCGCAGGCCCGGCCGTCCGGCAACTGGTACGTCCTGGGCGCCGCGCGCGACCTGGCGCCGGACCGGCCGCTGGGGGCGACGGTGGCGGGGGTGGAGGTCGTCGCCTGGCGCGGCGCGGACGGCGGGGTGCACGCGGGCCCCGGGGCCTGCCCGCACCTGGGAGCCCCGCTGGGGAAGGCCCGGGTGCGGTGCGGCACGCTCGTCTGCCACTGGCACGGACTGGCCCTGAACGGCGGCCCGTTCGCCGGGTGGGAGCCCTTCCCGGCGTACGACGACGGGGTGCTGGTGTGGGTGCGGCTGGACCGGTCCGGCGGCGAGGAGCCGACGGAGCGGCCGTCGGTGCCGGTGCGCCCGGACCCGGCCCGGTCGGTCGCGGCGGTCTGGTCGGGCGTGGGGCGGTGCGAACCGGAGGACGTCGTCGCCAACCGCCTCGACCCGTGGCACGGCGCCTGGTTCCACCCGTACTCCTTCGTCGACCTGACGGTGCTGGAGACGGGCGAGGAGGAGGACCGCCTCCTCGTCGACGTGTCCTTCCGGCTCGCCGGCCGGGTGGTGGTGCCGGTCCGGGCGCGGTTCAGCGCACCGGGGCCGAGGACCGTCGTGATGGAGATCGAGGACGGGGAGGGGCGTGGCTCCGTCGTCGAGACGCACGCCACGCCCCTGGGCGCCGACGGGGCCGGGCGTCCCCGCACCGCCGTGGTGGAGGCCGTGATCGCCACCTCCGGCCGGCCGGGCTTCGCGGTGGCCCGGGCGGGCGCTGCCCTGGTGCGGCCGCTGATGCGGGCGGCGGCGGGGCGGCTGTGGCGCGACGACCTGGCGTACGCGGAGAGGCGGTGGGAGCTGCGCTCGGCGGGCCGGTTCCCGGGCTGAACGCGGGAACACGGGCCTCCGGGGCGCGCCTCGGGGGCGTCAGCCGGCCGCCAGGCGGGCGAGGGCCCGCAGGGGCGCCGACCTGCCCCGGTCCGGCACGGTCCACAGGACCTGTCCGCGCACGCCCCACCGCTCCAGCAGGGCGTTGGCGGCGAGGAATCCGGTCGTGGCGGCCCGTTCCATCAGCGCCACCGGCAGGCCGGTGCGGACCAGGTCGCCCGCCACCATCACGGCCGGGTCCGGGGTGCGCACGGTGGGGCGGTCGTCGTAGCCGCCCACCGGGAAGTGGGGGCAGTCGGCGCGCCACTCGTGGCGCTCGTCGAGGACGCGGGCGTCTTTCAGCTCCGGGTACAGGGACCGCAGCCGGGCCAGCAGGAGCTCCTGGAAGGTTGGCCGGTGGAGGCCCGCGGCGGTGGCGTAGGCGTGCAGTTCCACGACGCTGCCGCCGGTGCGGGCGGCCCACCGGGCGGCCTCGCCCTCCCACCGGTTCAGGACGCTGACGTTGTCCAGGCCGCCGTAGCCGCTGGTGGCGAGGAAGCCGGGGCGCGTGCGGTCGGCGGGGCGGTCGAGCCAGTAGCGGGAGACGAGGAAGGGCGGGGCCGTGCGCAGCCGGCGGATCCGGGTGCGCCAGTCACGGTCGCCCAGCCGGGGCGAGGCGGCGACGAGGCGCCGCAGCCCGGCCGTGTCGAGCGCCAGGACCACGGCGTCGTACCGCTCCGCCGCGCCGCCCGCCGTGACGGTGCAGCCGCCCTCCGGGCCGGGTTCCACGGAGTCGACCGCACGGCCTTCGAGGAGGGTGGCGCCGTGCCCGGCGAGGTAGTCGCCCAGGGGCTCCCACAACGCCTGGGGGAACGGCTCGTCGGGCACGTCGAAGAGCAGCCCTTCGCCGGAGCCGAGGAAGTAGATGTGGAACATCAGCGCCAGCTCGGCCGCGGACAGGGTCCGCGGATGGACGAAGAAGCTGCGCGAGAACACCTCGAAGGCGAGGTGGCGGGCCGCTTCGGGGAACCGGATCCGGTCCAGCAGTTCGGCGGCGCTCAGCCCGTCGAGCCGCCGGTACACCTCCGGTACGCGGACGTCGAAGAGGGGCAGCGCCGCCCGCGGGTTCATGGCGGCCAGGTCGGCCGCCCGGAAGGAGGGGCTGCGGGCGGCGAACGCGAGGGCGTTCCAGGGCGGGGTGCGCGGGATGCGGGCGAAGCCGTCGCGCAGGCCGGTGCTGTGCCACAGGGGGTAGTCGGGCAGCGCGCGGAGCCGGGCGAGCCCGGGGTCGGCGCGGCGCAGCAGGCCCCGCAGGTTGTAGTACTGGCGGAAGAAGGCGTGGAAGCCGCGGCTCATGGTGGCCGTGGAGCCGTCCGAGAGGGTCACGGGCCGGCCGGCGAGCCGGCCGCCGAGCTGCGGCTCGCGTTCGTACAGGGTGACGCTTACGCCGCGTTCGGCCAGCGCGGTCGCGGCGGCGAGGCCGGCGATGCCGCCGCCGACGACCGCCGTGCGGGGCGGCTCGCCCGTGACGCGCGGCCGGCCGGGCCGCGGCAGGAGGATCCGGGCGCGGCGGTCCCGGCCCCGCCGCGGTGCGGGCGCCGGGCGGGGACCGGGCGCGGCGGCCGGCCCGTCGTCCCGGGCGTGGGCCGGTGCGTGCGGGCGGGCCGGCGCGTCGTCGTACGGCGGGGTCATGGGCGGTTCCCTTCTCGGCGGTGGGCGCGGACGGGGCGCCGGGGCAGGGCGGGGAGTTCGGCGGCGGTGCGGAGCATCGGCAGCACCGGGGTGCGCAGCCCGATGCCGAAGTCCTCCAGGAGGCGGGTGTCCCCGTCCAGGAAGCGCAGCAGGCGGTCGGCGGGCACGGTGCGGAACAGGCCGGTGAAGAAGGACGGCCCGTCGAGCCGCCCGGTGTCGAGGGCGCGGAGCACCACGGCGTCCATGGCGCGGGCCCGGCCGGTGTGCGCGGCGGGGGGCACGGGGACGCGGCCCTCGCGCAGGGCGGCGGCGACGGCCCGGGTCTGGCGCTGCACACCGGCGAACGTGTAGCCGGTGGAGGGCCGGGTCGCGCCGCCCGCGGCTCCGATGCGGAACACCGCGCGCCCGGTGCGGCGCCGGTGGCGCCCGTCGGTCATCGGGATCGCCCCCTGTTCGGTGCCGGTCACCTCGAACCGGCCGAGGCCGAGCACCCGGTGGGTGTAGTGGCGCAGGAGGCGGTCGTACCCGGCGGGGTGGAGGGGCGCCGCGGAGAACTCGGTGTACTCGACCAGCGCGCGATCCGCGGCGAGCGGCAGGACATAGCCGAAGGCGAGGCCGTGGCGGGGCTGCGGTACCCGGAAGTCCATGAGTTCCGCGGTCGAGGGGTCGAACACCGGCCGCCCGGTGTGGACGAACCAGCCGCGGAAGTGCTGGAGGAGCGCCGTGCGGGCCGGCGGCGGACACGGCGGCGGGCGGGAGTCGAAGACCCACCGGGCCCGTACGCGCAGGCGCCGGCCGTCGGGCGTGACGCCGAGCACCTCGGCGCCCGCGGGCCGGTCGCGGACGGCGCGGACGGTCGCCTCGACGCAGGTGACGGCCGTGCCGAGGCGGGCGCGGACGGCCTGTTCGAAGGTGTCCGAGCTCAGCATCTTGTACCGCAGGGGGCTCGGACTGACGGTGATGCTCCCGCCGTCCGGGCCGCGTACCCGCAGCCGGTCCCAGGACCGGACCAGCAGGTCGTCCCAGTCGCCGCCGGGTTCCTCCCAGAAGCACCAGGTGCGCCCGGGGGGCCGGAGAGGTCCGGCGGGGGCGTCGACGAGGACGACTCCCCCGCCGGGCGGGTGACCGCCGGGCCCCGGAGCGCACAGGCGGTGGGCGAGGCTGAGCCCCGCCGCGCCGGCTCCGACGACGGCGACCTCGGTGTCGAGCACCAGCCGGGCGTCTCCTCCGGCGTGTGTCCCGGGCACGCCTGCCTCCTCCCGCTCCGTGGTCCTTCCCCACCATTCGGCGCGGGTGCGGCGGTCGGATGCGCGACGGGCCGTGCGCCACCCGCACCGGTGACGCGGCGCACGGGCGTCGGGGAGTCCGGCCGTGCGGGCACGGCCCGTGCCGCGCCCGGCCGCATGAGGCGCTCCGCCGCCGTCCCGGTCCGCGACGGCCGGTACCCGGCCGGAAGGGTCAGAACACCGACAGCCCGGTCAGGGTGGTGAAGCGGTCCAGGGCCGCCACGCCCGCGACCGAGTTCCCCCGCCGGTCCAGGCCCGGGCTCCACACGCACAGGGTGCACCGGCCGGGCACGACCGCGATGATCCCGCCGCCGACGCCGCTCTTGCCGGGCAGCCCGACGCGGTAGGCGAAGTCCCCGGCCGCGTCGTACGTGCCGCAGGTCAGCATGACCGCGTTGACGCGCTTGGCCTCGCTGCGGCTGAGGAACGTCGAGCCGTCGGCCCGTGTGCCGTGCCGGGCGAGGAACCCGGCGGCGAGCGCGAGGTCGGCGCAGGACGCCTCGACCGAGCACTGGCGGACGTACTGGTCGAGCAGGCGGGGGACGGGGTTGGTGATGTTGCCGTACGAGGCCATGAAGTGCGCGAGGGCGGCGTTGCGGTCGCCGTGCGCGGTCTCGGACGCGGCGACCCGCTCGTCGAAGGTGAGGTCCGGGTTGCCGCTCTCGGCGCGCAGGAAGTCCAGCAGGCTGCCGGAGGCGTCACCGGTCAGGGCCTGGAGGCGGTCGGTCACGACGAGCGCGCCCGCGTTGATGAACGGATTGCGCGGGATGCCGTTCTCGTACTCCAGCTGCACCAGCGAGTTGAACGGGTTGCCGGACGGCTCCCGGCCGACCCGCTCCCACAGCGCCTCGCCGTCCATGGACAGCACCAGGGCGAGGGTGAAGACCTTGGTGATCGACTGCGTCGAGAAGGGCTGCCGCCAGTCCCCGGCCCCGTACACCGTGCCGTCGGGCTCGGCGACGGCGATGCCGAAGCGGTGCGGGTCGGCCTCGGCGAGGGCGGGGATGTAGTCGGCGGGACGGCCGCGGCCGGGCGTGGCGGCGATCTCGGCGGCGATGCGGTCCAGGACGGACTGGAAGGAGCGTGACACGGCGCCCCACCTTACGGGGCCGTCGTGGGGGCCGTCGTGGGGGCCGGGGCCCTCGCGGCGAGGCGATCCGCGAGGGCCCCGGCGCCGGTCCCCGGTGGTCAGCAGTACTTCGTCACCGAAGGCGCGGGGGCGATCTTGGTCGATCCGTTGACGGTGAGGTGGACCGAGTTCGCGTAGGTGATGTTGCAGGGAACGGTCACCGTCGGGCCGAAGCAGCCGCGCTGGAAGCCGGGGTTCAGGACGGAGTCCGCGCAGGTGACGTTGGAGCCGAACTGCGAAGAGGTCCACCCGCCGATGTTGACCGCCTTGGGGCCCTGGTTGTTGACCACGAGAACCACCTGCGCGTCACCGAACTGGTTGGCCACGACACAGCCCTGGAACTTCACACCGGGGTACGTGGCGTGCGGGATGGTGTCCTCGCAGCGCCAGTTGGCGTTCGGGCTGACCGCCTGCCAGTTGACGGTCGCGGCGTTCGCCGGCGCGGCGGCTGCCGCCAGGGCGGTCATCGCCGCGAGTCCGGCCCCTGCACCTCGAATGATCCGACGCACGTTCATTTCCCCTCCGGAGTGTCGGCACCGCGGCGCGTGCGCCGCGGCATCGAAGGAACGGTCCTGCCGTCCCTGTGGTCGCGTTGCGCTGGTGAATCTAGGCCCGTGGGGAGGGCGCGGCTGTGCGTGGCGTGCACGGTTCCTGTGCACCGCGTGCCAGGGCCGCCGCGCGGTGTTCGGTGGGTGCCATGCCGTAGGTCTCGCGGAACGCCCTGCTGAACGCGGTGGCGCTGGCGAAGCCCCAGCGCGCCGCGACCACCTGGACGGGCAGGCCGCTCGACTCCCGGCACGCCAGCTCGGCGTGGGCCCGCTCCAGGCGCCCGCGGCGGATGCGGGCCGCCACGCTCATCGGCTGGTCGCGGAAGAGGGAGTGCAGAGCGCGCAGGGAGATGCCGTGCCGGTCGGCGACGACCCGGGGGGTCAGGTCCGGGTCACCGAGGTTGTTGTCGATGAAGCAGATGATCCGCCGCCGCATCTCCCGCGCGCGGGCCTCGGCCGGCGCCTCGCCCGGGTCGCCGAGCTGCTGCGCCAGGCAGGTGGCGGCCAGGTCGAGGGCGACGGAGCCCATCGCGCGCAGCTCCTCCGGGCGGCAGTGCCGGGCCTGGCCGAGAAGTGTCCTCACGAAGCCGGCGAAGACCGCGGCCGAGCCCCGGTCCGCCCGTATGCCCCGGGCGAGGAGGCGGTCCAGCCGGTCCGGCCGCAGCGGCAGGGCCGGCCGGGGGATCTGCAGCACGACCGCCTCGACCGGACCGCCGTCCGCGGCCGTCGTCTCGTTCTCCATGGGGCGGGAGGAGTCCGTCAGGACCAGGCCGCCCGAGACCTCCGACTCGCGGCTCCGCTGGGAGACCCTGAACACCCCCCGGGTGATCAGGGCCAGCTGGAACTGCTCGGGATCGCCCCGCCGGACGTGGGCCGGGGTGCGGCGCGACACCACCGGCGAGAAGACGAAGGCGGACAGGCGCGGGCCGCCGAGGTCCAGGTCCGTGATCCCCGCACGGAAGTCGGCCGTGTGGCGGGTGCTGAGGGCGACCGGCATCAGACTGCTGGACACCGTCTCGCAGAACCACGCGAACCTCTCCCCGGGCGGCACCCCGGGACCCGGTGCCATCACTCCGTACCCTTCCCCTCCCGCTGTCGGCACGTCAGGGGCTTTCCTCGTCATGGCACTCGCTTCCGTACGCGTGCTCCTCGTCGTGCGTCGCCCCGGCGGCAGGCAGCACCCCGCCGGGCGGACGGTGACCTGACGGCCCGCCGGCGCGGCGGGTGACCGCCCGTGACTCAACAGCTGTGGGTGTACGAGCGGGACGTCACCGAGGAGCCCCATCCGTCGACACTCCACGTGCTGTGGGCGGTGATGGTGAAGGGCTTGCAGCCCACGTACACGCTCGGGCCCAGACAGCCCCGCTGGAAACCGGGGTTGAGGGTGCTGGGCCGGCAGTGGTGGGCGTTCTCGTAGTAGATCTGGTTCGACTGGATGAACGAACCGAAGTCGATCGCCCGTCCCGAGTTGTTGGAGATGACCGAGACGGCCTGCGCGTAGCCGCTGGAGCTGGCGATGATGCAGGTCTGGCCGACGACGCCCGCGGGGGCCTTGTGCAGGGGGGTGGTGGTGCCGCAGTGCCAGTTGGCGTTGGGCTTGATCTCCTGCCAGTAGTCCGAGGCGTAGGCAGGCTGAGAGCCCATGAGCGTCATGGCCGCGAGCGCAGCGGTCGCCGCTCCCACGCGGCGCAGGCCGCGCAGGGGACGAGTCGTGACTGCGCTCCGTGAGAGTTTCCGCATCAGGACCTCCGAGGTCTCATACAGGGTCGAGGCGCCGGAGAAACCGGCTGGGGCGATCCGCCCGCACGTCCGCGGACGGCGTCGCGGGGAGGCGACCCACGGCGGTCGGTCGCGGTGGATCACCCGGGGAAGGCTGCTCAGCCGTGCCAGGAGTCGACGCTGAGATTGGCCTCTTCGTCACCGTTCATGTACAGCTGGGAGGTCGCCGCGATGTCACGGGTCCCGGGGAAGGTCTGGTTGAAGCAGCCACGGGTGAAGCCGGGGTTGAGCGTCGAATGCGTGCAGATGGCGCTCCAGGAGCCCTCGTAGACGCCCCCGGTGTTCTCCGTCTGCAGGACACCGCGGATGTCGGCGGCCTTGGTGCCGCTGTTCTGCACCACCAGGACGGCCTGTGCGTCGTTGTTCGCGTTGCGCACGATGCAGGTCTTGAACTTGATGTTGAAGGACAGCCGGTGCGACTTGTACGGCGAACAGCTCCAGTTGGAGTTGGTGTCCACCGGCTGCCAGTACGGAGGGGCTGCCGCGGCAGACCCGGCGTTGACCAGGCCGGCACCGACCAGGGTCGCGCTTGCTGCGAGCACGCCCAGCATCTTCTTCATGGACTCTTCCTTCGCGGGTGCGGGTGGAACGACGGGGAGACGCGGCCGGGCCGGACGACCGGTGCCGGAGGATGCGCACCGAGGGGCCGGGGTGTGGCGGGGCGCACGGGTGGGAGACCGAGCCGCGGTGGGCGCGGAATCATCCCGTCACCGGGCACGGCCCTGATCCCGAGCCTGCGTCATCGCAGGTCAGCGCCGTCCGGCGGCGTCAGGCCGGGACCCACCTTCCTCTAGGCTGGCGGGCCGAACAACACCGGTTTCCGCATGGCACTCATAAGCGGGAATGATCAATCGGGGGGACGCCGTGGAGCTGCGGGACATCGAGATCTTTCTGACCCTTGCGGAGGAGCTGCACTTCGGCCGGACCGCGGAGCGGCTGCACCTGTCCCAGGCACGTGTCAGCCAGTCGATCCGGCAGCAGGAGCGCCGCTTGGGCGGTGCCCTGTTCGACCGCAGCACCCGGACCGTCACGCTGACGCTGCTGGGGCAGCGCCTGCGCGACGATCTGGAGCCCGGATTCGGACAGATACGAGCGGCGGTGGAGCGGGCGGCCGCGGCCGCCCGTGGCTGCTGCGGGACCGTACGGCTCGGGGCGATGGGAGCCCTGCCGTCCGAGCTGGGCCCGCTCGTGGAGGCGTTCGAGGCGCGGCACCCGGACTGCCGGGTGGAGTTCGTGGAGTTCCACTTCAGCGACCCGTTCGCGAAGCTCCGCGGCGGGCTGGTGGATCTGCAGCTGATGTGGCTCCCCGTGCCGGAGGACCGGGTGACCTGCGGGCCGGTGGTGCTGACCGAGGGCCGGGTCCTGGCCGTCGCCGAGGACTCACCGCTGGCGGCGCGCAGCTCCGTGTCCATGGAGGACCTGGCCGGCCGGACCGTCCTCGACCCCGGTGAGGACGTGCCGCAGGACTGGTTCCGGGCCATGTGCCCGGACCGCACTCCCGGCGGGCGACCGGTCCACCGAGGGCCGCGGGCGCGGACCTTCCACGAAATCCTCGCCCTGGTCGCCGCCGGGCGCATCGTCTGCCCCCTCAACGGCCATGTCCCCCGGTACTACAGCTATCCGGGGGTGACGCTGCTGCCCATCGACGACGCCCCGCTCACCGAGTGGGCGCTGGTGCTGCCCGACTCCGCCCCCGCACCGCACGTCCAGGCCCTCGTCGACACCGCCCGCGACCTCGGCGCCCGCCGGATCGCCGACCACGCCGCCCCCGGGGTCCGGTCCGGCCCGGCCGGGGACGGCTCCCGGTAGCGAGCGGGACCGGGGCAGTTGAGGGTGCTCGGCGGTCAATCGAGTCGACGCCCTTTCCGCGCCGCGGGAAACTCCTCGCGACGACTCGACGAACCGACACGCCTCCCGCCTGGGACGAGCGTACGCAGCTGGCCACCTTCCTGGACCACGCCCGTGACACCGCGCGGGCCAAATGTGAGGGCGTATCCGCCGAAGACGCCCGCAAGGCCCGCTCCCGAGTTCACCGCTGATGATGTTGTGCGGGCTGACCAGCCATCTGCGGTGGGTCGAGTACTACTGGTTCGAAGTGATGTTTCCGGGCGAGGAGCTCGCGGGACCGCTCGCCGGGACGACCGACGACGATCCGGGCCCCGAGATGCGGACGGCAGTCGACATCCCGCTGCCGCAGGTCCTCGCCGAGTACGAGGAGCAGAGCGCCCGCTACCGTCGCCTGGTGTCCGAGCACGACCTGAACTCGACGGCCAAGCGCTCCATCAGCGACGGTCGCCACGTCGACCTCCGGTGGGTCCTCCTCCACCTCGTCGAGGAAACGTCCCACCACAACGGCCGCCTCGATGTCGTGCGTGAGCTCGTCGACGGGCGGACCGGCGCCTGGAAAAACGCCTTTCCGATCACCACATCGTCGGTCCCGGACCGCACGGGTGTGGCATCGGCCCGGTGGCCGGAAGTCAACGGCTCCAGCCGGCCCTGTGGGAGAGGACTCCAGCAGAACCTTTTACCTGCAAAAGTGACGTCGTGCATACTTTTGCACGTGAGGTGCGGCGTTCCGGCTGGGCCGCACCTTACTGACCAGGGGGCGTCGGGGCGTGGACAGCGGTACACCGGGCAGCGGTGGCTTCAGCGCGCTTCTGCGGAGTCTGCGGACGGGTGCCGGGCTGAGCCAGGAGGAGTTGGCGCACGCTGCGGGGGTGAGCGTGCGGGCGCTGTCGTACATGGAGCGCGGCCACTCCCGGGGGCCGCAGCGCCGCACCGTGCAGGCGTTGGCCTTGGCCCTGGGGCTGGATGAGGCCGGTGCCCGGGAGTTGGAGCACGCCGCGAGCCTGGGCCGTCCCCGTCGTACCCGCCGGACCCCCGCGCCGGACGCCCCGCCCCCTGCCGCCGTATCGGATGCCGTCGCGCCGACTGGTGCGCCCGATCTGTTGCCGCGCGCGCCGCGCAGCTTCCACGGGCGGGCGGCAGAGCTTGTCGCACTGTCCGGGGCCGCCGCGGGCGAGGCGCCGGTGTGTCTGGTCGTCGGGCCCGCCGGGGTGGGGAAGACGGCTCTCGTGCTGCACTGGGCTCACCAGGAACGTGCCCGGTTTCCCGGTGGGCGGCTCTACGCCGATCTGCGCGGCTTCGGCGACACGGGCGAGCCTTCCCTCATGGAGGTGCTGCGTGAGTTTCTGCAGGCGCTCGGTGTGCCGCACGGCCGGATACCGGAGTCGGTGATCGGCGCGGCCGGGCTGTTCCGGTCGCTCACCGCCGATCGCCGGCTCCTCGTGGTACTCGACAACGCCCGGGACTCCGAGCAGGTCAGGCCGCTCCTTCCAGGCGGTCTCCGTTGCGTCACCGTCGTCACCAGCAGACATCGGCTGCCGGGGCTGATCGTCACCGACGCGGCCCGGCCCGTGGCGGTGGGCGTGCTCGGGCCGGAGGACGGTGCGTCGCTCCTGGCCGGGGTGCTCGGCGCGGAACGGGTACGCGCGGAGCCGGTGGCCGCGCGGCGGCTGGCCGAGCTGTGCGGCGGGCTGCCCCTGGCGCTGCGGGTGGCGGCTGCCCGGTTGGCGCAGCACCCCGGCTGGTCGCTCAGCGCGATGGCCGCCGAGCTGTCCGACGCATCGCGTCGGCTGAGTCTGCTGGATGTGGAGGACACCGGCGTACGGGCGGCGCTGCGCGTGACGCTGCAACAGCTCCCGCCGGACGCCTCCCGCCTGTTCGCCCATCTCGGCCGCCATCCCGGTACGCACGTCGACCGGTATGCGGCGGCGGCCCTGGCGGATACGGACCCGGCAGCCGCCGAGGCGTGCATGGAGCGGCTGGCCGTCGCGCACCTCGTCACGGAGACGGTGCCCGGCCGATGGACGCTGCACGATCTCGTGCGGCTCTATGCACAGAGCCTGGACGTCGGGCCCCATGCGCTCAAGCGTGCGCTCGACCACTACATGGCCACCGGCCTCGCGGCCGTCGCGGTGGCCGAGCCCGGCAACGACGAGTGCTTCCCGCTGCCGGCGGACTTTCTGCCGCCCTCCGCCGTACGGGAGTTCGGCGATCGGTCCGCCGCCGTGTCCTGGTATGCGGCCGAGAGGGACGACCTCACGCTGGCAGTGGCCGCGGCGCACGCCGCCGGGCTGCACGGCAGGACCTGGCGGATCGCTCTGACCTTGTGGCCGCTGATCGTGTGGCGCGTGCGGGACGGCTGGGTCCCGCTCCTGGAGACCGCGCTCATGGCGGCCCGGGCCGACGCCGATCGGCACGGCGAGTCACGGGTGCTGAACGTGCTCGGCTGGGTGCTGATCGAGGAAGGGCGCATCGCGGAGGCGCTGACTCACTTGAGGGCCGCCTCCGCGCTCGCCTCCCGGGCAGGTGACACGCTGGCCGAGGCGAACGCCCGGATCGTCCTGGCCGTGGCGCAAGCGGCGCTCGGCGGCCTGGACGAGGCCGCGGAGGGATGTGAGCGAGCGGTGGAGCTGGCGCGCGAGGCCGGCGACCGGACCATCGAGAGACTGGCCATGCAGCACCTCGCCCGCCATTGGGCCGACGCCGGGAAATGGCGCCAGGCCCTCGACGCAGCGACCGAGGCTCTGGCCTTCGACGATCGACCGGGCACGACCGACGTGCCTCGGATACTGCTCCTCATGGTGAGGGGAGAAGCACTGCTGGGGCTCGGGGACAAGGCCGAGGGCATCGGGCAACTGGACTTGGCGGCCCGGGAGGCGGAGCTGTTCGGCTACGACGACGGCGCGGTACGGGCGCTCGGCGCACTGCTGCGGGCATCGGCCGATGAGGGGCTCCAAGCACGCTACGAAGCGGCAGTCGCGCGACTCACGACGCGGGCGTGAGGTGTGCGACGCCGCGCGTGCTTGTCCATCGGGCTGCGTGGCCTCCTGCCCCCTGGCGGACCCGAGCCGAAGTGAGACGTACAGGCATGGTCGGCTTGGTCCCGTCCCGTCGGAGATCCGCGGCCAGCGGTCGGGCGAGGCGGAGTTGGGGAATGCGTGACGGCCAGGAGCCAGGTTCAGCGGTCGTCGTGTCCCACCGTGTCGGAGGCCGCGGTGAGACGGGGTCGGGCCGGGTAGCGAGCCGGGCGAAGAGGGGACCCCTGGGCTCAGCCGTCCACGATCAGCCGGGATCACTCACATGACGAAGCACTGCTAGGCGCCTAGGCCCAGGAGGGCGACTTGCAGGGGCAAGGCAGGCTGTGCCGGGAGGGTCGGGGGTTCTTCCCCGCGACCCGTGTGCGTGGCCGGGACGGGAGCCAGGATTTTGATGCCGTCAGCGGCCCATTGGGCATCCGTCGGCGGGAGCGACAGCGTGATGCGCCGGCCGTCGGCCAGCGTGCTCTCGATCGTGTTCGAGTCGTTCGCCTGCATGGCAGCTCATTTCCGTCGTCCGTCCTTGTCATGCAGGACGGTTGTTCGTGGTGACGAGTTCCCGCTTCGGCTGCAAAGCCATGCCGGGCTCGCAACGCCCGGCATGGCACCTCGCTGCGCTGTCGTCGGTCGCCGACGCTCGCGTCGGCTCCCTCCTCCGCCCTGCGGTCGTCACGCACCGGACGTTGCCGGCCCCCGCCCCGCGGGCGGACGGCGCTATTTCGCGGACACTCCCTGGAGCAGCAGGGGCAGCACCCGGTCGGGGGTCAGCGGCAGTTCGCGGAAGCGGACGCCCGTGGCGTGGTGGACGGCGTTGCCGATGGCGGCGGCCGTGCCCACGATGCCGATCTCGCCGATGCCCTTGCTGCCCATGGGGTTGAGGTGGGTGTCCTCCTCCTCGATCCAGTGGGCCTCGATGTCCGGCACGTCGGCGTGGGCCGGCACGTGGTAGGAGGCCAGGTCGCGCTCGGCGAAGTCCCCGAAGGCCGGGTCCACGGCGGAGTGCTCGGTCAGCGCCATGCCGAGCCCCATGGTCATGCCGCCGATGAACTGCGACCGGGCGGTGCGCGGGTTGAGGATGCGTCCGGCGGCGTACACCCCGAGCAGGCGCGTCACCCGCACCTCGCCGGTGGCCGTGTCGACCCGCACCTCGGCGAAGTGGGCGCCGAAGGCGTGCCGGGCGAACGGCGGGGTGTTCCCGGCCTCCTCGGTGGTGTCGGCGGAGGCGGACAGTCCGCCGGCGGGCAGCGGGCCCTCGTGGTCCGTGAGCCGCCGTGCCAGGCGCGTGCACGCCTCGTGGACGGCCCAGCCCCAGGAGGCGGTGCCCGAGGAGCCGCCGGCGAGCGGTGCGCGCGGCCGCCGGGTGGAGCCGATGCCGATGCGTACGGAGTCGAGGGGGACGCCGAGCGCGTCGGCGGCGATCTGGGCGAGCACGGTGCGGGCGCCGGTGCCGATGTCGGTGGCGTTGACGGCGACGGCGCAGCTCCCGTCGGGCAGGGCGGTGGCCGTGGCGGTGGACGGCGAGATCAGCACCGGGTACGTGGCGGCCGCGACCCCGGTGCCGGTGAGGACCTGCCCCTTGGATCCGGGGCGGCGGGCGGCGGGGCGCGGGTCCCGGTCGTGCCAGCCGAAGCGCCGGGCGCCCTCGCGCAGGCACTCGACGAGGTGGCGGCTGGAGAAGGGCAGGCCGCTGTCCGGTTCGGTGGCGGGCTCGTTGCGTATGCGCAGCTCGACCGGGTCCGTGCCGAGGGTGCCGGCGAGCTCGTCCATGGCCGACTCCAGCGCGTACATGCCGGACGCCTCACCGGGTGCCCGCATCCAGGAGGGGCTCGGCACGTCGAGGCGGACGACCCGGTGGTCGGAGAGGCTGTGCGGCGAGGCGTACATGACGCGGCTGGGGATCCCGGCCTGTTCGACGAACTCCTTGATCCGGGACGTCTGGGTGGTGACCTCGTGGGCGACGACGGTGAGGGTGCCGTCGCGTTCGGCGGCGAGCCGGACGCGCTGGATGGTGGGGGCGCGGTGGCCGACGACGGTCGCCAGGTCCTTGCGGGGCAGCGCCAGCTTCACCGGGCGGCCGGTGTGGCGGGCGGCCATGGCGGCGAGGACGACGTGCGGCCGGGGCGTGCCCTTGGCGCCGAAGCCGCCGCCGACGTGCTCGGAGACCACGGTGACCCGGTCCTCGGGGAGCCGGAACATGTGGGCGAGGACGGAGCGGACCGGGCCGGCGCCCTGGCTGGAGTCGTAGACGGTGAGGTGGTCGGCGCCGGCGGTGCCGTCCCAGCGGGCGTAGGCGGCGTGCGGCTCCATGGGGTGGTTGTGCAGCGGCGGGATCCGGTAGGTGACGTCGACCCCGACCGGGGCGGCGGCGAAGGCCTCGTCGACGTCGCCGCGCTCGCGGCGGGCGGGGAAGCCGCCGTTGGCCTCGTCCGGCGTGTAGGCGGCCGGGTGGTCCTGGGTGAGGGTCACGTCGTGCGGCTCGGTCGCGTAGCCGACGCGGACGGCGGCCGCGGTGGCCCGCGCCGCCTCCAGGGTCTCGGCGACGGCGAGGGCGACGTACCAGCCGCGGTGCGGTACGGCGTCGTCCTGGAGGACGGCGAGGACGGGGTCGTCGGGTGCGGCGAGCCGCGGTGCCGTCCAGGGCGTGAGCACGGCGAGGGCGCCGGGGGTGGCGAGGGCGTCCCCGGTGTCGACGGCGGTGACCCGGCCGCGGGTGATGGTGGCGGGGACGGGCCAGGCGTAGGCGCAGTCGGGCGGGGTGTGGGCGAGTTCGGTGGCGTACCGGGCGGTGCCGGTGACCTTGTCGCGGCCTTCGAGGCGCTCGGCGGGGGCGCCGAGCGCGGGCGCGGCGGCGGTCGCGGTGGGGCGCATCACGGCTCCAGGTCGGGTCGGCGGTCGGCGGACGGGGCCTCTGCGGCCTGTCCGGCGAGCTCGGCGAGGACACGGCGGGCGAGGTTGCGGGCGAGCGGCACCTTGAAGGCGTTGTCCCGCAGGGGCTGCGCCTGGCCGAGCTCCGCGTCGACCGCGCGGGCGATGTTCGCGGCGTTCGGCGGGTGGCCGAGCAGGGCGGTCTCGGCGAGGCGCGCGCGCCAGGGCCGGTGGGCGAGGCCCCCGAAGGCGAGCCCGACGTGGCGTACCGCCCCGTGGTCGTCCAGACCGAGGACGGCGGCGACGGAGGCGAGCGCGAAGGCGTAGGAGGCGCGGTCGCGGGCCTTGCGGTAGGCGGAGGGCAGGCCGGCCGTCGAGGCCGGGAGGACGACGGCGGTGATGAGCTCGCCGGGGAGCAGGACGGTGTCCTGCTCGGGGTGGTCGCCGGGCAGCCGGTGGAAGGCGGCGGCCGGGACGGTGCGGCCGCCGTCGGGGCCGTGCAGTTCGACGGTCGCGTCGAGGGCGGCGAGGGCGACGGCCATGTCGGAGGGGTGGGTGGCGATGCAGTGCGCCGAGTGACCGAGGACGGCGTGGTCGCGGTGGTGGCCCTCGCGGGCGCCGCAGCCGGTGCCGGGCTCGCGCTTGTTGCAGGGCTTGGAGGTGTCCTGGAAGTAGGGGCACCGGGTGCGCTGGAGCAGGTTGCCGCCGGTGGTGGCGATGTTGCGCAGCTGCCCGGACGCCCCGGCGAGCAGTGCCTGCGACAGGGCGGGGTGGCGGGCCCGTACCAGCGGGTGGGCGGCCAGGTCGCTGTTGCGCACCGTGGCCCCGACGCGCAGCCCGCCGTCGGGGAGCTCCTCGACGGTGTCGAGCGGGAGCCGGCTGACGTCCACGAGCGTGTCGGGCGTCTCGACCCCGTGTTTCATCAGGTCGACGAGGTTGGTCCCGCCGGCGAGGTAGCGGGCGCCGGGGCGGCCGGCGTGGGCGGCGGTCGCCTCGTCGATGCTGGCGGCGCGTACGTACGCGTAGGGCTTCACCGGATCACGCCTCCTCGGCGGGTCACGTCCTGCGTCACCGCGCGCGCGACACGTCCTCGACGGCGGCGACGATGTTGGGGTACGCGCCGCAGCGGCACAGGTTGCCGCTCAGCCGCTCGCGGATCTCGTCCGGCGTCAGCCGCACGGGGCCCTGCGCGGGAGGTGCGGCGGGGTCGGTCGCGTACGAGGGGTGCCCGGCCGCGGCCTCGTCGAGGACGCCGGCGGCCGAGCAGAGCTGGCCGGGGGTGCAGTAGCCGCACTGGAAGGCGTCCCGGTCCAGGAAGGCCCGCTGGAGCGGGTGCAGCGCGTCGCCGTCGTCGGGGTCGCCGGCCAGCCCCTCCACGGTGGTGATGCCGGCGCCGTCCTGGGCGACGGCGAGCAGCAGGCAGCCGTTGGCGCGCCGGCCGTCGACGAGGACGGTGCACGCCCCGCACTGGCCGTGGTCGCAGCCCTTCTTGGCGCCGGTCAGGCCGAGGCGCTCGCGCAGCACGTCGAGGAGCGTGGCGCGGTGGTCGACGGCGAGGGTGTGCGGGGTGCCGTTGACCGTGAGCGTGATGCGCGAGTGGGTGGGGGCGGGCGGGTGCCCGTGGGGTGCCGCCGGCTGCTCGGCGCCCATCAGAGGGCCTCGTCGCCCTCGTCGGGGACGGTGTGCATGGCGGCTTCCTCGGCGGAGGCCGCGGCGCCGGCGATGCCGACGTCGAAGGCGACGGCGTCCTTCTCGCTGTCCTCGTGGGCGCCTTCGTCGGGCGCGACGAGGCGTCCGGAGCGGTCGCGGCCGACCTGGTCGTCGAGGGGCTCGCCGTCCCCGCCGGGCAGGTCGCCGATGCCGTTGGAGAGGTTGTCCGGGTCCTCGGTCTCCAGCGCGGGGTCGGGCATCTCCTCGCTGAGCCGCTGGTCGAGGCTTTCGCGCTCGTTCTGCTCGCGGGCCGTGGTGCCGGTGTGGTCGACGGCCAGCGGACGCTCGGGCGGGGACCAGCCCTCGTCGTACGGATCGGCCTCGCGGTCGGACAGGGTGTCCTCGGGGTCGAGGATGCCCGTGTCCTCCCGGTCCTCGGCGACGGGCTGGTAGACCTCGTCACCCATCGAGTTCTCGGTTCCCATGGCGTGGCTCCCGTGTGCGTCTCGTCCGGCCGGTGTGCCGTGCTGTACGCCTGATCGCGTATCCAGCCTGGATCAAGTCACACATCCCGGCATTGCGGGACGCCGGTCCCTGCGTGCCGTCCCGGGACGTCAGGAGACCTCCGGGTCCCATCCGGAGCGGGCGGTGTCCCAGCGCAGCATCCGGTCCGCCTGCCGGTGCGTGAGGTCGGCGAGCTTTCTCGCCTCGTTGAGGACGTCTCCGTGCTCCTCGACGAGCTGGTCGTATATCGGGGAGCCGGAACCGGCGGGGCGCGTGCTCATCTGCGGGTCTCCTCGGACGGGGACGGTCGGCGCGCCGGGACGGCGCCCGGCCCGGGCCGCCTGCCCCCTCGGCCGCCGATCATGCGCGGGCGCGGAGTGATGTGTCACGCACCCCACTGGGTGCGGCGCACGCACTCGGCGACGACGCCGCGCAGGCTCCCGGTGCGGTGCAGCAGCCGGCGCTGGACGCGGGCGCCGTTGCCGTGGCTGAGGAGCTCGGCGATGCCCTTGCGGGCGTAGGGGAGGTCGCCGTTCTCCTCCAGGGCGTCCTCGACGTGCGACAGGAGCGTGTACACGGCCCGCTCCGCGGGGACGGGCCGCATGGTCACGGGGTGCAGCAGTTCGCCGTCGAGGCCGGAGCGGCTGGCCCGCCATGAGGCGGCGCGCAGCAGGCCGATGGCGTGCCGTGCGGGGGGTGTCCCCTCGCGCCACTCGCGGGCGGCGGTGTCGACCAGGCCGCGGGTGAGGGTGGCGATCAGGACGGTGGTGGACGCCTCCAGGCAGACGTCGGCGGCCCGGACCTCGACGGTCGGGTACCTGCGCGACAGCCGGGCGTCGAAGTACACCATGCCTTCGTCCTGGAGCACGCCGGTGCCGATGAGCTCCCCGACGAGCTGGTGGTAGTGGTCGGCGGAGCCGAAGAGCTCGACCGGGCCGGTCGACGGCCACCGGCCCCAGACGCGGTTGCGGTAACTGCTGTAGCCGCTGTCGTGACCTTGCCAGAAGGGCGAGTTGGCGCTGAGCGCGAGCAGCACGGACAGCCAGGGCCGGATGCGGTCCAGGACGGCCACGCCCTCCTCGCCGGACTCCACCGACACGTGGACGTGACAGCCGCAGGTGAGCTGCTCCTGGGCGGTGAGGCCGTAGTGCTCCTGGATCCAGCGGTAGCGCTTGCCCTCGCTGAAGGCGGGGCCGGCGGGCAGCGGCGAGGTGGCGAGCGCCACGACGGCGCCACCGGCGCCGGCCGCGTGCCTGGCCGCCTCCGCGCGCCAGCGCTCGATCTCGGCGCCCAGCTCGCCCATGCCGGACTGCGGGTGCGTGGCGAACTCCAGCTGCTGTCCCTGGAGCTCCTTCTGGAAGGCGTGTCCGCGGCCGTCGCGGCTCTCCCTGGCGGCGCGGGCCAGCACGGCCGTGGACAGGGCGCGGGGCTCTCCGCTCCGCGGATCCACCAGCAGGAGTTCCTCTTCCACTCCGACAGTGCGCAACGGAAACCACCTTCCATCGCATCCGGCGGGACCGCGCGGGGCGTCCATCATCCCTGCCGGTGCGGGCGGCGCGCCGCCCCTCACCGGGATCTGGCGAGTTCCCGGTCGCATCCGGCTTGAACCCGGACGCGCGGCCCACCGCCCGCCGGTGCGTGCCGCGGCGGGGCCGACGGGCGCCTGCGGCCGGGCGGGCGGTCAGGCGACGGAGCCGATGCGGCCGGCCGGGGCGTCCGGGCCGTCGTGGTGGATGGGGGTGTGGGCCCCGGTGAGGGAGACGCCGCTGCCGCCGCGCCGGTCGGCGACGATCTCCGCGGCGATCGACAGGGCCGTCTCCTCCGGCGTACGGGCGCCGAGGTCGAGGCCGATCGGGGAGTGCAGGCGGGCGAGCTCCAGTTCGGTGACGCCGACGTCGCGCAGCCGCTTGTTGCGGTCCTCGTGGGTGCGGCGGGAGCCCATCGCGCCGACGTACGCGACGGGAAGCTTCAGGGCCCGTTCGAGCAGCGGCACGTCGAACTTGGCGTCGTGGGTGAGGACGCACAGCACGGTGCGGCCGTCCACGCGGGTTCGCGCGAGGTACTCGTGGGGCCATTCGACGACGACCTCGTCCGCCTCGGGGAAGCGGGCGGGGGTCGCGAAGACGGGGCGGGCGTCGCAGACGGTGACGTGGTAGCCGAGGAACTTGCCGGCCCGTACCAGCGCGGCGGCGAAGTCGATGGCACCGAAGACGATCATGCGGGGGGCGGGGACGCTGCACTCGACCAGCAGGGTCAGCGGCTGCCCGCAGCGCGAGCCGTCCTCGCCGATGGCGACCGTGCCGGTGCGTCCGGCGTCGAGCAGGGCGCGGGCCTCGGCCGCCGCCGTGCGGTCCAGGGCGGGGTGGCCGCCGAGGCTGCCTTCGTACGCTCCGCCGGGGTGGACCAGGAGGGCGTTGCCGAGCAGGCCGGCGGGCCCCTCGACGATCCTGGCGAGGGCCGCCGCCTCCCCTCCGGCGGCGGCCCGCAGGGCGGCGGGGCAGACCCCGCCGCGGACCGGGGTGACGAGGATGTCGATGATGCCGCCGCAGGTCAGACCGACCGCGAAGGCGTCCTCGTCGCTGTATCCGAAGCGCTCCAGGACGGGTTGGCCGTCCTGGAGCGCCTGCCGGCACAGGTCGTAGACGGCGCCCTCCACACATCCGCCGGAGACCGAGCCGATCACGGTGCCCTCGCTGTCGACGGCGAGCGCGGCGCCCGGCTGCCGGGGTGCGCTGCCGCCGACCGCCACCACGGTGGCGACGGCGAAGTCGCGTCCCTGCTCGACCCACCGGGTGAGTTCCTCGGCGATGTCCAGCATGTCGGCCTCCTTCGAGAAGCTTCAGGTGTGGAAGGGCCCGCGTCAGTGACCGGTACCCGTGGCGAAGTAGAAGATGAACACCGCCGACAGCACCCACATCAGGACGCTGGGCTCGCGCCACTTGCCCTGTGCGGCCTTGATGGCGCAGAACGCGATGACACCGGCGCCGACACCCGTGGTGATGGTGTACGTGAACGGCATCAGCACGACCGTGAGGAACACCGGGACGGCGACGGACCAGTCGGTCCAGTCCACGTGCCGGGCGTTCTGCAGCATCATCGCGCCGATCACGACCAGGGCGGCGGAGGCGACCTGGCCGGGAACCAGCTGGGTGAGCGGGGTGAAGAACAGACACGCGGCGAAGAAGAGGCCGGTGACCGAGGCCGCCAGGCCCGTACGGGCCCCCTCGCCGACGCCGGTCGCGGATTCGATGAAGACGGTCTGGCCGGAGGCGCCGGTGCCGCCGCCGATGACCCCGCCCGCGCCGTCGATGAACAGCGCCTTGCTGAGGCCCGGCATGCGGCCCTGGGAGTCGGCGAGCTTGGCCTCCTGGCCGACGGCGATGATCGTCGCCATGGCGTCGAAGAAACCGGCCAGCACCAGGGTGAAGACGATCATGCTGACGGTGGCGTACCCGAGCTTCTCCCAGCCGCCGAAGTCGACCTGGCCGAGGAGCGAGAAGTCCGGCATGGAGACCGGGCTGCCGTGCAGGACCGGCGCCTTGCCGCCCCACTCGTCCTCGCCGATGAGGCCGGTCGCGGTGGCGACGACGGAGATGACGGTGCCGACCACGATGCCGAGGAGGATGGCCCCGGGGACCCGGCGGGCCTGGAGCATGAAGATCAGCAGGAGGGTGAAGGCGAACAGCGCGACCGGCCAGCCGGTCAGGGAGCCGCCGACCCCGAGGGTGACGGGGCCGCCGCCCTCGCCCTTGCCGACGAAGCCGGCGTTGACGAAGCCGATCATCGCGATGAACAGGCCGATGCCCATCGTGATGCCGTGCTTCAGCGCCAGCGGGATGGCGTTCATGATGACCTCGCGGACACCGGTGACCACCAGCAGGCAGATCACCGCGCCGTAGATCACGCACATGCCCATGGCCTGCGGCCAGGTCATTTCCGGGGCGACCTGGGTGGAGATGACGCCCGCGACACTCAGGCCCGCCGCCAGGGCGAGCGGAACCTTGCCGATGAATCCCATCGCCAGAGTGGTGACCGCTGCTGCCAGGGCGGTCGCGGTGATCAGCGCGGGCTGGCTCAGCTTGTCGCCGAGCGAGTCCTCACCGCCGAGCAGCAGGGGGTTGAGCAGGAGGATGTAGGCCATCGCCATGAAGGTGGTGATGCCGCCGCGCACCTCACGCGCGACCGTGGATCCTCTGTGGGTTATGTGAAAGTACCGGTCGAGCCAAGACCGTCCGGCGGGGACGCGGGACCCGGGTCCCGCGTCTTCGGCGACGGTCTTCGGCTCCACTGACGACTGGGTCATGGTGCCTACTCCCAAGGTTCAAAGGGGCACCCGCGTGCACTGCGGCACAAGATGCGGGATTTGGGATGGTGCGTTGGCTGCACGACCCGGGGGACGGCCCGAGACGAACGGGGTTGCTGCGGGGGTGGTTCGGTGACGCGGTGTGGGGGCGGGGATGTGGGGGTGTGCGTGGGGGAACCGCGAGCGGTGCGGTTGCTCCGGGCGGTGCGGGCGCGGAAGTGTGACGTTCCTGTGAGGCGCGCACCGCCCGGAGGGCTCAGAGGGTGCCGGTGAGGTGCTCGGGGCGTACCGGCGTCTTGTTCAGCTCCAGGCCCGTCGCGTTCCGGATCGCCGCGAGGACGGCCGGGGTGGACGACAGGGTCGGGGCCTCCCCGATGCCGCGCAGACCGTAGGGCGCGTGGTCGTCGGCGAGTTCGAGCACGTCGACCGGGATGGTCGGGGTGTCGAGGATGGTGGGGATCAGGTAGTCGGTGAAGGAGGGGTTGCGCACCTTCGCCGTCTTCGGGTCGACGATGATCTCCTCCATGACCGCCACGCCGAGGCCCTGGGTGGTGCCGCCCTGGATCTGGCCGATGACGGACAGCGGGTTGAGGGCCTTGCCGACGTCCTGGGCGCAGGCCAGTTCGATGACCTTGACCAGGCCCAGCTCGGTGTCGACCTCCACCACCGCGCGGTGCGCGGCGAAGGAGTACTGGACGTGGCCGTTGCCCTGTCCGGTCCGCAGGTCGAACGCCTCGGTCGGGCGGTGGCGCCATTCGGCCTCGATCTCGACGGTCTCGCCCTCCAGCACGTCCACGAGGTCGGCGAGGATCTCGCCGCCGTCGGTGACGACCTTGCCGCCCTCGAGCAGCAGCTCGGCGGTGGCCCAGGCGGGGTGGTACGTGCCGAACTTGCGGCGGCCGAGCTCCAGGACCTTCTCCCGGACGAGCTCGCAGGAGTTCTTCACCGCGCCGCCGGTGACGTACGTCTGGCGGGAGGCGGAGGTGGAGCCGGCCGAGCCGACCTGCGTGTCCGCCGGGTGGATGGTCACCTGGGTGACGCCCAGCTCGGTGCGGGCGATCTGGGCGTGGACGGTGATGCCGCCCTGGCCGACCTCCGCCATCGCGGTGTGGACGGTGGCGACCGCCTCACCGTTGATGACCTCCATGCGCACCTTGGCGGTGGAGTAGTCGTCGAAGCCCTCGGAGAAGCCGACGTTCTTGATGCCGACGGCGTAGCCGACGCCGCGGACGACGCCCTCGCCGTGCGTGGTGTTGGACAGTCCGCCGGGCAGTGCGCGGACGTCGGCGCCCTCGGTGGTCTCCCACTGGCGCTCCGGCGGCAGCGGACGCGCCTTGACGCGGCGCAGCAGCTCGGCGACCGGGGCGGGCGAGTCGACCGGCTGGCCGGTCGGCATCAGGGTGCCCTGCTCCATGGCGTTGAGCTGCCGGAACTCCACCGGGTCCATGCCCAGCTTCGCCGCGAGCTTGTCCATCTGGGCCTCGTACGCGAAGCACGCCTGGACCGCGCCGAAGCCGCGCATGGCGCCGCAGGGCGGGTTGTTGGTGTAGAGCGCGACGGCCTCGATGTCGACGTTGTCGATGACGTACGGGCCGGCGGCGAGCGAGGAGGCGTTGCCGACGACGGCCGGGGAGGCGGAGGCGTAGGCGCCGCCGTCCAGCACGATCCGGCACTTCATGTGCGTGATCCTGCCGTCCTTGGTGGCGCCGTGCTCGTACCAGAGCTTCGCCGGGTGGCGGTGCACATGGCCGAAGAAGGACTCGAACCGGTTGTAGACGATCTTGACCGGCTTGCCGGTGCGCAGCGCCAGCAGGCAGGCGTGGATCTGCATCGACAGGTCCTCGCGGCCGCCGAAGGCACCGCCGACGCCGGAGAGCGTCATGCGGACCTTCTCCTCGGGCAGGCCGAGCACCGGGGCGATCTGGCGGAGGTCGGAGTGCAGCCACTGGGTGGCGACGTACAGGTCGACGCCGCCGTCCTCGGCGGGCACGGCGAGGCCGGACTCGGGGCCGAGGAAGGCCTGGTCCTGCATGCCGAAGACGTACTCGCCGGAGACGATGACGTCGGCCTTCTTCGCGGCCTCGTCGGCGTTGCCGCGGATGATCGGCTGGCGGTGCACGATGTTCGGGTGCGGTACGTGACCGGCGTGGTGGTCGTCGCGGCCCGGGTGGAGCAGCGGCGCGCCGGGGGCGGTCGCGGAGGCCTCGTCGGTGACGACGGGCAGCTCCCTGTACTCGACCTTGATCTTGGCGGCGGCGCGGCGGGCGGTCTCGGGGTGGTCGGCGGCGACCAGGGCGACGGGCTCGCCGTGGTGGCGTACCCGGCCGTGGGCGAGGACCGGGGTGTCCTGGATCTCCAGGCCGTAGTTCTTCACCTCGGTGGGCAGGTCCTCGTAGGTGAGGACGGCGTGGACGCCGGCCTGGGCGAGGGCCTCGGAGGTGTCGATGGAGACGATCTCGGCGTGCGCGACGGTGGAGCGCAGGATCTGGCCCCACAGCATGTCCTCGTGCCACATGTCCGAGGAGTAGGCGAACTCGCCGGTGACCTTGAGGGTGCCGTCGGGGCGGAGCGTGGACTCGCCGATGCCGCCCTTGGTCCGGGATCCCTGGGTGACCTTGGTGGGGGTGCCCGCCGGGGCGGACGCGACCCGGGTGTGCTGAGCCATCAGACTGCCTCTCCCTGACGCGCGGCCGCCAGGCGGACCGCGTCGAGGATCTTCTCGTAACCGGTGCAGCGGCAGAGGTTTCCGGAGAGCGCCTCGCGGATGTCCTCGTCGGTCGGGGACGGGTTGCGCTCGAGCATCTCGTCGGCGGCGACCAGGAGGCCGGGGGTGCAGAAGCCGCACTGCACGGCGCCGGCGTCGATGAACGCCTGCTGGATCGGGGAGAGCTCGGCGCCCTCGCCGGTCCGGGAGTCGCTGATCCCGTCGGCCGGGCGGGCGGACCAGCCCTGCGCGTCCTGGAGGGAGGTGCCGGGCTTGCCGTCGGAGGAGCCGCAGGCGCCGGTGCCGCACGCGCCGCCGTGCTCGGCACGCTGCCGGGCGTAGTCGGCGAGGCCCTCGACGGTGACGACCTCGCGGCCCTCGACCTGGCCGGCGGCGACGAGGCAGGAGCAGACCGGGACGCCGTCCAGGCGGACCGTGCAGGAGCCGCACTCGCCCTGCTCGCAGGCGTTCTTGGAGCCGGGCAGGCCCAGGCGCTCACGCAGGACGTACAGGAGGGACTCGCCCTCCCAGACGTCGTCGGCTTCCTGCGGACGTCCGTTGACCGTGAAATTGACGCGCATGGTTATGCAGCTCCTTCAAGGGTGCGGCCGGTGCCGCGGTACTGCTCCCAGGTCCAGCCGAGCGTGCGGCGGGCCATGATGCCGACCGCGTGACGGCGGTACTTGGCGGTGCCTCGTACGTCGTCGATCGGGTTGCAGGAGGCGGAGGCGAGCTCCGCGAACTGCTTGGCGATCGAGGGAGTGATGATCTTGCCGCTGTCCCAGAAGCCGCCCTCCTCCAGCGCGGCGTTCAGGAACTCCTCGGCCGCCTTCGCCCGTACGGGGGTCGGGGCGGCGGAGCCGATGCCGGTGCGGACGGTCCGGGTCTCCGGGTGGAGGGCCAGGCCGAACGCGCAGACCGCGATGACCATGGCGTTACGGGTACCCACCTTGGAGTACTGCTGCGGGCCGTCCGCCTTCTTGATGTGGACGGTCTTGATGAGTTCGTCCGCGGCGAGCGCGTTGCGCTTCACGCCGGTGTAGAACTCGTCGATCGGGATGAAGCGGGAGCCGCGCACCGACTCCACCTCCACCTCGGCACCGGCGGCCAGCAGGGCCGGGTGGGCGTCACCGGCCGGGGAGGCGGTGCCCAGGTTGCCGCCGACGCCACCGCGGTTGCGGATCTGGGGCGAGGCGACGGTGTGGGACGCCAGCGCCAGGCCCGGGAGCTCCGCCCGCAGGTTCTCCATGATCCGCGTGTACGGCACCGAAGCGCCGAGCCGTACGTTCTCCTCGCCGACCTCGAACTCGTTCAGGAGTTCGATGCGGTTGAGGTCGAGCAGGTACTCGGGACGCCGGTGGTCGAAGTTGATCTCGACCATGACGTCGGTGCCACCCGCGATGGGCACGGCCGTCGGGTGCTCGGCCTTGGCGGCGAGCGCCTCCTCCCAGCTTGCGGGGCGAAGGAAGTCCATGAGTGGCTCTCTTCTACGTGATCCGGTGGTACGTGATCCGAGTGATCGACGTGGTCCGTGATCTGCGTGATCGTTCGTTCGCTGGGGCACGGGGGACGGCCGGGCCCACGTTCTCGTCTTCATGTTCACGTGCTGTTGACGCGTCGTGGGCCAAGTACACCCAGCGGTGCTCCACCCGGTGCAGTCACCGAAAACATGAAGGAGTTGGCTGGTCGCCCTCCTCGTCTTGTAGATTCGAACGAAAGGCGAGGATCAGTAACCTCTCCGTTTCCCCCCGGAAACGGTGGCCACGGGTCACCGGCCCTAACCAGACACCCACGAGGAAGATCGGCGGCGACGAGATGCGGCTGCGCGCACTGCTGGAGACCGACGCGCTGGGGCTGCGGCTGCTCGGCGGCGAGGACGAGCTCGACCGCACGGTCCGCGGCGTGATGACGACGGACCTACGGGACCCCAGCCGGTACCTGTCCGGCGGCGAGCTGGTGCTCACCGGCCTGGCCTGGCGGCGGGACTCGGCCGATTCCGAGCCCTTCGTGCGGATCCTCGCCTCGGCCGGGGTGGCGGGCCTGGCGGCCGGCGAGGCGGAGCTGGGCGCCATCCCGGACGACTTGGTCCAGGCTTGTTTGCGCCACCGGCTCCCCTTGTTCGCAGTGAACGAATCCGTTGCGTTCGCAACGATTACTGAGCATGTCGTTCGACAGGTGTCGGGCGAGCGGGCCGGCGACCTCGCGGCTGTTGTGGATCGCCACAGAAGGCTCATGACCTCCGGCCCCGCGGGCGGCGGCCCCGAGGTCGTCCTGGACCTCCTCGGCTCCGACCTGGACCTCCGTGCCTGGGTGCTCTCGCCGACCGGACGGCAGATCGCCGGCGCGGGCGCCCCGCTGCCCGCCGAGGTCGCCGCCACCCTGGCGGGTGAACACCTCGCCGCGACCCGCACCGGCCGGCGCGGCCCGCACCGCGCGCAGGTGCGCCACACGACGTACTCGCTCTTCCCGATCCGTAACACCGGGCGCGGCGCCGCACCGGCCGCGCGGGACGTGCGCGAGACCGTCCTGTCGGACTGGCTGCTGGCCGTGGAGGCCGACGCCGGCGACTGGCCGGCCGCCCGCCTCGATCTGCTGCAGGGCGTCACCCAGCTGATCGCCGTCGAGCGCGACCGGCGGGACGCCGCGCGCACCGTGCGGCGGCGGCTCGCCCAGGAGGTCCTGGAGCTGGTCCAGACGGGCGCCGCGCCCGCCGAGATCGCGGCGCGCCTGCGGGTGGCCGCGCCGGTGCTGCTGCCCGGGCTCGGGACGGCGCCGCACTGGCAGGTCGTGGTGGCGCGCGTCGACTGGGACGAGGAGGGCGCCGCGGGCAAGGGCCCGGGGGCCGAGCCCGGGCAGGTCGCCCAGTCGCTGCTGGAGGAGATCCTCGTCGACCCGGCGGCCTCCGGCCCCGACCCGGCCGACCGGATCGCGGTCGCCCACACCGGGGACGAGGCGATCGCCCTGGTGCCGCTGCCGGTGGTGCCGGGCGCGGACGGCGCCGCCGACGAGGAGGGCGAGGGGACGCCGGACACCGGCGGTCCGGGGCTGCACGCCGACGTGCTGCTCGCCACCGTGCGGGAGCCGCTGTCGGCCGGACTCGCGGACGACGGGCGCCTGACGCTGGGCGTGAGCGCCGCCGTGCACTCGGCCGAGGGGCTGCGCGGCGCGCTGGAGGAGGCGCGCCACGCCCGGCGCGTGGCGGCGGCGCGGCCGGGCCGGGTGTGCGCGGCGGGCCACCACGAACTGGCCTCGCACGTCCTGCTGCTGCCGTTCGTGCCGGACGACGTGCGGCGCGCGTTCACCGCCCGGCTGCTGGACCCGCTGCGGGACTACGACCGGCGCCACCGCGCGGAGCTCATCCCTACCCTGGAGGCGTTCCTGGACTCCGACGGTTCGTGGACGCGGTGCGCCACCCGGCTGCACCTGCACGTGAACACCCTGCGCTACCGGGTGGGCCGCATCGAGCAGCTGACGGGGCGTGACCTGTCCCGCCTGGAGGACAAGCTCGACTTCTTCCTCGCCCTCCGCATGTCCTGATTCTTTGTCACTTCGACCGATCGAAAGCGATACCCCACACGTGATGTCCGGACAAGAGGACGCCCCGGGAGCCCTGCGCGGCGACTGCGCCAACTGCTTCGGCCTGTGCTGCGTGGCGCTGCCCTTCGCCGCCTCGGCGGACTTCGCCGTCGACAAGCCCGCCGGCACGCCCTGCCCGAACCTGGCCGCCGACTTCCGCTGCGGCATCCACACACGGCTGCGGGACCGGGGCTTCACCGGCTGCACGGTGTACGACTGCTTCGGAGCGGGGCAGAAGGTCTCCCAGGTCACCTTCGGCGGCCGGGACTGGCGCCGGAACCCGGGCACCGCGCGGCCCATGTTCGCCGCCTTCCGCGTCGTACGGCAGCTGCACGAGCTGCTCGCGTACCTCACGGAGGCGCTGGCCCTGGAGCCGGCGCGGCCCCTGCACGGGGAGCTGCGCCGCGTCCTGGCGGAGACCGAGGAACTGACGCTCCTCTCCCCCGGCGAACTGGACGCCCTGGACCTGGACGCCCGCCGCCGGGTCGTCGGCGACCTGCTGCAGCGGGCGGGCGAGCTGGCGCGCGCGGGCATCCCGGGCGCGACGGGCCGGAAGAAGAACCGCCGCGGCGCCGACCTCATGGGCGCCCGCCTCACCGGCGCCGACCTGCGCGGCGCGTCCCTGCGCGGCGCCTACCTCATCGCGGCCGATCTGACCGGCGCCGATCTGCGCCGGGCCGACCTCCTCGGCGCGGACCTGCGCGACGCGCAACTCGCGGGCGCCGACCTCACCGGTGCCCTGTTCCTCACGCAGCCGCAGCTCGACGCGGCGCGGGGCGACGCCCGCACGACGGTCCCCGCCCGGCTCACCCGGCCGGCGCACTGGGCGTCCTAGCGGTGGTGCCCGGCGCGCCCCCGTCCGCCGTCCGCAGCATCTGGGCCGCCGCGAGGCGGCGGTAGGCGGGGCTGCTCGCCAGCAGCTCCTCGTGGTCCCCGCAGGCCACCGCGCGGCCCTCGTCCAGCACGACGATCCGGTCGGCGTGCTGGACCGTGGAGAGCCGGTGCGCGATCACGAGCAGCGCGCACTCCCGCGCCACGTCGCGCATGACGGTGGTCAGCGCTGCCTCGTTCAGGGCGTCCAGGTGCGACGTGGGTTCGTCGAGCAGCAGCAGCGACGGCCGGGCCAGCAGGGCGCGGGCCAGCGCGATCCGCTGGCGCTCGCCGCCCGACAGGGTGCCGCCGCGGTCGCCGAGCATCCCGGACAGGCCGCCGGGCAGCCGCCGTACGACGTCCTCCAGACGGGCCAGTTCGACCACGCGCCGCACCTCGGCGTCGGAGGCGTCGGGCACCGCGTAGGTGATGTTGTCGCGCAGCGTGCCGTGGACGACGTGCGCGTCCTGGTCGACGACGGCGATCCGGGCGCGGCACTCGGCGCGGGTCAGCTCGCCGGCGGGCCGCCCGTCGAACAGCAGCGTTCCGGCGTCGGGTTCGTAGAACCGGGCGGTCAGCGCGAAGACGGTGCTCTTGCCCGCGCCGGACCGGCCCACCAGGGCGACCTGCCGGCGGTGCGGGACGGTGAGGGTGACACCGCGCAGCACCGGCCGGCCGGGGTCGTACCCGAACCGGACGTCCCGCAGGGCGAGGACCGGCGCTCGCGGCTCCTCCGCCGCCGGCAGCGGCGGTGTGCGCGGTGCCGCCGTGCACCGGGGCGCCGCGGCCGGTTCCGCCGGCTCGGCGGGCAGGGCCATCGCCTCGGCGATGCGCTGGTGGGCGCCCATCCCCCGCTGGATGAGCCCGATCGCCCGGAACACCGACGCGAGCGGGAGCGCCAGGTACGACGCGTACAGCAGGAACGCGACGAGGTCGCCGAGCGAGTGGGAGCTGGCGTTCACCCGCAGGCCGCCGATGACCAGGACGACGAGGAAGGAGCCCTGCACGGCGAGTTCGACGGCCGGGCTCATCACGGACGCCAGCTTCGCGGTCCGTACGCCCGCGTCGTACGCGGTGTCCACCCGCTCGCCGATGCGCCGTGCCTCGCGCTCCTCGGCCCGGTGCACGCGCACCATCGGCAGGGCGCCGAGCGCCCGCTCCAGGTCCGCGGCGATCGCGCCGACCGCGTTCTGCATGCGCGTCGAGGCGGCGCGGATGCCCCGCAGCAGCGAGGCGACGACCGCGGAGGCGAGGGCCACCGTCACCGCGACGAGCAGGAGCAGCAGGGGGTCCAGCCACAGCATCAGCACGACCGCCCCGGCGGCCACCAGCGCCCCGGTCACCACGTCGACCAGGGCCTGCGAGACGACCTCGCGCAGCAGGGTGGTGTCCGCGGTCACCCGGGCGATCAGGTCCCCGCCGCGGTGGCGGTCGTACTCGCGCATCTCCAGCCGCAGCAGCCGTGCCACCAGGCCGTGGCGCAGCTGCCGTACGACGCCCTCGCCCATCCGCTCCAGGACGAACCGGCCCACCGCGCCGGTCACCGCTTCCGCCAGGAACAGCACCCCCAGCAGCGACAGCGGCACCCAGAAGGCCGGTCCGCCGCGCCCGCCGGCGTCCACGACCAGCCGGGCGACGAGCGGCTGGGCGAGGCCCAGCGCCGAGCCGGCCAGCGTGAGGGCCGCGGCGAGCGCCATGGACACCCGGTGTCCGGCGGTGAGCCGGTACAGGGTGACGACCGCGGCCCGGGTGGACCCCTCCACGCCCGGCTCCACGGGGCCCGCCGCCGGTCCGGCGGCGCCGTCGGCGGGCACGTCGGGGGCCCCCTCCGCCTCCCGGGCGCGCTCCGTTTCGGGGGCGCCTGCCGCCTGCCGGGTGCGCTCGGCCTCCGGGGCGCCTGCCGCGGGCGCCGGCGACCGCGTGCCCCTCCGCCCGGCGCCGGTCACCGGCGCGGCGGGCGGCTCGGCTCCGCCGGCCCGACCACGAGCAGCCGTACGAAGTAGTCGTCGGGCATGGCCTCGCCCACGGGGCGTCCTTCCGCCTCGATCCAGGCGTGGGCGTTGAAGGGAGGGACGGCACTCGGGCCCGTGCACCAGGTGGCCCAGGTGCCCGACAGCCGGCACAGCAGCGCGGCGCCCAGGGAGCGGGGCAGGCAGCCGCGCGGCCCGGCGCAGCGCAGGCTCACCGCGCACAGGGCGTCGCGGGCGGCCCGGGCCTGCGCGGCGGTGGCGGGCGGGGCGCCGCGCCGGACGCGCTCCAGGACCGCGCGGATGCGGTGCGGCGGCAGCGCCGACAGCAGGAGGGCGGGGCCCAGGACCAGCCGGGCGGCCAGCCGGCGGATGAAG
Organism: Streptomyces sp. NPDC051310; assembly: GCF_044455245.1. Lineage (NCBI taxonomy): Bacteria > Bacillati > Actinomycetota > Actinomycetes > Kitasatosporales > Streptomycetaceae > Streptomyces > Streptomyces sp. NPDC051310. Next base: position 324,982 of record NZ_JBITEO010000002.1, read on the forward strand.
GGCACACCGGTGGGGATGTCCAGGGCGCTCGGTGTGGTCATGCGGCCAGCCCCGAGGTGCGCAGGTCCGCCACGAGGGCGGCGACGTCCTCCTCGGCCCGGGCCCGGTCGATGTCGTACTCCCCGACCAGCGCGTCGGCGGCGGCCGCTTCGTCGCCGCCCGCCATCAGGACGCGGACGATCAGGGTCCCGGCGGGGTTGAGCTCCCAGTACTCCCCGCTGCGCTGGTCCAGGAGGACGGTGCCGTATCCGGTTTCGGCGGTGGAGACGTCGGCGCCGAAGCGCAGTGCCATGGTGAGTTCCCTTCGGTTGCGCAGGCCGCCCGGAGCGCGAGGCCGCGGAGCCATACCTCGCAGGCGATCGTCGAGTAGAGGATGGCGTCGCCGAGCCCGGGCGTGGCCGGCCGCTGGGCGAGGCGGCGCAGTGCCTCGCCGTCCACCAGGCCGAGCCGTTCGAGGTGCGAGTCCTGCCACAGCGCCTGCAGGTCGGCGCGGTGCTCGCGCAGCCCGTCGGCGGCGTCCATCGCGGCGGCGGCCTTGTCGGTGCGGCGCAGGCAGCCGTCGGGGACGATCCCGCGCATGGCGGCGGTCAGGAGCGGCTTGTACGCCCAGGGGGTGACCCGCTCGTCGGGGCGGACCGCGAGGCAGGCCTCGATGACGCGGTCGTCGAGGAACGGCGAGGCCATCGGGACGCCCGCCCGGGACGCCATCCGGTCCCACTGCCGGATGATCCGCGTGCAGGAGCGGATCTGGTCCAGGTCGATGTGCAGGCCGCGGTCCGGGTGGTGCGGGGCCGCACGGCCGACGGCCTCGCGCAGGGCCTGCCGCGCCAGGCGGGCCGCCTCGGGCGTCACCCAGTCGAAGAGGCGTGGTGGTACGCCCCAGCCGAGACCGGTGCTCACCGAGTCGGGCAGCGGGTCCGACAGCCGGCGGCTCGCGTCGCCGAGCCAGGCCGGGTAGGTACGGGAGTCGGCCAGGGCGCGCAGGGTGCCGCCGAGCGGCCACTGCCACAGGGCCCGGAAGCCGCGCAGCTGCCGCAGCGCGAACAGCGGCCGCCGGCGCGCGAGTCCGTGGTAGTAGGCCTCGGAGCACCAGGCGACGTGGTCGCCGCCGATGCCGGTCAGGTGGACCCGGCTGCCCCGCTCGGCCATGGCGGGCAGGTGGTGCAGGACCCGCGCGCGGTCCATGACGCCGATGGTGGGTTCGTCGAGCAGGTCGTCGATGGAGAGCAGGTCGGTGTAGACGAGGGGTGAGGCGTGGGCGTCCCACACCAGGTGCTCGACGTCGGGCAGGAATCCGGCGGCCTGCTTGGCCCAGTGCAGGTCGCTGTCGGCGGGGTCGCGTCCGGGCCAGGTGTTCGCGACCACCCGGGCGGGTGAGCGGTCGGCGAGGAAGCAGATGGTGGTGGAGTCGAGGCCGCCGGACAGGTCGCAACTGACCACGCCGCCCTGCCCGGTGCGGGCTTCCACGGCTTCGGTGAGGGCCTCCCGGACCCGTGGTGCGCCGGCCGCGAGCGTCCGGGTCGGTTGCGGGGGCGTCCACCAGCGGGAGTGGCGTACGGTGCGCCCGTCCGGGGCGACGACGAGGGCGTCCTGCGGGGACACGGCGGTGACGCCGCGCCACATCGGTTCCTCGCCGAGCGGATGGGGGACCGGCCAGAGCAGCCGGACGGCGACCTGTTCCACGTCGGGGTCGCGGCCCAGCGCCGCGGCGAGCACGTCGGCGCGGGTGGCGGCCACGTGCACGCCGTCGATCCGGGCGTGGAAGACCAGCCGCAGGCCGGACGCGGTGCCTTGCACCCGCAGCCGCCCGTCGAGCGCGGCCATCAGGTGGAAGCTGCCGGGGAGCGTACGGGCCAGGGCGTCCAGTTGCGCGATGTCCCGCAGCCGGGCGGCGTGCCGGCGCAGTCCGTCCGCGTCGAGGGGGCAGCAGCCGATGACGGCGAGGGCCGCGGAGCCGGCCCGGGCGGTGACCATCTCGTCGTCGTGCCAGTGGCCGACGAGCCAGGGGCGTCCCGAGGGGTGCGGCAGCGTGCGTGTACCGGGGCGGGCGAAGAACCGGGCCACGGCGGCCGCGGTGTCATGGTCGGGAAGGACCACGACATGCGCGTCGCCGGGGCCCGGGCCCGCACTTTCGTGCGTTTCGGTCATGAGGCCGAAGGTTCGCCGTCGACCGTCAGTTCTTGCTCAGGATGAAACGGTCGTTGCCCCGGAACTGCAGGAAACCGGTCTTCTTGCGGAACGGGCCCCGTCGGACGAGCGTCGGCGCTTCGTAGGCCTTCTTCATGACGGCTCCTTCTGATCGGTTCACCACCCGCCCCGCAATGGCGGGTGGCCTGGCATCGAAGGTAGCCGCAGGTCAGGGACGTTCCGCAAGGGTCATCTGTTTCTCGTATTGTGCGAATTATTGAGAGAACCTGGCGCGTTGCGGGGTGGCGCGCTGCCTGGCGGAGGCAGGCGTTCCGCTCGGCGAAAACAGGCACACTCGACGGGGAAACGTTTCTACATGCAGCTTCCGAGCGGAGGAACCGATCCGTCAGGGGGAGCGCGTTACTCGGCAAAGGGTGGCCGCCCGCGCACGGAATTCCTTCCGCGCGCCCCGGAAATGTACTCAGTCACCGTGTGAGCACCCGGGCGAAAGCTCCCTCCGCGGCCGCCAGTTCCTCCCACGTGCCGGTCTGCGCGATCCGGCCGTCCTCCAGGACCGCGATCCGGTCCGCCCTGCGCACCGTCGCCGGGCGGTGGGCGATCACCACCGTCGTACGGCCCCGCGACGCGGCCGCCAGCGCCGCCGACAGCTCGGCGTCCCCCGCCGTGTCCAGGTGGGCCGTCGTCTCGTCGAGGACCAGGATCCGCGGATCCGTCAGGAGCGCGCGGGCCAGGGCGACCCGGGAGCGCTGGCCGCCCGACAGGGTCGCGCCGCGCTCCCCCACCACCGTGTCGTAGCCGTCCGGCAGCGCCTCGGCGATCCGGTCGACGCCGCAGACACGGGCGGCGTCGCGCAGTTCCTCGTCGGTCGCGTCCGGGCGGCCCAGGCGCAGGTTGTCGGCGAGCGTGCCGTGGAAGAGCGGCGTGTCCTGGCCGACGACCGCGACGGTGCGGCGCAGCTCCTCCTCCGCCAGGTCGCGCACGTCGACGGGAGTGCCGTACGCCCCGACCAGTTCGACCGCGCCCTGCACCGGGTCCCAGAAGCGGGCCAGCAGGTGCGCGCACGTCGACTTGCCGGAGCCCGAGGCGCCCACCAGGGCGAGCGTCTCACCGGCGCGGACCGTCAGGTCCAGGCCGTCGAGCACCGGCGCGCCGCCGTAGTCGAAGCGCACGCCCCGCATCCGCACGCCCAGCGGCCCGGCCGGTGCCGGACGGGGCGAGGCGGGCGCGGGCGCGCCCGCCCGGGCCCGGATCGCCGCGCCGACGCGCGACGCGGCCGCGCGCAGTCCGCCCGCCTGGCCCAGCGCCGCGGCCGCGTCCGCGACCGGCGCGAGGACACCGAGCGCCAGGGCCATCGCGGCGGGCGTCCACACGCCGCCGGACGTGGTGGCGGCCGCGGCGACCGCCACCACCCCCACGACCGCCGCCACCACGAACAGGTCGCGCACCGCCGCCGCGCCCGCCTCCCAGGCGTGCTCGGCCCGTTGCGCCTCGCCCAGCCGCTCGCCGTGCTCCCGCAGCCGGGCGCGGCGCCGCTCCAGCGCTCCGGACGCCAGCAGTTCCCGCAGTCCGTCGACGGTCTCGACCGCCTCGGCCGACAGCTCTGCGGCGGCCCGGCGCGTACGGGCGCCGCGCACCGCCCGCCCCCGGCCGTCCAGCAGCGGCGCGAGGAGCAGCAGTCCGGCGGCGAGGACCACGGGGACCGTCAGCCAGGGGTCGACCACCGCCAGGACCGCCGTACCGCCGGCGAGGACGACGGCCGAGGCGAGGAGTTGCGCGACCGCGTGGGCGTAGAAGAACTCCAGGGCCTCCACGTCCGCCAGCGCCGCCGCCGCGAGGTCGCCGCTGCGGCGCCCGGCGATACGGGCGGGCGCGCTGCGGGCCAGCCCGTCGAAGACCCGTACCCGCAGCTCGGCCAGCACGCGGTAGGCCAGGTCGTGCGACAGGTCCATCTCCCGCCACGTCGCCAGCGAGCGCAGCAGGACGAGGGCGACGAGCGCCGTGACGGTGGCGGTGCCCGGGGCGGTCTCCGACAGGACCGCGGTGCCGACGGTGTGGGCGGCGAGCGTCACCAGCGCGACCAGCGCGGCCTGGTCGGCGAGGGCCGCCGCGAAGGTCCGTGCGGTCATGGCCCGGTGGGCGCCGAGCACCGGCAGCAGGGCGCGCAGGGCACCGCGCTCCGGGCCGGCGTCCGCGTGGCCGGGCGACGGGGTGGTGTCCGGGGGGGTGGTCATGCTGCCTCCTCGTGGGGGTGCCCGGCGGCGACCAGCCGCGCGTACAGGGCGCTGCGGGCGAGCAGGCCCGTGTGCGTGCCGGCGGCCTCGACCCGGCCGTCGTCCAGGACCACGATCCGGTCGGCTTCCCGTACCGAGGCCAGGCGGTGGGCGACGACCAGGCAGGTGCGGCCGCGGGCGGCCCGGAGCAGTTCGCGGCCGATGCGGGCCTCGCGCCGCTCGTCGACCGCGCTCGTCGCCTCGTCCAGGACGAGGACGGGCGCGTCCGCGAGGAGCGCGCGGGCGAGGGCGAGGCGCTGGCGCTGCCCGCCGGAGAGGGTGGCGCCGCGCTCGCCGACCTCGGTGGCGTAGCCGTCGGGCAGCCGCAGGATCTCGTCGTGGACGCCGGCGGCGCGCGCGGCGGCGTGCAGTTCCTCGTCGGTCGCCCCGGGGCGGGCGAGACGGAGGTTGTCGGCGACGGGGGCGTGGAAGAGGTACGTCTCCTGGGACACGACCGCGATGCCGCGCCGCAGGGCGGCGAGGGCGAAGCGGCCGTGGTCCGTGCCGTCGAGGGTGATGCGCCCGCCGTCCGGGTCCCACTGGCGCAGCAGGAGAGCGAGGAGGGTCGACTTGCCGGCGCCGGACGGGCCGACGACGGCGGTCGTACGGCCCGCCGCGGCGGTGAACGTCACCCCGCGCAGGGCGGGCCGGGCCGCGCCCGGATAGGTGAAGTGCACGTCCTCGAAGCGGATCTCCGGGGAGCGGGCCGGCATCGGCGCGGTGCCGTCGTCGCGTACCGCGGACCGTGCCGTGCGCAGGGCGGCGATGCCGTCGGCGGCCGAGACGCCGAGGTAGCCCGCGTGCCACTCGCGCGACAGGTCGCGGACCGGGCGGAAGCACTCCGACGCCAGCATCAGGAGCAGGTAGGTGCCGGTCGCCGCGGTCCGGCCGGACGCCGCCGACGCGCACGCGACCAGCGCGGCGGCGACCGTGCCGCCCTGGACGGCGAGGTCGGTGATGCCGGTGTCGACGAGCGACACGCGCAGCTTGGCGACGGTGGCGCGGTGCAGGGCCGCCGAACGCGCCTCCAGGCGGGCACGGGTGCGCGCGACCGCCCCGGCGGCCCGCAGCGCCGGCATGCCCTGGAGCGCCTCCAGGTAGTCGGCCGCGAGTGCCTCGTACGAGCCCCAGTGCTCCTGGCCGCGCCGGGCCAGCAGCGCGTCCCACCAGCGGGGGGCGAGGAGCGCCAGCAGGAGTGCGGGGGCGAGGGCGAGCAGGGCGCGGGGCTCGACGAGGGCGACGGCCGCGAGGAGGAGCGGCGGCAGCGCACAGGTGATCAGCAACTGCGGGAGGTAGCGGGAGACGTAGGCGTCCACACCCTCGACGCCGTCGACGAGCGTGGCACGGACCGCTCCGGCGCGGCTGTCCGCGGAGCGGGCCGGCCCGAGGGCGCCGAGGCGTTCGAGCAGCGTGTCGCGCAGGCCGGTCCGGACCCGCGCCCCGGCGCGGACGGCGAGCGCGCGCTGACGCCGGCTCAGTACGGCGCGGACGGCGACGGCCGCGAGGACGCCGGCCAGCAGGGCCGGCAGCCCGGAGGTGTCGCCGCGGGCGGTGCGGGCCAGCGCGAGGGCGAGGAGCACGGCCTGCGCGAGGTGCGTGACGGCCACGGCACCGAGCAGAGCGGTGGCTCCGAGGAGGGGGCGGCGCGCGGCCCTGGCAGCGCGCAGCAGCTCCGGGTGGAGCATCATGGCCGGTCGGTCCCTTCTGTGCGGGGGGTGGCGCGGGTACGGAGGCCCAGTGCGAGGGCGTGGACGGGGTGCGGCGGACCGCCGGGGCCGTGCTGCCAGGAGCCGACGGGCCGCGAGGCCAGCCCGAGTCCGGTGGCGACGGCCTGCGCCAGGCCCACCGCGTACCCGGCGCGCACATGGGCGTGGCGGATCAGGGCGGGCGGTGCGTCATCGGGGCAGCCGTGCGCGAGCAGCAGGGCGCCCGCGTCCGCCAGCCAGCCCTGTCCGGCGGCCCGGGCCGCGAGCGGCGCGAGGGCGGCGGGGGTGGTCAGCACCTCCCAGGGCAGTGGTGCCGTCCGGCGTGCCGCCGCCAGGACCGTGTGCAGGGCGGCCGGTCGCGGTGTGCCGCGCAGCGGCGGCTCGCCGCTGCGGCGGGCGCGCAGCACGGCGTCGGTCACGGCGGGTGCCGCGGTCGGCCGCCAGGCGGTGGCGGTGCCGGGCAGGGCGCCGAGGAGCCGCCAGGCTTCGACGAGGACGTCCGGCGGCCGGTGGGGCGTGGGGGCGGGCGGCGGTGCCGGGGCGTACGCCGACCAGCGTTCCAGCACGTCGGGCGGACCGGGTGTCAGGCGTACGGCGGCGAGGGCGTGTTCGGGTTCGGCGCCGCGCCAGTCGGCCGGGAGGCCCGCGGCCGCGGCGAGGAGCGCGGGCTCGGCGTCCGGGCACCACTCCGGCGCCCCCGCGAGGGCGAGCGCCGCGGCCGCGTGGCCGGTGTCGAGGAGCAGCAGCGGCCAGGCCCGGTGGCCGTAGTGCGACACGGTGCGCCGTGCCGTGACGGTCAGGACGGCGACCGCTCCCGGCGGGGCGCCGGCGGGCGCGGCGGCGCGCAGGCGCAGGCGGTGGCGCACGGGGTCGTAGGCGTACCGGCCGGGCGGCAGCGGGTGGTCCGGGCCGAGGAGCAGGTGGGCGTTGACCGGGTGGAGGGCGCCCGCGGACGCGGCGGGGCGCAGCCGGCCGCCGGCGAGGGACAGCCGCAGGAGCCGGTCCAGGCGCGGCGGGACGGGCCGGGGCTCGCCGGGCCACGGCGTGACCTGGTGGCCCGCCGGGATGTCCGGGCCGGGGGCCCGGGGCGAGCGGGCGCGGGCGAGCGCGGTGGGGAGCGGGGTCGTCATGGGGTCACATGTGGGGCGGGGGCGCGAGCGTGAAGTCCCCGGGGAGCACGGGGGCTTCGGTGCGCCAGCGCCGGTCGAGGGCCGCCTGGGCGAAGCGGGGGCAGCCGAGGTAGGCGAAGGCCGCCGGCTGGTTGGGGATCAGTCCGGAGACGAGGACGCGGGCCACGCGCAGCGGGGTCTCGGCGATGTCCTCGGTGGTGAGGTCGACGGTGACGACGCGGTGGCCGGCGCGGGCGAGGCGGTCGTGGAGCGCGGTGCGGGTGGTGGGCGCGAGGTCGGTGACGGGCACCACGCCCAGGGCCGGTTCGGTGAAGCGGCGGGCATAGGGCGCCATGCGGGGGTCGAGCCACACCTGGACGTGGGCTCCGAGGTCGCGGACGGCGGCGAAGTCCTCGCCGCAGTCGTCGAGGTAGCGCCGGTCGGGCCGGTGGTCGAGGTAGAGGCCGCGCGCCAGCATCCCGGCCTCGACGGCCTGGAAGACCCAGCCGTCGGCGTCGACGGCTCCCTGGGTGAAGACCCAGGTGTGGACCGCTTCGAGGACCGCCTTGCGGGCGGCCTCGGCCGGGTCGTAGCGGCAGGCGAAGCCGGCGGCGTGGATGTCCCGGACCGGGTCGTGGACGAGCGCGGCCGTGCAGGGGGCGAACTCGGAGGGCATCTCGACGATCCACACGTCGAGGGAGGTGCCGGCGAGGTCGTCGAGGAGGCCGGGCACGCTCGCGGGGTCGATGCCGCGGGTGGGGCCGTCGAGGTGCCACCACAGTTCGAGGGCGTCGCGTTCGACGATCTCCAGCAGGGCGCGTTCGACGGCGTCGTCCAGGCCCTGGCCGGTGGCGATGCCCGCGTAGTTGAGGTGGTGGGTGCGCGGGAGGGAGCGGTGTGCGCCCTGGCGCCAGTTGAGGTGGGTGAGGGCGACGGGTGCCCAGCACTCCTCGCCGTTCTCCGTGCCGCGTGCCCACAGGGCGGGCGTGTCCGGGGTGAGGGGCCGGTAGGGGAAGCCGGGGCGGGCGTACTGCCAGGGGGCGTAGGCGGGCAGGTCACCCGGGCCGTACAGGCGCGCGCCCTCGGCGGTGAGTTCGGCGGCGGTGGCGCGGCGCGGTGCGCCGGGGTGTCCGGGCGGGGGCACGCGGTTGCCGCAGTAGCGTTCGACGGCCTCGGCGATGGCGGCGGTCCGGGCGCCGGCCGGGTCGCCGAAGGTGGTGCCGAGGGAGACCCGGTCGGCGGGCCAGGCGCCGAACCGGCGGGCGTCGGAGACGTCGGCGGTCATCGCGGTGTAGCGGGGCGGGGCGCCGGCCGGGTGCGGTACGGCTTCGACGCCGCGTATCAGCCCGCAGACCGGGTCCACGAGGGCTTCGAGGTTCACGTCTGTATCTCCTGTACGGGGTCGAGGGGGCGGACGCCCCGGACGACGGGGAGGCGCAGCGCGCTGCTCCGCATGCGCACGGTGCGGCGCGAGGGCAGCAGGCGGGTGGCGGTCACCGGGTCCTCGCCGGTGTGCGGGTTGCGGGCGTGCGCCGGGAAGTGGTGGCCCGCGACCTCGACGCGCAGCCGCGTCCCGGCGGCCAGGCGCCGGGCGAGGTGTCCGAGCGGGACGGTGAAGGGGCCGGGGGTTGTGCGGCGCACGATGCCGGTGGCGAGCGGATCGGCGCGGCCCGCGGGGTCGAGGGCGACGAGCCGGACGGCCCAGTCGGCGCTGGGCGTGTCGGCGACCGCGTCCAGGCGCGCCTCGGCCGGGCCCAGGAGGTCCAGCGGGCGCGGGAGCGGGGGTGTGAGCAGCAGGCAGCGGTCGGGGACACCGTGTGCGGGGACGTCGAGGGTGTCGGAGCGGACCGGGCTCTCGGGGTCGGCGACGAAGTCGGCGCCGCGCAGCGGGCGGGGGCCGGTGGGCGCGCCGAAGGGGTACGGGGTGAGTCCGGGGTCCGCCAGGCGGCACCAGTGGTCGCTGCCGCCGAGGGCGACCGCGGAGGCGCGGCCGGTGAGCCGGCCGGCGAGTGCGGCGCGGGCCCAGCCGGTGTGGAGGGCGCCGAGGTTCAGCCGGTGGGCCGGGCGGGCCTCGGGCGCCGGTTCGGCGGTGAGGCGGTGGCCCCAGGGGCCGAGCAGCAGCCGGGCCGGGCCGGGCCAGTGCCGCCAGAGCCGGACGGTGTCCGCGGCGAACGGGTCGCGGGTGCCGCCCACGGCGAGCAGGGGCACGTCCGCGGCCGGTACGGGCCGGCGGGCGGCGCGCCAGAGGGCCGGCCAGGCCGGGGAGTCGAGGATGCCGAGGATGGGGAGGTGGTCCAGCCGCCGGGCCCGGGCGGGCGGGGGGCCGCCGTGCTCCGACCACCATCCGGCGCGGGCCAGGAGGCGCTCCGGCCCGGTCGTCTCGCGGGCGGTCTCGGCGAGCCCGAGGGCGGGTACGGCGGCGATGACCGCGTCGGCGCCGGGTGTCACGAGGGCGCAGTACGCGGCGTAGGAGGCGCCGGAGGCGACGACCGTGCCGTCGCTCCAGGGCTGCTCGCGGATCCAGCGGAGGGTGGTTTCGCCGTCCTTCGCCTCGTGGTCGCCGTACGGGTCCCAGCCGCCGTCCGAGGCGTGCCGGCCGCGGACGTCCTGGGCGAGGGCGGCGAAGCCGCGGGCCGCCCAGCCGCGCAGTTCGGCGCGGTGGTGGCGGCGGTCGTACGGGGTGCGGACGAGGACGGCGGGGTGCGGTCCCGGCGCGGGCGGCAGGCACACGTCGGTCGCCAGGCCGTCGATGCGGACGGTGCGGGTCATCGGGGTGCGTCCAGCGGCGCGACGTCCGGCACCGGCAGCACGGGGTGCTCGGTGAGGGTGAGGTCGCGCAGGTCGATGCGGCGCAGCCGGCGCCGCACGGCGAGGGGCGCGCCGCCGGCCCAGGCGATGAGGTCGCCGGTGAGCAGCGCGGCGGTGAGCGCGGCGGAGGCCTCGGTGTGGGCGGGGCCGTCGTCGGGGGTGGCCGGACCGGCCCAGTAGGCGGCGAGTTCGCGGTGGGCGGGGGTGGCGGCCAGGCGCCGGAGCCGCACGTGTGCGGAGGTGACGTCGCCGGGGGCGCAGGCGAGGGGCTCCAGCCAGGCGTGGGCGCCCTCGCGGTGGCAGCGCAGCCAGGCGGTGCCGTGGGCGGGCAGGGTGTCGGCCCGGTCCCAGATCCCCTGGGGCGCGGGCCCGTCCAGGCACCACACGACGGCGGTGTGCGCGTCCGGCGTGCCGGGGAGGTCGTGGCGCACGGTGGCTCCCGCGTCGCGGACGCACCGGGTGAGCGGCCCTGTCAGCCCGGCGTCGCCGAGCACGACCACGGTGCGTCCGCCGAGCGGGGCGGGCGCCGGTGTGCGCGTGGTGTAGCCCGCCTCCTCGAAGGCCCGTGCCAGAGCGGCGAGTTCCGGACCCGCCGGTCCCCCGCCGGTGAGGTGCGCGAGGAGCGCGGCCTCGTCCACCGTTCCGGTGTGCACCTGGAGGAACGTTCCGTCGGGCGTGCGGACGGCGAGGCCCCGGTCAGGGACGGTGACGAGGACGACGCCGGGGGCGAGCCGCACGGTGGCCACGGGATTCCTCCAGGGGGAAAGGGGGTGGGGGGACGGGGCGGGCCCGCCCGGAAAGGCGATCCGGGCGGGCCCCAGGCACGGGTGGGACGCGGGGCCTACTTGTCCGCGTCGGCCTCGACGGCGTCGTCGAAGGGGTTCTCGACGAGCGCGTTGGAGTGGGTCGCCGACAGGTGGGCCAGCTGACCCTGCTCGGCGATCGGCGTGAACACCTTGTTCTGCTCCATGGATTGAGCCTCCGTTCAGTACGGGTGACCGCGCCGCCGGACCGGCGACGCACCACCGACACTAATGAATATGATTTTCATTTCGCAAGCCCCTCGGCGGACGGGAGAGGGTGATCCGGGTAACACACCGGCCATCCGCCCTGCGGATCGCGGCCCACCCGGCCCGCGACACCCAGGACGCCGGCGAGGAGTCCGGGCGTGACCACCTCGGCCGGCGGGCCGTCCGCCGCGACACGGCCGCCGCGCAGCGCCACGATCCGGTCCGCGAACCGCGCCGCGTGCCCCAGGTCGTGCAGCACCATCACGACGGTCAGCCCGCGCTCCTCGCGCAGCCGCACCACCGTCTGCATGACCTCCAGTTGGTGGCGCAGGTCGAGATACGTGGTGGGCTCGTCCAGCAGCAGGACGCGGGTGTCCTGGGCGAGCGCCATGGCCAGCCGCACCCGCTGGCGCTCACCGCCCGACAGGGCGTCCACCGGCCGGTCGGCCCACCCCGCGACCCCCACGTCCGCCATCGCCCGGGCGCACACCGCGTCGTCGCCGTCGCGCAGCATGCCGAGCGGCCCGCGGGCCGCGTACCGCCCCTGCCGCACCAGCTGGCGGACGGTCATTCCCGGGACAGGTGGGGCTTGCTGGTGCAGCAGGGCCACCCGCCGCGCGGCCGCGCGGCGGCCGAGCCGGGCCAGGTCGTGGCCGTCCAGCAGCACCCGCCCGGAGGCCGGCCGGAGCAGTCCGGCGCACAGCCGCAGCAGGGTGCTCTTGCCGCAGCCGTTGAGGCCCACCAGGGCCACGAGTTCGCCGGGCGTGATGTCCAGGTCGACCCCGGACAGCACCTCCCGGTCCGGGTAGCCGAAGCGGACCCCGTCGACGCGCACCGTCCCCGTCGCCGTGGCCGCGGTGTCCTGAGCAACGCTCATCCCTGCTCCTCGTTCAGCGTGCGGCGGCGCGCCACCATCAGCAGCAGCACCGCGCCCACGCAGGTCGTCAGCGCCCCGGCGGGGACGCTCAGCCGGTCCATGTCCACCGCGCGCGCCACCAGTTGCGAGAGCCACTGGGCCGCGGCGTCCGCGCCGCCCACCACCGCCGCCCCGAGCAACGCGGCCCCGGGCAGCGCGGCCCGCAGGTCCGCGCCGAAGAGCGCGAACGCCAGATGGGGCACGAGCAGCCCGACGAAGCCGAGCGCGCCGACGGCCGAGACCGCTCCCGCGGTCAGCGCCACCGCGCACACCAGCGCGGCCGCGCGCGCCCGGCCGGTGTCCAGCCCGGCCGCCGACGCCTGTTCGTCACCGCAGCGCAGCAGGGTCAGGGGGGCGGCCAGCGCGCAGGCCGCCAGGGCCCAGACGGCCGCCCAGGGCCACAGCAGGTGCCAGTGCTCCCATACGCGGCCCTCGGTGGAGCCGACCAGCCACTGCACGACGCTGCCGAGTTCGCCGGGGGCGACCAGCAGCACCATGGCGGTCAGCCCGGAAAGCACCGCGGAGACGAGCACACCGTGCACGGCCGTCTGCGCCGGGTCGCCCTTCCCGCGCCCCGCGAGCAGCCACAGCAGGCCCGCGCCGGCGAACCCGCCCAGGCACGCCGCGGTCACCACGGCGGCCGGGGACTCCCAGCCGGCGAGACCGAGGCCGCTCGCGGTGACCGCGCCGAGCACGGCACCGGGCGTGACGCCGGTGACCTCGGGCCCGGCGAGCGGGTTGCGCAGCGCCGACTGCAGGACCGTGCCCGCGAGCCCCAGCGAGGCGCCCGCGGCCAGCGCCACCAGGGTGCGCGGCAGCCGCAGCCGGAGGACGACGTGCCGGGCCATGGGGTCGCCGCCACCCCCGAGCACCTCCCAGACACCGGAGGCGGATACGGCGCGCCCGGCGACCAGACCGGCGGCCGCGACGAGGAGGACCAGCAGGAGGAGGGCGGCCGCGCGCCGTGCGTGCGTCACCGGCGGCCCGCCTTCAGCAGGGCGACACCGGCCGGGACGCCCAGCAGCGCCGTCCAGGCGCCGACCGGCGTCTCGACCGGGGCGAGCGCGAGCCGCGCCGGCTGGTCCGCGCAGGCCACGACCAGCGCGCCCCACACCGCCGCCCAGGGCAGCAGCCGCACCGCGTCCGCGCCGGGCCGCAACCGCCGTGCCAGGTGCGGCGCGAGGAAGCCGACCCAGGCGACCGGCCCGCACACGGCGACGACCGGCGCGATGAGCAGCACCGAGATGGCGAGGGCGGCGAGCCGCGCCCGCCGCACCCGTACGCCGAGGGCCCGCGCGTCGTCGTCGCCGAGCCGCAGCACGCTCAGCACCGGCGCGCACAGGACCAGCGCCGGCACGGCGACGACGAGCCACGGCCCCAGTCCCGTCACGTCGTCCCAGGTGCGGGCGGAGAGGCTGCCGAGCAGGTAGCGGTAGATGAGCTGGAGGTCGAGCTGGTCGGCCAGCACCATCAGCACGAGCAGCGCGGCCTGGAGGGCGGCGGCAACGGCCGCGCCGGTCAGCAGCACGGCGGAGGGGCTGCGCCCGAACCCGGCGGCGAGCAGCGTCAGGACGCCACCGGCCGCCGCGCCGCCGAGGGCGAGCAGCGGCTGCACGGCGAGCGGCACGGACAGGGCCAGGACCAGCGGGGCGGCGACCCCGAGCGCGGCGCCGCTGGAGACGCCGAGCAGTTCGGGGACGGCGAGCGGGTTGCGCAGGGCCTCCTGCAGGACGAGTCCCGCGGCGCCCAGGCAGGCGCCGGCGACGAGCCCCAGCAGGAGCCGGGGCAATCGCAGTTCGGTCACGACGACCCCGGCGAGACCGTCCCCGCCGAGCGCGGAGGCGAGCGCGGCGGGCGGCACGTAGGGCGTCCCGAGGCACAGCGCGCAACCGGTGACCGCCAGCAGGATCAGGGCGGCCGCGAGGACCCGGCGCAGGGGCGGGGACCCGGCGGCGGTCGCGGTCGGGTACACGGGGGCGGTCACGCGAGTGCGGCCGTGGCCTCGTCGAGGACGATGCCGAGCGACCGGGTGCCGCGGCCCTTGGCCCACACCTCGGAGTCGACCTCGTGGACGTCGCCGTTCTTCACGGCCGGGATGCGGGACCAGAGCGGGTTCGCGGCGAGCTTGTCGGAGAGCTTGCCGTCGGACGGGCCGCCGAAGGAGAGCGTCTCGACGAACATCACTTCGACGTCGGCGGCGAGGATCTCCTCCATGCTGTACGTGCCCTCGACGCCGCGGCTCTTCCACGGGTAGTGCGCGATCTTCGGGAACAGTCCCGCGACGACGTCGTTGCCGGGCGTCGCGACGCCGAAGTTCTCGTCGCTGCCGAAGATGATCAGCGCGGTCCTGTCGCTCCGGGCGTTCTCGGCCTTCGCGAGCTTCGTGCGGAACGCCTTCTCGGCGGCCTCGCCCTGCCGGGTGCGTCCGGTGAGGGCGGCGAGGTCGCGCAGGTAGCCGACGCTGTCCTCCCAGCTGTCCGGCTGGACCGGCCAGAAGACCGTGGCGCCCTTGAGCGCCGGCGCGAGCTTGCCGTGGGTGTCCTCCAGTCCGATCACCAGGTCCGGCTCGTACGAGAGGATCGCCTCGGCCTCCGGGGCGAGGAAGCCGCCCGGCACGACCGGGATCCTCGCCGCCTTTGCCTTGCCCAGGAAGGCGGGGTGGGCGAGCAGCCGGGAGTTGGTGGCGGCGGGCTCCATGCCGAGTTCGGCGAGCATGTCGTCGCAGAGCGCGACGAGGCAGACGACGCGCCGCGGGGCGGCCTTCGTGGTGACGGTGACGCCCTTGGCGTCGGTGACGGACCGGGCGGCTCTGATGGGCTCGACCTTCACGTCGGTCCTGGGCCCGGCCTTGCCCTCCTCCCCGGCGGTGTCTGCGGTGGATCCGCAGCCGGCGAGCAGCGTGCCCATGACGGCCGCGGCGACCCAGCGGCGCACGGTTCCCAGCATCCTGCGTGACATAGGGCTCTCGGTTCTCCGTCTCGGTGCCGGGGCGGGGGTGGGAGTGCGGCGGAGGCTCCCCGGCCGTCCCCCGCCCCACGAGTGCCACATGATAATCATTATCAGTAAAGTCTCCGTCCGCCCACCCCCTCGGGAGAACCGCCGTGCCGCTCGCGCCCCGTCTGCTGGTAGCCGACCAAGTCGCCGGATCGATACGGGTCCTGGACCTGCCGGACGGCCGGGTGGTCGGTGTCGTGGAGCACCGGCACCTCGCCGAGCACGCCGGTTTCCTCGCCCTCCCCGGCGGCCGGTGGGCCTTCGTCGACGACCTCGCCGGCGAGCTCGTCGTCCTCGACCCGTACGGCCCGGACGCCGGCCGCCCGCTGGTCGCGGCGACGGCTCCGGTGGCCGTACCGGCCGAGCACCTGGCCGCCGACCCGTCGGGGCGGCACCTCGCGGTGACGACGGGCTGCGGCCGCAACGAGGAGCCCTGGTCCGACCTGCTCACGGTGGTGGACCTGGCCGCTGGCCCCCGGTCGGTCCGCGTCCGCACGCGCACCGGCGAGCCTGGGGTGACGGTGCTCGGCGCCGCGAACACCCGCCGGGCGGGCGGGACGGCGGCCGGGCCGGACGGGCCCCCGGCGCCGGGGACGCACCGGCCCGCCGGCCCGGGCTCCCCGCACGGGGATACGGCTCCGGACGACCCGCTCGTCGTCCTGAGGCACCGCGAGCCCGGCGCGCTCGCGGCGTACCGGTTCGGCGACCTGCTGGCCGCCGCGCCCGCGTGCCCGCCCGCGGCGCCCGCGTACGAGGCCGGGCTGCCCGACCACGACGGCCACGGCGACGCCCACGACCCGGTCACCGGGCGGGTGTTCGCCGCCGCCGGCTCCGGGGTGCACCGCGTCCGGCGCGACGGCGACCGGCTCGTGACGGAGGATCCGCTGCCCTGGGCGGGGCCGGGGCGCGGGTACTACCTGCGGCTCGATCCGGTGCGCCGGACGCTGTGGTCCTGCGTGCGCGGCGGGCCGGCCGACCCCGGCCGCTGGCCGGAGTGGTCCAACGACGCCTGGTTCCACTCCCTCGGCACCGGCCGCACCGGCCGCGTCCCGCTCGGCCCCGGGCTGGTCTTCCGGCTCGCGGTCGCCGCGCACCACGTCGCGTACGCGCGCGTGCACCCGGACGGCGACGAGCTGGTCCTGCTGGACCCGGACGTACCCCGGGTCGCCGCGCGGCGGCCGCTGCCGCCCATGGACGGCGCGCCGAAGCCCGGCGGCACCCCCTGGGACGGGGTGCAGCGGCGGGCGATCGCCGCGTCACCGGGCGCCTCCCTCGTCGCCGTCACCCGGGGCGGCCACGGGGAGGTTCACCTTTTCGACGGAACCCGGCCGCTCGCCCGCCTCACCGTGCCGACGCCCCTCGACGACGGCGGTCACCTTGCCCTGACGGCTCCGGAGGACGGCGCGTGGGCGGATCCGGTGGGGCGTTGATCCCCGGCCGTTTGTGAATCCTTTCACCTGGGCCCTTGGCCGGGCATGCCCATCCGTGCTGAGATGCGTCCGGACCCAACAGCTCGATGGCGCGCTCGGGGAGGGCAATGTGGCGCATACCGCCATGTCTGGTTCCGGAACGACCGCAAGCGACGATCCACTCCAGACCGCGGTATGGCGGCTGCGCTCCCGCGGCTGCTGGACCGACGCGGCCGCCCTCCTCGTACCCGGCGCGCACGACCCGGCCGTGGCGCTCCAGCGCGCGTCCCTGCTGATCGAGCGGTGCCTCTACACGGAGCAGGGCTGGGCCGAGGCGGAGGACGCGCTGCGCGCGGCCGAGGCGCTCGCCCAGGACGACGAGGAGCGCGGCGCGGCCGCCTGCGAACGCGGTTACCTCGCCTACGCGTCGACGCTGCTGGGCGTCCGGGACCGGGCCGACGAGGCCCGCGCGGCGCTCGGCCGCGCCGCGGCGCTCATCGGCCCGGCCGCACCGGGCCGCCCGCTGCTGGATTTCCGGCGCGGGCTGATCGCCCAGAACCTCGCCGACTCCCCGCAGGCAGCCCGCGCCGCGTACCGCCGCGCCCATGCGGGCGCCGCCGCCCAGGACGACCGGCTGCTGCTCTCCTTCACCTGGCGCCACCTGGCCGGACTGGCCCTGCACGACGGGGACGTGGCGGAGGCGCGGCACGGCTTCGCCGAGTCGCTGCGGCTGCGCGAGGAGCTCGGCTACCTGGTGGGTACGGCTCCGGCGCTGGCGGCCCTCGCGGACGCCGAGCCGGAGCCGGACGCGGCACGGCTGCGGGAGGAAGCGCGCCGGCTGTTCCGGCTGATGGGCGGCGTACCGACCTGGCTGGCGGCGCAGTTGGCGGCGCAGCGGGCCGCCTGAGCACGGGCCGCGTCGGCCCGCACCGTCACCGACGGTCCGTCACCCGGAACCGATGTCCGGGTGACGGACTGTCAAGAGACGTCTCCGCAAGGCTCGTTCGGCCGGGCGCCCGCCGCCTACCGGTCGCACCGCAGCTCCTGCCGGGCTTACGGGGCGACGAGGGCGCAGGGTAAAGAGTCGGATCCCTTTCACCGGCTCCCCTGGACGCGGGGCCACCGGCCACGGAGGGTGAAGGGCGTTCCCACCCGCCCTCCGTACCTGGGGAGAAGCATGTCCACGTCCTTGGTCCCGGCCCACCGCCCCCCGTACTACGCCGTGATCTTCACCTCCCGCCGCACCGAAGGCGACAACGGCTACGCCGGGACGGCCGCCCGCATGGGACGCCTCGCCGCACAGCAGCCGGGGTACCTCGGTCACGAGTCCGTCCGCGGCGCGGACGGGCGCGGCATCACCGTCGCGTACTTCACCGACGAGGCGGCCGTCGCCGCCTGGCGCGAGAACGCCGAGCACGCGGCCGCGCGCGCGTACGGCCGTGAGCACTGGTACGAGGAGTACGTGGTGCACGTGGCCAGGGTGGAGCGTGCGTACGGCTCCGGCCCGGACGGTGGAGGCCGCGTCACGGGTGGTGCGGCTCGCGGGCGAGGCGCCGGCGCGTCAGTTCCGCGGACGTGAGGTAGGTGGCGACGAGGCCCGGCTCCTCGCGGGCGAGGTCCAGCGCGAGGGCCTGTGCGATGTCCTCCTGGGCCGGCCCGTGCTCCACCCGCGCCAGGAGCCGGATGGTGGCGCGTGCGTAGAAGGCGAAGGCGAGGTACGGCTTCTGGCCCGCGCCGCGGGCCAGGGCGACGGCCTCCGACCCGGTGGGCAGCGCTTCGTCGTACCGTGCGGCCTCGGCGAGGCGCAGTCCGTGGTCGGCCAGCGCCCAGGCCAGCAGGGGCTCGTGGGCCGCCGGGCCGTCGGGGGCCTCCTCGGCCAGGCGGCGGCCGAGGGCGACCGCTTCCGCGGTGGTCTCCAGCGCGCCGGGACGCCGTGGCTCGTCCGCCGCCGGGTAGTGGCCCGCGGACGCGAGCGCCCAGGCCAGGGCGGGCCGCTGCGCCGCGTCGGCGGCGGCCAGGGCGCGGCCCAGATCGGTGGCCCGGTCCAGGAGCGCCCGTCCCTCCGCGGGCTGTCGCCGTTCGACGAGGTACGCGCCCAGGACGCAGAGCGCCCGCTGGAGCACGGGCGGGTGCGCGGGCTCGGTGCGGACCAGGTCCTCGGCCACCGCGACGGCCCGCCGCAGTGCGGCATCCGCCGTCCCCGGGCCGGCGCCCTGCCGCAGGACGCCGAGGAGGGGCAGCAGCGCGCCCAGCAGGGCCTGTCCGACCGGGGTGCCCTCCAGCGGCCCGTCCAGCAGGGTGACGGCCTCGTCCACGAGGGGCAGCGCCTCCCTGCGGCGGTCGGCCGTCACCAGCGCCTCACCCGCGGAACCCAGCAGCACGACGAACGCGGCGGAGGCGTCCGCCAGCCGGCGCCGGATGTCGAGGGCCTCCCGCGCGGCCCGGAGGGCTTCGGCGTACCGTCCGTTCGCCCGCAGGCAGTTCGCGTACGTGCCGAGGCTCCGGGCGTGACCGGTCCGGAAGGCGTCCGGACGTTCCTCGGCCAGGGCCCGGTAGCGCCGTACGGACTCCCGGCTCGATTCCAGCGCCGGCCCGGGCTCGCCGCACTCCTGCTGCCAGATGGCGAGGTTGCTGAGGCCGTCGGCCAGCTCCGCCCGCTGCGCGGGGGTGGCGTCGCTCCGGCTGCCGACGAGCTCGCGCCGGATGCGGCCGGTCTCCCGCACGGCCGTCAGGGCCCGTTCGGGGCGGCCAAGTTCGCCCTCGGCGGCGGCGACGGCGTTGAGGGCGTGCGCCGGCTCGGAGCGGTACACCGGGGTGGCGGACCCGTCGGTGGACCCGGCGACGAGCTCGCGGTAGCGGGCGACGGCCTCGTAGGCGGGTTCCATCGCGTCGGCCCGCCGGCCGACGGAGCCGAGGGCGATCGACAGGTTGTGCAGGGACGCGGCCAGGTGCGGCAGCAGCGCGGGGGCGTCCGCCCGCGCCGACGGCCGCAGCCTGCGGACGGCCTCCTCCGCCACCTCGTACGCCTCCTGCCGGCGCCCCATGCCGAGGAGCCGGGCGCACAGTTTGCGCAGCAGCAGGGCGAGCTCCGGCGGACACGTCCCGTCCCGGTCCGCACGGGCGCGGTGGATGCCGGTCAGCCGCCGGGTGAGGTGCAGCGCCCAGGGCGCGAGGTTGTGGCTGGAGACGGGGAGGCGCTCCAGCAGCGCCATCAGGTGCGCGGGATCCGTGCGGGGGTCGTCCGCGATCCGGTACAACGCCGGCACCAGCGGCTCCGGCCGCTCGACGCGGGTGGCGACGTCGACGGCGGCGGGCCCGAGCAGCTCCGGGTGACGGGTGCACAGGCCGGTGAGCTCGGCGTCGAGGCGCCCGTGGTGCGCGGGGTGTCCGGCGGCCCGGGTGTGCAGGTCCAGCAGCCGGGTGGCCTGGGCCCCGGACGCCCCGGCCAGCAGGCGGTCGGCGAGGCGGGGGTCCGTGCGCAGCCGGCTGCCGAGGAAGTACTCGGCCAGGCGGTCCGGCCGCAGGGAGCCCCAGACCTGGGACGGGCCCGGCGGCGGGTAGAGGGCCCCGATCCAGTCGCGGACGGCCCAGCGGACGTCCGTGGTCTGGCCGTTCAGCACCGGCACCCGCTCCAGCAGGGCGTCGGCCTCCTCCTCGGCGGCGGCCCCGCACAGGAACGCGGCGGCCAGGACGGTCTCGATGCCCCTGCGCTTCTTCAGGCCCAAATCGGCCTCGACGGCGATCCAGTGGCGGCGCTCGTAGTCGAGCAGCCGTTCCTCGATGGGGCGGGCGCCGGCCGCGCCGCCGCCCGGTCGGTGGGCCGCGTCCAGCAGGTCGACGAGCGCGGTCATGTGCAGGGTGAGCGCCACCTCCATGTCCGGCGGCCGGGTCCGGTACGCGAAGGAGCGCGTCACGCGCGCGGCCAGGGCGGTCCAGTCGTGATGGTCCTGCCCGGGCACCCGCGGCAGGGCGCGGGCCAGGCCGTCCACGGCCTCGCGGTACGCCTCGGGGTGGCATCCGGGGTCCGGCTGGAGCGCAGCGGCGTGGCGGGAGCGTCGTACAGCTCCTCCAGCCCGGTGGCGGCGGGCAGGTCGTACCACCAGTCGCCGTCGGTGCGGGCCAGCAGCAGCACCTTGAACCGCACGGTGGCGGGGGCGGCGGCCGCCGTCCGCAGGAGGACGGGCAGTTGACCGCACGGTAGCGCCCCCGCGCGCCCGGCGTGCCCCGTACGGACGGATTCGCGGAGGGATCGCGTGCGCGCGGGCCCGGCGTGCCGGCCGTCAGCTCCCGGCCGTCGCCGTGATGTCGTCCGGGGCCCTGCCCTCGGCGCCCGTGCAGCTCAGGGCGAGGTTCCTGCCCTCCGCGGCGATCCGCTCCAGGGCGTCGGAGAGGCAGCTGCGCAGGGCCTGCTGGCCGTAGAAGTTGGGGTGCAGGGACTCGGCCTGCTCGGCGGGCGGGAGCGGGCTCCGGGAGCGTTCGAAGTAGCGGGCCCACTGGGCGTCGCGGGCGTCGGGGAGGTGGACGTGGCCGCCGGGGGTGAGTTCGGCCTGCCGGGCGCTCGTGCGGCAGACCTCGTGGCCGGTGTTGATCTGCCGTACGTCGAGGAAGGAGACCTGCTGGGCGGCGGCGGCCTTCCTCAGGGCGTCGGACAGCGCCGGGTACACCTGTGTGTCGAGCCAGGCCAGGTCGCGGTTGTAGAAGGGGCAGCCGTACGTGCCCCAGCGGGTCCAGCTGCCCTCCTCCCCGGCCGTCGTGGCCGCGTCCCCGGGCGCGAGGGCGGCGGGGTAGGACTGCAGGACGATCCGGGCGGACGAACCGGCGGCGGCCAGCGCCCTCTTGACCTCGGCGACGGTGTCGGCGGCCTCCTTCTGCGCGTTCCGGACGGCCGCGAGCGCGGGCCCGGTGATCGCCGGGTTCACGGAGCAGTACGCGTCGGACTTCCAGGACTCGGCGCACTTGCGCGCGGTCTCCGGCAGGGTGGAGCCGCCGATGGAGACGACGACGTGACCGACCTCGGTGTCCGGCAGCGCGAGGAGCGCTTCGAGCTGCTCGATCTGGGTCCGCTCGCTGCGGTACGGCTCGCTCAGCAGGTTCCGGGCCTGCGCGCCGGAGCAGGCCAGGTTGACCGGGTGGTCGATGTCGCCGTGGGGGCTGGGGGCGCCCTTCGCGCCGTGGATCTCGGCCGTGTCCGACCGGTGGCAGTCCGATGCGCTCGGGGCGTAGACGGAGTCGAGGGGGAGGTTGTCGGCCTGGGTGCGGTCGGTGGCGGCGCGCAGGGCGGCCGGGACGCCGCCCTTCGACCAGTCGCCCTCCGCGTTGCCCTTCCAGCGGGCCGCCTCCCCGGCGATGAAGCCGTCGCCGAGGGACACGGCGTACACGGCGTCGTCCGTGGCGCGCTCCGGTGCCGGGGCCAGCGCCGTGAGGGTCATGACGGACACGGGCAGCACGGCCAGGGCGCGGAGCCCGGCGGTGCGGCGGCGGAGCGGCGGAGTCATGGGGGCGGCGTCCCTTCGGCCGGGGTCGGGTCCACTGGATCCTGACCCTCACGGGTGCCCTCCGCGGGGCCCGGGGAAGCCGGGTCACCCGCACGAGCGCTCCGGCCGGGTGCGTCCGGCGTAAGCGAGGTGCAGCAGCGTCTCGTCGAGCCCGAGGACGAGCGTGCCGTCGTCGGTCACGGCGACGGCGCGGATCCGCGGCCCGGGGCGGAAGGCCGCGACCTCGCCGGTGTCGAGGCGGTGCAGTTCGGCCAGGCCGTCCGCCCAGGCGACGGCCAGGAGGCGGCCCGTCGCGTGCAGCGCGGTCACCGGGTGCGGGCGCCGCGCCACCGGTGTCCGCCCGGGGGCGCGGCCGGGCCGCCAGGCGCGTACGGTGCCGTCGGTGCCGCCGCTGTACGCGGAGCCGGGCGCGGGCGCCGTCAGGGCGGTGACCCGGCCGGAGTGCAGCGCCGCCTGGTGCACCCCGCGGAGGCTGAAGGCGTGGACGGTGCCCATGCGGTCGCCGGTCAGCACGGTGTCCCCGGCGGCCGCGAGGGCGGTGGCGGGGTGGCTGTCGAGGGTGGCCGCCACGGCGGCCGTCAGCCGGGTGCCGGGGCCGCCCCGGGGGTGCAGGCGCCCCCGTTCGTCGAGGACCAGCCGGGTGCCGTCCGGGAGGCAGGCGAGCGCCGTGATGCGCTCGGCCGGGCCGGCGGCGACCGCCCGGCGGCCGCCGGGCGTGGTGGTCAGGGCGGTGCACCGCCGGCGGGACGACCCGACGAGGTTCCAGGCCGCTGCGGCGGCCCGCTCCGCGAGCGCCGTTCGCAGCCGGGGGTCGGCGGTCCCGTCGAGTGCGGCGAGGAGGACCAGGGCGCGGTCCGCGGGGTCCTGGTCGCGCACGAGGGACTGGCCGGCGCGCAGCCAGGCGGCGCGCAGGCCGCCGCGGGGGTCGGGGTCGGACTCGTACGCCTCGGTGACGCCGAGGGGGTCGGCGGCGCAGACGGCGGCCGGGTCGCCGAGGTCGACGGGGGCCGCGGGCGGGCGGGCGGGGGGATGTTCGGTGACGACGTCGACGTGGCCGAGGGCCCGCAGGCTCCGGGCGAGGTCGTCGTCCGGGGCCAGGGGTATCCGCAGCGTGCCGGGCGGACCGGCCAGCACGGCCGACAGCAGCTCGCCGGGCGTCCCGGCGACCACGCCCAGACGGTTGGCGACCTGCCAGACGGCGGCGTACCGGCTCATCCGGCGCTGGTGAAGTGCTCGCGCACCAGCGACTGTACGACCGGCAGGTCCCGGGCGATCAGCGCGTCCAGCAGCGCGCCGTGTTCCGCCGCGTCCGCGATCAGGTCGGCGCGGCGGGTGGGGGGCCGGCCGGTGAGCGGCCACTGGGAGCGGCGGTGCAGGTCGTCGGCGAGGGCGACGAGCTGTTCGTTGCCCGCCAGCAGGAGGACCGCGCGGTGGAAGGCGCGGTCGGACTCGGCGTAGTGGGCGAGGTCCCCGCGGGCGGCGGCGGTCGCGGTGGCCTCGGCGAGCGGCCGCAGCTCGGTCCAGCGGGCGGCCGGGACGGTACGGGCCAGCCGCAGCATGACCGGCACCTCGATGAGGGCGCGGACCTCGGCGAGCTCGGCGAGCTCCCGGGGGCTGCGCGAGATGACGCGGAAGCCGCGGTTGGGCACGACCTCGACGGCGCCTTCGAGGGCGAGCTGCTGCATCGCCTCGCGCACGGGCGTGGCGGAGACCCCGAAGCGCATCCCGAGGGCGGGCGCCGAGTACACCTCGCCGGGGACGAGCTCACCGCCGACCAGGGCGGTGCGCAGGGCGTCGAGGACCTGTCCGCGCACGGAGTGCCGCTGCACGAGCCGCGGGGCGGCGGGCGCGGAGGGCTCGCTGTGGGTGTGTTCGCCCCGCGCCTGTTCGGGGACGCGGACGGCGGGATGCGGCTGTGACGGCGCGGCCGCCCCGCTCGCTCTGCCCTGCTCCACTCGGGTCCTCCTGGTGCCTGGTACCGGAGCCCCGCCCGCGGCGGCAGGGGCCCTTGTGCACCATAAACGCACGGAGACCCAGTTCCCATACGCATCAGATCGGGTAAGGTAAGGCTAACCTGCCAACGATCGTGATTCGGTGGTCCCTGCATGACCGTGCCCGCCCTGCTCCCGACGCTCGCGTCACCGGTCGCGGACGCCTATGCGCGCCTCGCCGAGGTCTTCCCCGGGCTGCGGGTGCACGAGCCGGCGGAGGGCGAGGCGGCGCCGCGCGGCGCGGGCTGGGTCGGCGCGGACGAGCTGGCGGCCGGCGGGCCGGCCCTGGACGCCTTCCTCGCCTGGGACGACGCCCAGGTGCTGCGGGACTACGGGCAGCGGGCCCGCCCCGACGTCGTGGCCAGCTTCGGTCTCCACCGGTACGCGTGGCCCGCCTGCCTGCTGTTCACGGTCCCGTGGTTCCTCCACCGGCGGGTGCCCCGGCTGCCGGTCGCCGACGTGGCCTTCCAGCGGACGCTCGGCCGCATGACGGTACGGGTGCGCGCGTTCGCGTGCCTGCCCGGCGACCCGGCCGCCGCGCTGCCCGGCGCCCGCGTCGTACCGGACGAGGAGGCGCTGCGCGCCGAGGTGCGGGCGGCCGTCGCCGAGCACCTGGAGCCGGTGCTGGACGGCTTCGGCCCGCGCATGCGGCGCGGGAAGCGCGCCCTGTGGGGCATGGCGACGGACGAGGTCGTCGAGGGCCTCTGGTACCTCGGGCACCTGCTCGGCGAGGAGCCGCGCGCGATGGCGGAGCTGGAGCGGCTGTTCCCGGGCACGACGGCGGCCAAGCCGTACGTCGGCACGGCCGGCTTCCGCGCACTGACCGGGCCGGGCGGCGAGTCGCTGGCCACCCGCGACCGGGCGAGCTGCTGCCTCTTCTACACCCTGCGTCCCGAGGACACCTGCGTCACCTGTCCGCGTACCTGCGACGCCGACCGCGTACGCAAGTTGAGCGCATCCGCGTGACGTCCACGCCACCCGCACGAGTGACCTGAATCGAACACAACTCGGCGCGTCCCCACGGCAGTTCGAGCAGATCGCACCTATTCGTATGCCCTGCGGGCCCGATGGCGGCCTCTTGCCGCGAAACCCCCGTGAGGCGCTGCGGCCTTCGGCCAATATGGGCGGCCGAACGCCCTACCGCGAGCGATGATGCAAGGGACACCGCATGAGACTGACCGACATATCGCTGGACTGGCTGCTTCCGGGTGGCGTGATGCTGGTGGGGATCGTGGCGGCGGTGGCGGTGCTCACCCGCGGCAGGCGCGCCGGCGAGAAGCCCGCGGCCGACGACTCCTGGGAGCGCAGCGAGGAGCGCCGCCGCCGCAAGGAAGCGGTCTACGGCACCGCCTCCTACCTGCTGCTCTTCTGCTGCGCGGCGGTCGCCGCCGCGCTCTCCTTCCACGGCCTGGTCGGCTTCGGCCGGCAGAACCTCAGCCTGTCCGGCGGCTGGGAGTACCTGGTGCCGTTCGGTCTCGACGGCGCCGCCATGTTCTGCTCGGTCCTCGCCGTGCGCGAAGCCAGCCACGGTGACGCGGCCCTCGGCTCACGCCTCCTGGTCTGGACGTTCGCCGGGGCGGCCGCCTGGTTCAACTGGGTGCACGCCCCCCGGGGCGCCGGGCACGCGGGCGCCCCCCACTTCTTCGCGGGCATGTCGCTGTCGGCGGCCGTGCTGTTCGACCGGGCGCTGAAGCAGACCCGCCGGGCCGCGCTGCGCGAGCAGGGCCTGGTGCCCCGGCCGCTGCCGCAGATCCGGATCGTACGGTGGCTGAGGGCGCCCCGGGAGACGTTCGGCGCCTGGTCGCTGATGCTCCTCGAAGGCGTGCGGACGCTGGACGAGGCGGTCGACGAGGTGCGGGAGGACCGGCGGCAGAAGCAGCAGCACCGGCTGCAGCGGCGCGAGCAGGCCAAGCTGGAGCGGGCCCGGCTGAAGGCGTTCAACCGGCAGCACCGGGCCTGGGGGCGCGGTGGCCGCCAGGTCGGCGTGCAGGCCATGAACCCCGCCTCCGGCATGTCCGGTTCCGTGTCGGCGCCGGTGACCGGGTCCGTCCCGGGTTCCGCGTCGGCCGCCGTCGGCTCGTCCGTCGGCGCGTCCGTCGCGGAGCCCGCCATACCGGAATCGGGACACCTGCCGTTCCGGCACCGGCCCTCCCTCCAGGCCGTGAAGGGGACTGAGTCCCGCACCGTCGACCTGACCGCGGAGGACGACACCCAGACGCTGCCCCGGCTCGACTCCCTGGAGGAGAAGCTCAAGAACCTGGAGCAGCAGTTCGGCTGACGTCCGAACCGCCGCTCGCCCCCGCTTCCCCGCTCCCCCGACCCCTCGCTCGCCCGCTCGCCCGCTCCCCCGGCGCTCCGGCGTTCCCGCGTTCCGGCCGGGGCGTGCCCGGTCGGGCCGTGCCCCGTCAGGTGGTCAGGCGGACACCTCGAACCAGACCGTCTTGCCCACCCCGTGGCCCTGCACGCCCCACGCGTCGGCGAGGGCCTGCACCAGGAACAGCCCCCTGCCGTGCGTACTGTCGTCCTGGACCGGTACGTACGGCAGGGGCGGTACTCCGTCGAAGTCCCGCACCTCCACCCGTAACCCGGTCCGCGCGGCGACCGTGGCCGTGACGACCGCGCCGTGGTCGGTGTGAATCAGCGCGTTGGTCACCAACTCGCTCGTGAGGAGCTCCGCCACGTCGGCGGAGCCCGGTCCGCAGCCCGAGTGCCGCAGCACCTCGCGCAGACCGTGCCTCACCTCCCGGACGGCCGTCAGGTCGTCACCGCGTACGTGCTTGCGCCACCGCGTCGGTCGCGCCGCTGCCTGACGCCCACTCATAGCCCCCACCCGCACGTCGCCGGCCCTTTCCCTCGAACTGGTTCACGGGATGCATGCCCCCGCCCCCCTGCGGTCACGCCTTGCACCGCCCCGTCAGGGGGGCGGTCAGGGGGGCGCACCGGAGTAGTCCCTGAGCGTGCGGGGGGGCACCGGGTGTCAGGGGGGTCGCGGCGCACGGCGGCGGCACCCGGCGGGGCAGCGCCCCGGACGGGCGCTGGTCCAGTTCATCCGCCCCGCGCGGTACGCGGAGCGCGCGCCGCTCCCGTGAGCGCCTGCCATGCGCCCGGTGGGCCGGTTCCGGTCCCCGGGTGCGCGGCGGGTCCGCCGGACGATCAGGGGCGGGGGATGTTGCGGAGGTTGGAACGGGCCATCTGGAGCATCCGTCCCACTCCCCCGTCCAGCACGATCTTGCTGGCGGAGAGCGCGAAGCCCGTCACCATCTCCGCCTTGATCTTCGGCGGGATGGACAGCGCGTTGGGGTCGGTGACCACGTCGACGAGTGCCGGCCCCTTGTGCGCGAACGCCTCCTTGAGCGCGCCCGCCAGGTGCTTGGGCTTCTCCACCCGCACGCCGTACGCGCCGGCGGCCCGGGCGACGGCCGCGAAGTCGGGGTTGTGGTTGGCGGTGCCGTAGGAGGGCAGTCCGGCGACCAGCATCTCCAGTTCGACCATGCCGAGGGAGGAGTTGTTGAAGAGCACCACCTTCACCGGCAGGTCGTGCTGGATCAGGGTGAGGAAGTCACCCATCAGCATGGTGAAGCCGCCGTCGCCCGACACGGAGACGACCTGGCGCCTGCGGTCGATGAGCTGGGCGCCGATGGCCTGGGGCAGGGCGTTGGCCATGGAGCCGTGGCTGAACGACCCGATGATGCGGCGCCGCCCGTTGGGCGTGAGGTAGCGGGCCGCCCACACGTTGCACATGCCCGTGTCGACGGTGAAGACGGCGTCGTCGGCGGCGAGCTCGTCGAGGACGGAGGCGACGTACTCCGGATGGAGGGGGGTGTGCTTCTCCACCTTCCGGGTGTACGCCTTGACGACCCCTTCCAGGGCCTCCGCGTGCTTCTTCAGCATCCTGTCGAGGAACGCCCGGCTCTTCTTGGGGCGCACGCGCGGGACGAGGCAGCGCAGTGTCTCGCGCACGTCGCCCCAGACGGCGAGGTCCAGCTGGGAGCGCCGGCCGAGGTGCTCGGGCCGGACGTCGACCTGGGCGATCCTGACCTTGCCCCCGTCCGGCAGGAAGGCGTTGTACGGGAAGTCCGTGCCGAGCAGGAGCAGCAGGTCGCACTCGTGGGTGGCCTCGTAGGCGGCGCCGTACCCCAGAAGGCCGCTCATGCCCACGTCGTAGGGGTTGTCGTACTGGATCCACTCCTTGCCGCGCAGCGCGTGCCCGATGGGTGCCTTGATCCGCTCGGCGAACTGCATGACCTCGGCGTGCGCGCCCTGGGTGCCGCTGCCGCAGAACAGGGTCACCTTCTCGGCGTCGTCGACGAGCCGTACGAGGGCGTCGATCTCGGTGTCACCGGGGCGGACGGTGGGCCGAGCGGTGACCAGCGCGTGCTCGGTCGGCTTGTCGGGGGCGGGCTGCGAGGCGATGTCGCCGGGGAGGGCGACGACGCTGACACCGCCGCGGCCGACGGCGTGCTGGACGGCCGTCTGGAGCACCCGGGGCATCTGGGCCGGGTGGGAGATCAGCTCGCAGTAGTGGCTGCACTCGCGGAACAGCCGGTCGGGGTGCGTCTCCTGGAAGTAGCTCAGTCCGATCTCGCTGGAGGGGATGTGCGAGGCGAGCGCGAGGACCGGGGCCATGGAGCGGTGAGCGTCGTACAGGCCGTTGATGAGGTGCAGGTTCCCGGGGCCGCAGGAGCCGGCGCAGGCGGCGAGCCGGCCGGTGAGCTGTGCCTCGGCGCCGGCCGCGAACGCCGCGGTCTCCTCGTGCCGCACGTGCACCCAGTCGATGCCGCGGGTGCGGCGGACGGCGTCGACGACGGGGTTCAGGCTGTCGCCGACGACGCCGTACAGACGCTGGACGCCGGCGCGGACGAGGATGTCGACGAACTGCTCCGCCACGTTCTGTTTGGCCATGCTCCATCCATCTCACGGCCGGCGGCTTCGCGCCTCCTCACGCCTCCCAGACGGCGACCGCCGTACGGTCGTCGGCGTAGCCCTTCACCCGCACCTGCGTGTCGGCGAGGAACTGCGCGAGCCCCGGCGGCTCGCCGCCCGCCCAGCGCCCGGCGAGCTCCTTCGCGAGCACGGGCTCGCCGCGCAGCGGCTCGGCGAGCCCGGGGCCGGTGAGCAGGAGCGTGTCACCGGGGCGGGCGACGGAGGCACGGAAGCGGAAGGGCTCGGCGGGCGGCGGTACGGGCGGTTCGATGTACGGTGCCGCGGGTGTGGCGACGCCCAGGTCCATGGTGAGCCGGTCGCCCTCCGCCGTCTCGGCCGGGGGCGAGCCGTATCCGACGACGGCCTCGCCGGCGACGGCGGCCGGCTCGGGCGGCGGCGGCTCGATGTCCTGCCAGACGCCGTCGCGCAGCCGGAACAGGCCGCCGGCGCCCACGCCGAAGAACACGCGGGTGCGGCAGGCCGGGTCGGCGGTCAGCAGCAGGCAGCGCAGGCCGGCGCCGTACTCCTCCGGTGCGACGCCGAGTTCGGCGGCGCGGGCGCGCAGTTTGCCGTAGGCCCGGTCGGTGAGACGGTGCAGCCCGGATTTGAGGTGCCCGCGGCGGCCGGCCCGGATGTCCTCCGCGAGGCGGGCGTGGCTGCGGCCGACGGCGTCGCCGATCCAGCGGCAGGCGTCGGCGGCGGCGAGGTGCGCGCCCTCGGCCGTGCGGGCGCCGGTCGCGACTGCGACGAGCACGAGCGCGGTGTCACCGCCGCCGAACCGCGCGGTGAGCAGCGCGTCCCGGCGCGGCTCGCCCCGGTAGCGGGCGGAGTCGCCCCGGACCGACGCGGCGCGCAGGGTGTACGTCCCGTACCGGGCGCCGTCGAGGACGGTGTCGGCGACGAGTTCGCTTAGCTTCCCGGCGCGGGCGGGCGGCAGGGCGGTGGGCTCGGGGTCGTAGGTGGGCGGTCCGTCCCCGACGTAGGCGGAGCGGGGGCGGGGAAGGCCGGATGACGCTGTGTCAGGGAACGCGGGCGTACCGGGCGGTGTCGTGGGCGGGGGCGGCACGGCCGGGCGCGGCGGCGCGGGGCGGGCGGCCGGGGCGCGGGACGGCGGCGGCCCCGCGGGGAAGGTCCGGGGGCCCGGGGGGCCGGCCGGGGGCTGCCAAGGCGCGCGGTCCTGGTGGGCGCGGTCCTGGTGGGCGCGGTCCCGCGCCGCGTCCCACGCGCCGGGCGCCGCTTGCGGTGTCGTAACGGTCCCCGCGCCGGCCGCTCCCCCGTCCGCCGGGGCGGACACCGTGCCGGACGCCGAGTCGAAGCGGTCGTCCAGGGTGTCGCCGCTCGCGGTCGGGGCCGTGTCCGGTGCCCGGTCGTCGTACAGCTTGTCCCACCAGTCGTCCTCGCCGGTGGTGGGCCTCTCCCCCTGTGGGCTCATGCCCTTCATTGTCCACCGCGGGAGGTGCGCGAAAACGGGCATCCGCAAAAAGGGGTCCGCCGGGCGGCCCCACCCCCCACGGGAAGGCCGCCCGGCGGACCGGCGTGATCGACGCACGTCGTACGCGCGGATCACGGTCCGGGAAAGGAGAGTTGCCGAGGTGAGGGTGGCGGGCGGGTGACGCGCGCGGCTGCCGGCGCCGGGCCGGCCGCCGGCCCGCCGGTGGGCGGGCAGGCCTCGGGGCGGACGGTGCCGCCACGGCGTGGGCTGGGCGCCGCTGTGGGCTTGCGGTGGCGACACCTTGGCAGAGTGACGGGCGGTACGGGGATGATGAGCGCGGCGGATGTACGCCGTGGCCGGTTCCCGCCACGGCTGCGGCGACGAGGGGGCTTCAGGGGTGTTGGCGGCAATAGGGCTGGACGAACGGCAGGAGGCGGCCTACCGGGCGCTGGTCGCGCTCGGCGCGGCCGACGTGGCGGACCTCGCGCACCGGCTCCAGGCGCCGGAGGCGGACACCGAACGGGCGCTGCGGCGGCTGGAGTCGCAGGGGCTGGCCGCCCGGTCGTCCTCCCGCGCGGGGCGGTGGGTGGCGGCGCCGCCCGCGGTGGCGCTGGGTGCGCTGCTGACGCAGCAGCGGCACGAGCTGGAGCAGGCGGAGCTGGCGGCGGCGGCGCTGGCGCAGCAGTACCGGGCGGAGGCGGCCGAGCCGGCGGTCCACGACCTGGTCGAGGCGGTGACGGGCGCGAGCGCGGTGGCGCACCGGTTCCGCCAGCTCCAGCTGGGCGCGGCGCGGGAGGTGTGCGCGCTCGTGACGGGGCGGCCGGTGGCGGTGACCGGCCCGGAGAACGACGCGGAGGAGCGCGCCGCCGGCCGGGGGGTGGCCTACCGCGTGGTCGTGGAGCGGGAGGTGCTGGAGCAGCCGGACGGGATCAGTGAGCTGACGGCGGCGCTCGGCCGGGGTGAACAGGTCCGGGTGGTGGACCGGGTCCCGACGAAGCTCCTGGTCGCGGACGGGACGCTGGCGATGGTGGCGCTGGTGGGCGGCCGGGGTGCGGAACCCGCCGCGCTGGTGGCGCACGCGAGCGGGCTGCTGGAGGCGCTGACGGGGCTCTTCGACGCGGTGTGGCGCGAGGCGGTGCCGCTGCGGCTGGGAACGGGCGGCCGGGTGGCGCAGGGGCCGGCGGCCGGCCCGGACGCCACGGACCTGGAGATCCTCTCGCTGCTCCTGGCGGGGCTGACGGACGCGAGCGTCGCCAAGCAGCTCGACCTGGGACTGCGGACGGTCCAGCGCCGGGTGAAGGGCCTGATGGAGACGGCGGGCGTGACCACCCGGCTGCAACTGGGCTGGCACGCCTACGAACGCGGCTGGGTGTCCCGCACGTAGCCGCCGCCCCTCGTGGGCGGGGGGCCCGACCTGCGGGGAGGGGGCCGGTCCGGCACGCTGGACGCGTGGGTGTGTGGCAGCTGCTGATGGTCGGGCTGGTGATGCTGCTCGGCCTGCTCGGCGTGCTGATCCCCGGGGTGCCCGGGTCATGGCTGATGTGGGCCGCGGTGGCCTGGTGGGCGCTGCAGGACACCTCCGCCCTCGCGTGGTGGCTGCTCGTCGGTTCGACGTTGCTGCTCCTGCTGACCCAGGGTGTCGTCTGGCACCTGCCCCCGCGCCGGCTGCGCGGGGTGGGCGTCACCCGGCGCATGGTGGCGTACGCGGGGGTGGGCGCGCTGCTCGGGTTCGTCCTGGTGCCGGTGGCCGGCGCGGTGCCGGGGTACGTCGGGGGGATCTACCTCGCGGAGCGTTTCCGGCTCGGGGGGCACGGGCCGGCCATGACGTCGACCAGGACGGTCATGCGCGAGATCGGCACGAGCGTGCTCGTGGAGCTGTTCTCCTGCCTGGTGATCGTGGCGGCGTGGCTGGGCGCCGTCCTCGGCGCCTGAGGAGCCGGCGTGGCTGGGCGCCGTCTCCCGAGCATGACGGGCCGGAGCGGCCGGGCGCCGTCCTCCGCGCCCGAGGGGCGGCCTGCGGACCGGGAGGGGCGGGGCAGCGGCGGGAGCCGCGAGCTCCGGGGCGGCTCAGACCATGCCCAGGTAGCGGCCCGCGTACGAGCGCCAGGGGCGCCACGCGGGGCGGTCGGCGCGCTCGTCGGGTGCCACGTCCGGGTCCCCGAGGGCCCGCATCCGGATCAGTGCGGCGTCCCGGGCGGTGACCCCGGGCAGGGCGCGCAGCGCCCGCTCGGTCTCGTCGCGGTCGGCGCCCGGGTCGAGGCGCACCCGCCCGTCGGCCAGGGCGGCGGCGAGCGGCCCCGCCACGGGGTGGCCCAGCAGGTCCCGCGGCTCGGGGAACAGGTGGGTGAGGCTGCCGCAGGGTACCGGCAGCGCCGTGCCGTACGCGGCGGTCAGCCGCCGCGCCTCCGCCCGGCCGACGAGCGTCCGTACCGCGTACTCCTCCGGTGCGGCGGCGCCCGGCGACCGCAGACCGGGGCGGGCGGCCACGAGCGGTGCGAGACCGGGGTCGGCGCCGAGGCGCTCGGCGACCGCGTACGGGTCGGCGTCCAGATCGAACAGCCGGCGCAGCCGCTGTACGGCGGTAGTGAGGTCGCGCAGGTCGGTGAGGTGGATCCGGGCCTCCAGCCACGGGCCGGACGACCGCTCGTCGACGGCGGCGATCGCGGAGCCGTGGGGCAGCCGCAGCGTCCGCCGGTAGGTGCGCGCGCCGGGGGCGCCGACGACCTCCTCGACCCGGTCGACCGCTTCGGCGGCGAGCAGGTCGAACACCTCGCGCGCGGCGTACGGCCCCCGGTGGGCGAGCCGCAGCGGGATCCCGCCGGTTCCGCGCGCCGCACGGCCGCGCGACTCGGCACGCAGCCCGCTCGGCGTACGGGCGTAGATCTGCCGGATGGTGTCGTTGAACTGCCGCACGCTGGCGAAACCCGACGCGAACGCGATCTCGGTGACGGGCAGCGCGGTGGTCTGGAGCAGGACGCGGGCGGTGTGGGCCCGCTGCGCGCGGGCGAGCGCTACGGGCCCGGCGCCCAGCTCGGCGTTGAGCTGGCGCTGCACCTGCCGGGCGCTGTAGCCGAGCCGCCCCGCGAGCCCGGGCACGCCCTCGCGGTCCACCACCCCGTCGCCGATCATGCGCATGGCGCGGCCGACGACATCGGCGCGGACGTTCCAGGCGGCGGACCCGGGCACGGCGTCGGGCCGGCACCGCCGGCAGGCCCGGTAGCCGTGGCGCTGGGCGGCGGCCGCGGTGGGGAAGAAGGTGACGTTCTCCCGCTTGGGCGTGACGGCCGGGCAGCTGGGCCGGCAGTAGATGCCGGTGGTGGCCACGGCGAAGAAGAACGCGCCGTCGAAGCGCGCGTCGCGGCTGGCCACCGCCTCGTACCTGCTGTCCTCGTCCGTCACGCCCCCAGTTTCACCGGCCCGCCCGGACCCGCGCTGGCGGTTTTCGGACACCGTACTGCCGGCGGGTCCGGGGCGGGCGGGCCGGGTCAGCGCCGGTGGCCCCGCTTGGCCTCCAGGGCCGCACGGCCCGCGGCGTTGATGCGCTTCCAGTCCTTGAGCATCTCGGCGCGCAGCCGGGCGTCCGTCTTGGCGACGATCCGCCGGTTCTCGCGGAGCAGCTTGCGGTAGCTGTCCAGCCGGCGCTCGGGCAGCGAGCCGTCCTCGATGGCGGCGAGGACGGCGCAGCCGGGCTCCGACTCGTGGGCGCAGTCATGGAAGCGGCAGCCCTCGGCCAGGTCCTCGATCTCCGAGAAGACCTGCCCGACGCCGGTGCCGGCGTCCCACAGGCCGACGCCCCGCAGCCCGGGGGTGTCGATGAGCACGCCGCCGCCCGGCAGGGCCAGCAGGTTACGGGTCGTGGTGGTGTGCCGTCCCTTGCCGTCCACGTCCCGCGTGGCCTGGACCGCCATCACGTCCTCGCCGAGCAGGGCGTTGGCGAGGGTGGACTTGCCCGCGCCGGAGACGCCGAGCAGCACGCTGGTGCCGCCCGCCACGACGGCGGCGAGCACGTCGACGCCCTCTCCGGTGGCGGAGCTGACGGGCAGGACCTGCACGCCCGGTGCCGTGGTCTCGACGTCCCGCACGAGGTACGACAGGCCGTCCGGGTCGGGCACCAGGTCGGCCTTGGTGAGCACCACGAGGGGCTGGGCGCCGGACTCCCAGGCGAGGGCGAGGAACCGTTCGATCCGCCCGAGGTCCAGCTCGACGGCGAGCGAGACCGCGATGACGGCGTGATCGACGTTGGCCGCGAGGATCTGGCCCTCGGACCGGCTGGAGGAGGTGGAGCGGACGAACGCGGTGCGGCGCGGCAGGCAGGCGCGGACGTACCGGGGGTTGCCGTTGGTCTCGACGGCGGCCCAGTCGCCGGTGCAGATGACCCGCAGGGGGTCGTGCGGCGTCACGAACGCGGTGTCCGCGCGGACGAGGCCGTCCGCGGTGATCACGTCGCACTGGCCGCGGTCGACCCGTACCACGCGCCCGGGGACGAGGCCCTCGGCGGCGTACGGGGCGAACTCCGCTTCCCACGCCGTGTCCCAGCCGTAGGGGGCGAGCGGGTGCGGTGCGGAGAGACCGGTGGAGAGGTGAGCGGAGAACGAGAAGGAGTACGAGGAGGACAAGGGGGGACCCTTCGAAGGCAAGGGTGGCCCCGGCGCCACGCGCCCCGGTCACGGGTGCGCGCGTCGGTGATGAGGTGTCAGCCGGTGGCCACGGGAGTGGGAGTGAAGTGCTTCCGGATCAGGGCAGCGCCCAGCGCAGTGACAGCCATCGGTCACACCTCCCGCAGTGGTCCTCCGTGCGCCTGCCGCACGAACGCCCCCACCGTAGGGGACCACCTCCCGGGCACGCCAATGTTTTTTCTCAGGTACCCGCGATCACTCCACGGCGGCCGTGACCGGCTCCTAGCATGGGACGCGGAGCGTGCGGGGAGAGCTGAGGGGGACTCATGTCGCAGCCGGTGCAACTGGAGATGCCGGACGGGCAGGTCGTCTGGGCGACGGTCGCCGAGGAGGGCGGGCCGAGCGACTCGGGCATCGGCGAGCGGCTGGTGGAGCGGCTGGAGGGGTTCCACCAGTCGCTGCGGGCGGTGGCGGACAACGCGCGCGCCGCCCTGGCGTCGGCCCGGCCGGACGAGGTGAGCATCGAGTTCGGGCTGGAGCTGGCGGCGGGCAAGGACGGCGTCGTGGCGGCGGTGGCCGGCGGCAGCGGGAAGGCGGCGTTCAAGGTGACGCTGAAGTGGAACGGTCCGGCCGCGGTGTCCGCGCCGCCCGCCCCGCAGGGGCCGCCCGCCGTCCCGCCCCAGCCGTCCGCGCCGGCGTCGCCCTCGGCCCCGTCCCCCGCGCCCCAGGACTGAGGAGCAGGACCGCATCACGACCCGCATGCACCGGCCCGCCCCGATGTCGCTGCTCCAGGAGCTCCTGGAGAGCTGCCGCGTCCGTGTCGAAGGCGTCACGAGAGGCGCGGGCTTCTTCGTCGCGCCCGGTCACGTGGTGTCCTGCGCGCATGTCGCGGGGGCGCAGCCCGGTACGCGCGTGCCCGTCGAGTGGCGGGGCGTCCGGTACGAGGGGGTCGTGCGCGCGGCATCCGCGCCGCCGGCCCGGCCCGGGCGGGGCCTGTGGCCGTATCCGGACCTGGCGGTGGTGGAGGTGCCCGATGCGCCGGCGGGCCATCCGTGCGCCTGGCTGCAAGGGCTGCTGCCCCCGGCGGGCACGCCGCTGACCGCGGCGGGCTTCTCGGACACGTACGAACCGGGCGTGCCCGCCGCGCGCACGGCCGAACTGCGCCGGGGCGGGAGCACGTTCCTGCACGGCGGCCGGATGATGGAGCTGGCCGGTGCGGAGGTGAACGAGGGCCTGTCCGGCGGGCCGGTGCTCAGCCACGCGTCGGGCGGCGTGTGCGGGGTCGTCAAGGCCACCCGCCTCAAGGGCACCGACATGGGCGGGCTCGCCACTCCGGTGAGCGCGCTGCGGCTGCTGGACCCGGAGGTGTACCGGGCCGTGGTGCGGGGGCACGACCGGTTCCACGGCGAGGACGGCCGCTGGCCGGTGGCGGCCGACCTCGTCCGCGCGTACGACCCGTACACCCCCTACGGCCCTGCGCACGGCCGCCCCTGCGGCTCTGTGCACGGCCCGGTCCCGGACGGCGGCGCGGCGCTCAGCGGCGACGAGCACCGCCAGCTGCTCGCGCTGCTGTCCTCCTTGCCGGTCCTCCCGGCGGGCGAGCACCGTGCCGCGTTCCTCGCGGCGGCGGCCACCGGGGCGGCACCGCAGGAGGACTACCCGCTGCTGGACCACCGGGACGTGTTCACGGACCTGGCCGCCCAGATGCCGCCGGAGGACGGCCGGCTGCCCTACGAGCTGGCCTACGCCGCCGATCTCGCGGCACGGGGCCACGGCGGTCGCGACGCCGTGCAGCGGCTGCGGGACCGGGTGCTGATCGTCGGCGGGCGGCTCGGCCTCGGTGACCAGGCGCAGCGGCGGCTGACCGGCGGGCCCGCCGGGACGGAGCGGCCGTCGATCATCGGGCGGGTGCGGCACTCCCTGCGGGACCGGCGGCGGTACCACGTGGCGGTGTGGCGCTACCGGTCCCCCGAGGACATCGTGCCGGGGGCGGCGGAGTCGGAGGCGCTGCCCCTTCAGGCGGCCCTGGAGCTCCTGGCGGAGCTGCTGCCGGAGCAGATCGAGATCATGGGCGGGGTGACCCGCCCGGGCCTGGTCGAGCTGATCCTGCCGGAGGAGGCGCTGGACGAGGGCTTCCCGGACTGGCTGCTGTGGCCGGAGTACCCGTGGTTCGCGCTGGGGCGCAAGCAGCACGTGGTGGTGCGTCCGCTGGAACGGCACGAGGCGCCGGCGCTGCACGCCGCGTGGGAGAGCCGGTGGGAGCACCTGGCGGGCAGGAGCATCGGCGAGGCGCTGGTGTGCGTGTGCGGCCGTGACGGGCAGAACCAGGCGGCGCTGGGCGCGTCGTTCGACGGGGATCCCGCGCTGGCCGCCGTGGCGCTGGCCGGGTCTCCGCGGTCGGGGCCGGTCGCGGACGCCTACCGGGTCGCCGTCGCCTCCGGTGTGCCGATGATGGCCTGGCAGCGGGGTGCGGCGGCCTGCGCGCGCGGGCAGGACGGCCCGGGCGGCGGCACGTGCGGGGTGCCGGGGCGGCACGCCTGCCCCGGTGAGCGGTTCCTCGCGCAGGCGCGGGCGGCGCTGGCCGGGACGGCACGGGACGAGCTGCCGGAGAAAGTGTGCTCGCTGCGCAACGAGGCGGTTGCGGCGGCGGGCGCAGAGGAGGACCACATCGGCGGGCGGATCGTGCTGCTCTGGGACGACCCGCGGCGACAGATCCCCCGACTGCCCTTGGCCCCGGCCGAGGCCGGGGAAGGACCGACAGGACGTACATGATGAGCGAGTGGCGGATCTACCAAGGCGTGAGCGAGCCGCACGACGGCATCGGCCGGCTGCCCGCTCCGCCTCCGTGGCGGGACTTCGGCCGGGACGCCGAACCGACGCCGTTCGACCGCGACGCGGAGGCCGGCGCCGGACGCCGGCTGCCGCACGCCGCCGCGTACCGGGCGGACGAGCGGACGGTCGACGCGGTCAACACCGCCCTGTACCTGCGGCGTCCGCTGCTGGTCACGGGCGACCCCGGCACCGGCAAGTCGACGCTCGCCCACGCGGTGGCGCGCGAACTGCGGCTGGGCCCGGTGCTGCGCTGGCCCGTCAACAGCAAGACGGGGCTGCGCGACGGGCTGTACCGGTACGACTCGCTCGGCCGGCTGGAGGAGGCGGGGGTGGCCCGCGAGACGGGCGAGCCGGCGCCCCTCGCCGACCTCGGCCGGTTCGTCCGGCTGGGACCGCTGGGCACGGCACTGGCGCCGTACGCGCTGCCGCGGGTGCTGCTGATCGACGAGATCGACAAGAGCGACATCGACCTGCCGAACGACCTCCTGGACGTGTTCGAGGAGGGCATGTTCGAGATCCCCGAGCTGTCGCGGGTGGCCGACGCGCAACCGGTGGTACGGGTGCGGCCGGCCGACGACGGCCAGCCGGTGACGGTGCACGGCGGCACGGTCCGCTGCCGGACCTTCCCGTTCGTCATCCTGACCAGCAACGGGGAGCGCGAGTTCCCGCCCGCGTTCCTGCGCCGCTGCGTGCGGCTGCACCTGCCGGCCGTCGGCGACGAACAGCGGCTGCGCGCCATCGTGCGCGCCCATCTGGCGTCGGCGGCGGACGACGCGGACGAGGTCATCGGGCGGTTCCTGGCGCACGCGGCGGCCGGTGAACTGGCCACCGACCAGCTCCTCAACGCCGTGTACCTGGTGAGCCGCACGAGCGGGGAGGGCGCCCCGGACCTCGACCGGCTGGCCAAGCTGGTGTTCCAGCACCTCGATGTGACGGTGCCGGCCCCGCCCGTGCCGCCGGCCGGGGCGTGACCGGCGGTGATCGAGCGGCTCGGCGCCCTGCTCGGCGCCCTGGACCCCGAAGGCGCCCCGCCGCACCCGCGGGAGGTCGCCGAACTGGTCTGGCTGGCGCGGAACCTGCCGGCTCCGCCCGGCGCGGGGCGCGGCGGCGGGGAACCGGGCCCGGCCGGCGTACCGGAGGGGCCCCGGGAGCCGGCGGCGGACCCGTCGCGACCGCTGCCGGAACCGTCCGCCGGGGGGACCGCGCCCCGCGCCCGCGGCCCGGTGGCGGCGGACCCGGGGACGCGGCTGTACCTGCCGCACGCACAGGTGGCGCCGGCCGCTGAGGTGGCCGCCGCTCCGGTGACCGCCGTACCGGTGCGGCTCACCGGTCCGGCCGTGCTGCCGCGCTCACGTGAACTGGCCCGGGCGCTACGGCCGTTGAAGCGGCACTTCCCGTCGAGGGTCCGCACGGTGCTCGACGAGGACGCCACGGCGGAGCGGGCGGCGGAGCGGCGCCACTGGCTGCCGGTGCTGGCTCCTGCGGCGGACCGCTGGTTCGACGTCACGCTGGTCGTGGACGCGTACGCGGAGGGCGCGGCGTTCTGGGCGCCGCTCGGGCGGGCTCTGGGCGACCTGCTGCGCCGGACGGGCGCGTTCCGTGACGTCCGGACGTACGCCCTGCGGCCCGGTGCCGACGGGCGGCCCGGGCTGGCGCCGGCCGCCCTGTCCGCCCCCTCCCCGCTGCGCGCCCCCGCCACGGCCGTGGACCCGACCGGACGGACCGTCACGCTCGTGCTGACGGACGGTGTGGCGCCGCAGTGGCGGTCGCCGGCGCTGCGCGCCGCGCTGCGGGGGTGGGCGGCGGCGGGCCCCGCGGCGGTCGTCCAGCCGCTGCCCGAGCACCTCTGGGAACGCACGGCGCTGCCCCCGGTACCGGTCCGCTTCCACGGCACACGCAGCAGCGTGCCCGGCGCCCGGCTGGGTCACGTCCCGTACGGCCTCGGGGCACGGGCACCGGAGCCGGGGGACGTGGCCGTACCGGTGCTGGGTGCGACGCCCGAGTGGCTGGGGCCGTGGGCGGCGGCGGTGGCGGGGGCCGGCTGCTTCGACGGCGCGGCGGTGCTGCTGCCCGCCGCCGGGGCGCCGGAGTCCTTCGGCCCGCGGCCGCAGCGCGCGGCCGGTTTCGAGGACTTCCGCGCGACGGCGCAGCCGCGTGTCTTCCGCCTGGCGGCCTGTCTGGCGGCGGCGCCGCTGAACCTGCCGGTGATGCGGATGGTGCAGTCCACGATGTTCCCGGACAGCCCGCTGTCCGACCTCGCGGAGATCGTCTTCAGCGGCCTGCTGCGCCGGCTGCCCGGCGGGGGCGACGGCCTGGACGCGGCGTACGAGTTCGCCCCGGGCGTCCGGGAGAGGCTGCTGAGCACACTGCGGCGGGACGAGGCCGACGAGGTGATCGCGGCGGTCTCGGCGTACGCCGACGGGCAGGCCCCCGGGGCGGGTCCGCGCTTCACCGCGGCGGCGCCCGCGCCGGCCGGTCCGCTCGCCCTGCCGGCGGGGGCCCGGCACTGGGCGGAGGTGCGGGATCTGGTGCGCCGCCGGCAGGGGCGGCCGCCGGCGGCGCCGCAGTCCGCGGGGCGGCTGTTCCTGATCACGCTGGGCGCGGAGCGGCCGGTGGGCCGGCACCGCGCGGTGAGCGTGCGCAGCGTCGGCGACATGGCCGGTGTGCTCATCGACTCGGGCTACGTCCACGTCCTGCCGCACCTGGCCTTCCGCACCGACGCCGAGGAGGTGCTGCGGGAGATCGACGGGTGGGCGGCCGAGGCGCGGCCCGGCCCGGCGGACGTCGTGGTGGTGTACGGCAGCCACACCGACGCCTCCGCCGGACGGTACCTGCTGCTCACGCAGACCGGTCCGGGGGTGGCGCCGGAGCGGCTGCTCGATGTGCTGGCGGGCCGCGGGCTGGGGCACGCGGTGTTCCTGCTGGACGTGGGGTCCGGGCCGAAGCCGCCGGGTGTGCCGCTGCCGCAGCGCGCCGCGCCGCTGCCCGGGGGGACCCGGCTGTCCGTGATGGCGGCTGCCACGCGCCCGGGACCGGGCGGAGGGACCGCCCTGGCCGAAGCCGTGGCGCAGGTGCTCGGGAGGACGACGGCCGACGAGCGCCGGCCCTTCCTGGACACCGTGGAGGTGCTGGGCGGCATCGCCCGCGCCTACGAGGGCTTCGCCGGG
Organism: Streptomyces sp. NPDC051310; assembly: GCF_044455245.1. Lineage (NCBI taxonomy): Bacteria > Bacillati > Actinomycetota > Actinomycetes > Kitasatosporales > Streptomycetaceae > Streptomyces > Streptomyces sp. NPDC051310. The sequence continues at coordinate 365,808 of NZ_JBITEO010000002.1, forward strand.
GCGGACGGTGCCGCGCCGCCGCCGGCCCGGTGGGCGAGCCACGGCGGCCCGGCCCCCGCCTTCCCGAACCCCCTGCACACACCCGCGCTGGCCGCCCTGGCGTCCTGGCTGCGGAGCGACCGGCACGACGGCCGCATCCGCGTGGTGACCGGCGCCCCCGGCTCGGGGAAGAGCGCGGTGCTGCGCCGGCTGGCGCGGTTGTTCCCCTCGTCGCACCACCTGCCGGCGTCGAGCGTCTTCCCGCCGTCGCTGCGCCACATGGTGAGCCGCAGGGAGCCCACCACCCTGCTCATCGACGACCTGGACGAGATCCGTGAGGTCGAACGCATCCACGACCTGGTCCAGCCGACCGCGGCGCTCCCCCACGTCCGGCTCGTCGTGGCCATGCGCCCGGAGGCGCTGCCGCTCCTCGGCCCGCACGTGGAGGTGATCGACCTCGGCGAGGAGGCGTACCGGGCCGCGCCCGAGAACTTCGTACGGGCCTTGCTGGACGGCGTCCCGTCCGCCGGCGCGGTGAGCGCGTCCGTCGTCGACTGGGCGGGCGGGTCGGTCGCCATCGCCCGTGCGCTGGCCGCCGCGGTGAGGGACGGGAGGCTCTCCGCCGGTTCGCCGGAGGACTACTGGCACCTCGTGGCCGATGCCGCCGCGGACGCGCGGCTCGCCCGTTTCGGGAGCGAGCGCGGCGAAGTGGAGCGTCTACTGCTGCCGCTCGCCCACGCCGTGCCGGGGGACGCTCCGCTGCCGTCGGAGGTGTGGACGGCGCTGGCGGACGCCCTCGCGGGGGGCGGCGGGCGGCGGGACACCGGCTGGGTGCTGGAGGCGGCGGCCGATCTGTTCGCACCGGGCACGTACCGGCTCTGCCGCGCCGTGGCGCACCATCTGCGCGCGGGGGACGACCCCGCCTCGGTGCACGGCCTGCTCACGGAGGCGCTGCTGGAGCTCGTCCCGCGCGCGGTCGACGGCGGCCGGCGGAACTGGCAGGCGGCGCCCGCCTACGTCCGCAGGCACCTGGCCACGCACGCGGCGGCGGCCGGGGTGGTCGACGCCCTGCTGGAGGACACCGAGTTCGTCGTCCGGGCGGAGCCGGACGGGCTGCTGCGCGCGCTCGGCTCGGTCACGACGCAGCACGGCCGCCGGCTGGCCGAGGTGTACACGGCCGCGGCGCCGGCCCTCGGCCCCTTGGGGCCCCTGGAGCGCAGGGGGGTCCTCGCGGTCGAGGCCGCGAGCCGCCGCCACTTCCGCCGGCTCACCGGTTCGTTCGCGCGGCCGCTGCCGTGGCGTCCGCTGTCGGCGGGGGTGGCGGGCGTCCGGGTCGTGGACGTCTTCGCGACACCGCTCACTCCGGTGCCGACCCTGTTCGTCGGCTGTGCCGACGGAACGGTCCTGATCAGGCAGCTGCCGGGCGGCACACGGGACCACGAGCTGACCGGGCACGCAGGGCCGGTGCGTGCCCTGGACTGCGTCATGATGGACGGCCGCCCGCACGTGGTCACCGGCGGGGACGACGGGACGGTCCGGGTCGCGGATCTGACCACGGGAGCGCTGCGCTCGGTGTACCGGGCGTACGAGTCGCCGCGGGCGCCCGTGCGGGCGGTGGCGTGCGCGGTGGTCGACGGCCGCCCGTGCGCCGTGATCGCCACCGCCGGTGCGGTCACCGTGGTGGAGGTGGCTCACAAGGCCGGCCGCCCCCTGCTGCCTCCCGTGCCGGGGAACGTCACCTCACTGCTGTGCACGTCCGTGTCCGGGCGTCCCGCCGCGGTGCTGGGCTCCGGGGAGTCCCTCGGCGTGTGGGACTTCGCCGGTGACCCGCGGCGTGTCTGCTCGGGGCCTGTGACCGCCCTGGCCGGTGCGGTCCTCCACGGCCGGCCGCTCGTCCTGCACGGACACGGCACCCAGGTCGTGTACGGCTGGAACCCGGAAACCGGCGCGCACCGGGAGGTCTTCCGCGGGGACGGCGCCGTCACGGCCCTCGCCACGACCGTCGTCGACGGCCGGCCGTACGCCGTGACCGCGGAGCGACCCGGGTCGGTGGTCGTCCGGGACCTGTCGAGCGGTCACCGGGAAACCATCGTGCTGCCGCGGCCCGCCCGCTCGCTGACCGCGGCGGGGCGGTTCGTCGCCGTGGCGTCGGACGACACCGCCGTGTTCATCGAGCTTCGGCCGGTCCGCTGACCTCCACGCCCTCCGCGGTGATCTCCTCGTGCCCGGCCGGCGGGTCCGCCCGCGGCTTCGGCCGGCGGAGTACGCGGCCGCGTACCCGGCCCAGGACGGGCTCGGTCCAGCGGGCGGTGAGGGGGCCGAGGACGACGAGCATCAGGACGTACGCCGTGGCGAGCGGGCCGATGCGGGGTTCGGTGCCGATCGCGAGGCCCGCGATGACGATGGAGAACTCCCCGCGGGCCACGAGCGCGCCGCCGGCCCGCAGGCGCCCGCGCGGGCCGATGCCGGCGCGGCGGGCGGCGTACCAGCCGGTGAGGATCTTGGTGGCGGCGGTGGCGAGGGCGAGGAGCAGCGCGGGCAGCAGGACCGGCGGGATGGCGGCCGGGGCGGTGGACAGGCCGAAGAAGACGAAGAACACCGCGGCGAACAGGTCGCGCAGCGGTGTGAGGAGCTTGCGCGCGCCCTCGGCGACCTCGCCCGACAGGGCGATGCCGACGAGGAACGCGCCGACGGCCGCGGAGACCTGGAGTTCCTGGGCGATGCCCGCGACGAGCACGGTCAGACCGAGGACGACGAGGAGCAGCATCTCGGGGTTGTCCGAGGAGACCGCGCGGCTGATCAGCCGGCCGTGGCGGAGGGCGACGTACAGGACCAGGCCGACCGTGCCGAGGGCGATGAGCAGGGTGATGCTGCCGCCCGCGAGGCCGACGCCGGCGAGCAGGGCGGTGAGGAGCGGGAGGTAGAGCGCCATCGCCAGGTCCTCGATGACGAGGACGCCGAGGATGGCGGGGGTCTCCCGGTTGCCGAGGCGGCCGAGGTCGGTGAGGACCTTGGCGACGACGCCGGAGGAGGAGATCCAGGTGACGCCGGCGAGGGCGACGGCGGCGACGGGGCCCCAGCCGAGGAGGAGGGCGGCGACGGCGCCGGGGGTGGCGTTGAGGACGAAGTCGACGGCGCCCGACGGGGATTGCGTCCTGAGGCTGGTGACGAGGTCGCCGGCGCTGTATTCGAGGCCGAGGAGCAGCAGGAGCAGGATGACGCCGATCTCGGCGCCGACGGCGACGAAGTCCTCGCTGGCCTTCAGCGGGAGGAGGCCGCCGTGGCCGAAGGCGAGGCCGGCGAGGAGGTAGAGGGGTATCGGTGAGAGGCCGACGCGGCCGGCTGCCCGGCCGATGAGTCCGAGGCCGAGGATGACCGCCCCGAGTTCGATGAGGAGCGCGGTGGTGTCGTGCATGTCATCCTCCGGCGACGATCGCGGCGAGGGCCTCCACGCCGTCGCGGGTGCCCGCGGCGACGGGGGTGTCCCCGGTGGCGAGCCGGACGTCGGGGCCGGGTGACGGGTGGACGCCGGTGCGGCGCAGCACGGCGGCGACGGACGCGCCGGTGCGGTCGCACTGCGTGCCGACGCCGGGCAGCGGGGTGCGGCGCGTACCCATGGTTCGCCCTCCGGTGCAGCACCTACGGCCGAAAAGGATGTTTTTTACCGTAACATCATGCTTCCTTCAGTGCGGCGGCGCCGAAGGAGACGTCGAAGCGGTCGCACCAGATGCTGACGCTGCGGTAGGTGTTCAGGTCGATGCCGGCGGGCAGCCGGTAGTTCTGGTCGCCCTTGTTGCCCTTGAGGTCCCCCAGGCTGATGTACGCGCCGTCGTCGAAGACGTGCCAGCCGGCCTTCCCCTCGCGTACGGGGGCGTCGGAGAGCCAGACCTTCAGGTCGGGGCCGTCGCTCGTGTCCAGGCCCTCCAGCCGCAGGACCCGCGAGCCGTCGTCGAGTTCCAGCACCCGCACGGTGCCGGAGGTGCTGTGCTCATGGCTGATCAGGGAGCCGGTGGCGACCGTCCGCGGGGCGGCCGGCTCGGCGGGCGCCGTGGGGCCGTCCGTGGGACCCGTGGTCGGGGTGACGGTCACCGCCCGGGGCACGGACTCGCTGACCGTCGCGTTCGTCCACAGCTTCCACGGCTGGAACCAGTAGAGACCGAAGCCCAGCGCCACCAGCGCCACGGCCAGGGCCCCGATCACCACCGGGCTGCTCGACAGGCGTCGTACGCGGCTCACCGCTGCCTCCTCGTGTCCGTTCGCGGTTCGTGATCCCATTCAACGCCGGACACGCGCGGCACGGGCGGCCGCGCCGGTGACGAAAGTCTTACGCCGCCGGGCTCAGGCGCCGGGCGCGGCCGGCAGCACCACCTCGAAGCGGCAGCCGCCCCGGACGTTGCGCACCTCCGCCCGGCCCGCGTGCGCCTCGACGATGCCGCGCACGATGGCCAGGCCCAGCCCGGCGCCGGCCGGCGGGGTACGCGCCGCGGTGCCGCGCCAGCCGGTGTCGAAGACCCGGGGCAGCTCGTCCTCGGGGATCCCGCCGCAGCCGTCGGTCACCGAGAGGACCACCCCGTCGGCGCGACGCTCGGCCGCGACCGCGACCGTGCCGTCGGCCGGTGTCCGCCGGATCGCGTTGACCAGCAGGTTCGACAGCACCCGGGTCATCTCGCGGCCGTCCACCTCGACCGGCACGGCGTCGACACGGTCGCCGACGAGCCGCACACCGTGTTCCCGGGCGAGCGGGTCGGCGCCCGCGAGCGCCTCGCCGACCAGGTCGTACGCGGACATCCGGGCGGGGGTCAGGGCGAGGGTGCCCGCGTGGAGGCGGGAGAGGTCGAAGAGGTCGCCCACCATGGTGTCGAGCCGGTCGACCTCGGTGCGGATCTGCCGGAGGTAGCGGGGCGGATCCGGGGCGACGCCGTCCTCCAGTGCCTCGGACATGGCTCGCAGCCCGGCGAGCGGGGTGCGCAGGTCGTGCGACATCCAGGCGACGAGCTCGCGCCGCGACGCCTCGAGCGCGGCCTCGCGCTCCCGGGAGGCGGCCAGTTTCGCGCTGGTGGCGGCCAGCTCCCTGCTGAGCCCGGCCAGCTCGGCGGTGGCCGCGCCACCGGGTGCGGCGAAGGTGCCGACGTCGCCGAAGGACCGCGCGGCGAGGGCCAGTTCACGGCTCCGGGCGACGACCCAGCGGCCGAGCACCAGCGCGGTGGCGAGCGAGACGACCGCGGCCATGGCGACGACCGTGGTGACGACGGAGAAGTCGTGCGGCCGGAGGTACATCGCCTTGCAGACGGTGAGGGTGCCCGCCAGCATCGCGGTCACCGTGACGGCCGCGACGACCGTCAGCGAGACCACGAGCGACGTGTGACGCAGGGCGCGCAGCACCAGGGCGCCGAGGAGCCCGGCGGCGGACGCCCCGGCGAAGGCGTACGCCGCGATGAGCAGCAGGTCCCCGTCAGGCATCCGTGCCCCCCGCGTCGAAGCGGTACCCCACGCCCCAGACCGTCCGGATCAGCCGGGGATCGGCCGGGTCGTCCTCGATCTTCGCCCGCAGCCGGCGGACGTGGACGGTCACGGTCGACAGGTCGCCGAACTCCCAGCCCCACACCTCGCGCAGCAGCGCCTCCCTGCCGAGCGCCCGGCCCGGGTGCCGGAGGAAGTGGCTGAGCAGGTCGAATTCGCGCTGGGTCAGCGACAGGTCGCGGCCCTCCCTGGTGGCCCGCCGGGCGGCCGGGTCCAGGGCGATGCCCGCGATACCGGAGGGTGCGGCGGGCGGCGGGGCGGTGCCGCGGCGCAGGACGGACTCGACGCGCAGGACCAGCTCGCGCGGGCTGAAGGGCTTGGTGACGTAGTCGTCGGCGCCGACTTCGAGGCCCAGGACGCGGTCCTCCTCGTCACCCCGCGCCGTGAGCATGATGACCGGCACCGGGCCCCGCTCGCGCAGGGCGCGGCACACCTCCAGGCCGTCCATGCCGGGGAGCATGAGGTCCAGGACGACCAGGTCGGGCCGCTGCGCCGTCGCGCTGCGCAGCGCCTCCGGACCGCCGGCCGCACGGGCGACGGCGAAACCGGCCCGTTCCAGGTAGCCGGTGACGACTTCCGCGACGGTCGGGTCGTCGTCGACCACAAGGATCTTCCGCATGCCGTCAGTGTGCCGCACGGCCCTGCACCGCCCCCGGCCTGCCGGCGGTACCGCGGCGGCCGGGGCCGCCGGTGTCCGGTCCGTACAAGACCGGCCGCGGCGGGGGTGCCTGGGGCGGTATCTCCAGCGAGCGCAAGTGCAGCGCGCGGGCGCCCAGCCCCACGGCGGCGGCCGTGGCACCGACCGGCTGCCCGGCCTCCAGCCCCGCCACCACGGCTCGCAGCAGCGGATCCAGGGCCGGTGCGGCCGGCGGCGCGGCGCGGGGCCAGCTCCTCCAGGGCGGCCGCCGGGTCGGGCGCCCGCGACACCGGCTCGGCGAGCTGCCGCACCCGGCGGGCGGGCCACAGTGCGTCGAGGCCGGCCGCGGGCAGGGGACGCCCGGTCAGGCCGGGCGGTCCCGGTCCTTCTCCCGTTCCCGCTCCCGCTCCTTCTCCTTCGGCGTGTGCAGCCGCGCCACCACGTCGTCCGGCGGCAGGAACCGCGACCACCGCTCGGGGAACTCCGAGGGCATGTCCGGATCCTCGTCGTCCAGTTCCTCCACGGCCGCCTTGGCGCGGGCCACCAGCGCGGCCGCCTCCGCCGCCCGGGCGCGCTCGGTCTCGGCGCGGGCGGCGGCCGTGGTCACCGAGGGCCACACGTGGTCGATCGCGGCGTTCACGGCGGCGCCGACGAGCACCGCGAAGGCGGAGATGCCGATCCACAGCAGGACCGCGATCGGGGCGGCCAGCGAGCCGTAGATCGTCGGGCCCTCGACCGTACTGGTCAGGTAGATGCGCAGCAGGAAGCTGCCGAGGACCCACATCCCGAGGGCCACCAGCGCGCCCGGGACGTCCTCGATCCAGGGCGAGCGGACCGGGACGGACACGTGGTACAGCGTGGTGAGGAAGGCGACGGACAGCAGGATGACCACGGGCCAGTACAGGACCGAGACGACCTCGGTGCCCCAGGGGATCAGTTCGACCACCCGGTCGGGGCCGACGACGGCCAGCGGCAGGACCACCGCGCCGATCAGCAGCGCCACGATGTAGAGGAGGAAGGCCAGCAGCCGGGTGGCGACGATGCCGCGGTGGCCGTCGAGGCCGTACATGACCGTGATCGTGTCGATGAAGACGTTCACGGCCCGGGACCCCGACCACAGCGCGATGGCGAAGCCGATCGAGATGACGTCCGGGCGGCCGCCCTTGGTGACGTCCTCCAGCAGGGGCTTGGCGATGTCGTTGACGCCCCGGTCGGACAGGACCGTGCCGACGGCCGCGAGGATGTTCTTCTCGATGGAGGCGACGGTGGTGGTGTCGGTCCAGTCGTCGATGTAGCCGAGGAGCCCGAGCAGGCCCAGCATCAGGGGCGGCAGCGACAGCAGGGTGAAGAACGCCGCTTCGGCCGCGAGGCCGAGGATGCGGTACTCGATGCACGAATTGACGGTGTCCTTCAGGAGGAGCCACGCCATCTTCCGCTTCGAGACGTTGCGGTAAAGGGCCCGGGCCCGGTGAAGTCTGCCCGGTGACCGCGGGTGCCACTGGGGTGTTTCCTTTGCTGCCTGCACCTCCTTACCGTATCCGCATGGCAGCCACCACCCACACAGTGACCAACCAGCCTCCGCCCCTGGTCGGGTACGACGTCTTCGCCGCCGATCATGCGCTGGCCGAGGCCGTGGAGCGTCATGTTCCGCTCGAACTCCTCGACGAGGTCCGCGGGGAGCTGTCCAAGCTCGGCACCTCCGCCGGCTCCGCCCAGGCGCAGGAATGGGGGTTCCTCGCCAACGAGAACCCGCCGAAGCTGCGCACCCACGACCGGTACGGCCACCGGATCGACCACGTCGACTTCCATCCCGCCTGGCACCGGCTGCTCGGCCACGCCGTGACGAACGGGCTCACCGACGCGTGGGGCCGGCCCAGCGGCCATGTGCGGCGCGCCGCCGGGTTCCTCGTGTGGACGCAGACGGAGGCCGGTCACGGCTGCCCGCTGTCCATGACGCACGCCGCGGTGCCCGCTCTGCGCGTCGACCCGGAGCTGGCGGCCGTGTGGGAGCCGAAGCTGACCTCGCAGGTGTACGAGGGCGAGGAGCTGCGGCCCGCCGCCGAGAAGAACGGCGTGCTCTTCGGGATGGGCATGACGGAGAAGCAGGGCGGCAGCGACGTACGGGCCAACACGACGACCGCGGCCCCGCTGGCGACGGACGGCGAGTACGTCCTGACGGGCCACAAATGGTTCTGCTCGGCGCCGATGAGCGACGCCTTCCTGGTGCTGGCGCACGCTCCCGGGGGGCTGACGTGCTTCCTCGTCCCGCGCGTCCTGGAGGACGGCACGCGCAACGTGTTCCGTATCCAGCGGCTGAAGGACAAGCTCGGCAACAGGTCGAACGCGTCGAGCGAGGTCGAGTTCGACGGGACGTGGGCGCGCCGGGTCGGTGAGGAGGGGCGCGGGGTGCGCACCATCATCGAGATGGTGGCGGCGACCCGGCTGGACTGCGTGATCGGGTCGGCGGCGCTGATGCGGCAGGCCGTGGCGCAGGCGGTGCACCACGCCGCGTACCGCAGCGCGTTCGGCGGCGTGCTCGTCGACAAGCCGCTCATGCGCAACGTACTGGCCGATCTGGCGCTGGAGTCGGAGGCGGCGACGACGCTGGGCATGCGGCTGGCCGCCGCCTACGACGCGGACACCGAGCAGGAGCGGGCCTTCCTGCGGCTGGCGGTGCCGGCGGCCAAGTACTGGGTCACCAAGCGGTGCACGCCGACGACGGCGGAGGCGCTGGAGTGCCTGGGCGGCAACGGCTACGTCGAGGAGTCGGGGATGCCGCGGCTGCTGCGCGAGGCGCCGCTGAACTCGATCTGGGAGGGCTCGGGCAACGTCCAGGCGCTGGACGTGCTGCGGGCGCTGCAGCGGGAGCCGCAGGCCCTGAACGCCTTCCTGGAGGAGGTGGGCACGGCCCGGGGCGCCGACCACCGGCTGGACGCGGCGATCAAGGACCTGCTGGCCGAACTGGCGGACCTGGAGGGTATCGAGGCACGGGCGCGGCGGCTGGTGGAGCGCATGGCGCTGGTGCTCCAGGGCTCCCTGCTGGTGCGGTGGGCACCGCCCGCGGTGGCGGACGCGTTCTGCGCGTCGCGGCTGGGCGGTGACTGGGGTACGGCGTTCGGCACGCTGCCGCACAGCCTGGACCTGGCGACGGTGGTGCACCGCGCGCGGGCGGTGGTCTGACCCGGCGCCCCGGAGGGGAACCGGGCCCGGAAAAAACAGAGCGCGGGCCGTGTGTCCGACGGCCCGCGCCCGGGGAGAGTGGGGTGGTGCTGCGCCGACACGGCACCAACCCATCGCCGTACCGTACGACCGTCGCCGGTGTCCGGTACGACGCCACTTTCGTACAGGCGCGCGGCCGTTCGCGAGAGTTGCAAGGGGTTGCAGCGTCATGGGAAGAATCGGCGCATGCCCGCGGTGAGGGGAGGATGGGGTGGTGACACACACCGGCCACCGTGTGCGGGGCAGCGGGGAGGGACGGGCGCGCAGGGCGACCGTCGACATGGCGCGGCTCGCCGCCATGGACGCGCGGGACGCGGCGCTGCTGCTCAAGGGCGTGCGGGAGGCGACGCTGAAGGGCGGCCGCCCGCCGCTGGTGCCGCGCACCGAGATCCGCGAGTCGTGGCAGCGGATGCTGCGCAAGGGGCTGGATCCGGACCGGGATCACCGTTCGCTGCTGCTGTCGCCGGCGGAGCTGGAACGCCGCCGCAGCACCTCGCCGCTGGCGGAGCTGTTGCCGTTGCTGCGGGAGGGGCTGGTGTCCGCTGGAGGGGCGGGCTCCGATGCGGTGCAGCACATCATGGTGGTGGCGGACGCGGACGGCCGGGTGCTGTGGCGGGAGGGCAGCGCGGCGGTGCTGCGCAAGGCGGACGGGCACGGGTTCGAGCCGGGCGCCGACTGGACGGAGGAGACCGTCGGGACGAACGGCATCGGCACGCCGCTGGTGACGCGGCGCCCGACGCAGGTGCATTCGGCGGAGCACTTCGTCGCGACCCACCACTCGTGGACGTGCGCGGGTGCGCCGATCGTCGATCCGAGGGACGGCCGGCTGCTCGGGGCGGTGGATGTGAGCGGGCCGCTGGCGACGATGCACCCGGCGACGCTGATGCTGGTGAGCTCGGTGGCGCGGCTGGCCGAGGCGGAGTTGCGCAACCGGCACTTCGCGGCGCTGGAGCGGCTGCGTTCGGTGGCGGCGCCGGTCCTGTGCCGGGTGGGCGGCCGGGCGCTGGCGGTGGACGCGCACGGCTGGCCGGCGGCGGTCGTGGGCATGGCGCCGGTGGGCCGGGTGGCGCTCCCCGGCGGCTTCGGTGCGGGCCGGGTGCTGGTGCCGTCGCTGGGCCGGTGCGCCGTGGAGCCCCTGCCGGGCGGCTGGCTGCTGCGGCTGGAGGAGGAGGGCCACGAGGTGGCGGCGCCGTCACCGAGCCGGGTGGTACTGGACGTCAGCCGGCCGCGCCGCTGGTCGCTGGAGGTGGTGGGCGGGGCGGGCGGCTGGACGCAGGAGCTGAGCCCGCGGCACGCGGAGCTGCTGTACGTACTGGCCCGGCACCGCGGCGGCCGCACCGCGGCGGAGCTGGCGGCGGACGTCTTCGGGGACCGTACGCGCACGGTGACGGTGCGGGCGGAGATGTCGCGGGTGCGGCGGACCCTGGGCGGTGTGCTGGCGCACCGCCCGTACCGCTTCCGTGAGGAGGTGGAGGTGGTCGTGCGCCACCCGGACGACCCGGGCGACCTGCTGCCGCACTCGACGGCTCCGGCGGTGGTGGCGGCCCGGGACGCCGGGGACGGCGTCCCGGGCTGAGCGGGAGCGGCCGCCACCACCGCCCGCGGGGTCACACGCCCGGGATCCCGCGGGCCTGGAAGGCTGCGCGGACGGTGCCGGCGGCGTTCCTGCCGTACATCCTCTCGGCCGTGGCGACGGTGGTGCGGGCCGCGTCGGTGAAGCCGGTGTCGGGGGCGAAGCCGAACTGGGCGTTGATGATGATCCGGTCTGCCGTGCGCGCGCCGAGGGCGGCGCGGATGTCGTGCAGGGCGCGGGACCAGATCTGCCCGTCGGCGTGGACCTGGCCGACCTTGTCGGCGTAGGTCTTGTCGCTGTCGATGCGGCGCAGGCAGTGCGGTGCGGTGCTCGTGTAGGCGACGGCGTCCCAGTCCGCGACACAGGCGAGGTCGGCGCGGCGCGGCCAGCCGTACGTGGCGACGGCGTGCTCGCCGACGGTGACGGCGAGGTAGTCGCCGAACGCCTCGCCGATGGCGCCGGCTTCGGCGGAGGAGCCGAAGCCGGGCACCTGGGCGTGGTGCACGGCGTGGCCGTACTCGTGGAGGATGACTTCGGCGTCCTCGGCGTCGTCCACGCCGCCCTTGCCGAACCGGATCTCGGCCTTCTTGTCGGTGAAGTACGAGTTGTCGGCGCCCCATTGGTTGATCCGCACGGGCTGGACCCGGTCGTTGACGCCGGGCAGCTCGGTGCCGAAGCCGAGTCCCTGGAGGTACTCCTGTGCCTCGTTGACCCAGAAGTACGCCATGACCTGCTCGAACCGGTCGTCGTGGCGGCCGTACGTGCCGGCGTCGGCGGCCTTCGCCGAGGCCCCGGTGTCGGACCGCACGGCGACCCAGCGCCCGGAGAGGCCGCCGCTGCCGTCGAGGCCCCGCAGCGGGGCGGTGGCGTAGGCGGATGCGGGAACCGGATCGGCCGTCCCCTTGCCGTCCTTGGCGTCGGTGAGGTGCTGATCGCCGGTGGACTGGACGGGGTTGACCATGAAGAGGCGGGCCTGCGGCGCGGTGTCGGCCGAGGCGGGGCCGGTCAGCGTGGTGAAGGCGGTGAGGGCCGCGGTGGCGGTGGCCACTGCGAACAGGCCGCGGGATGTGCGGCGGGCCATGGACATCCTCCTGCTGCTGGGGGTGCGCGGGTGACGTGACTGAGCGGTGCGTGATGTTGCCGTACCGGTGGGTTTTTGGCCATAGCCTTGCGCGAATGCGGCCCTTCGCGGGGGCGGCCCTTCGCGGGGCGGCGGGAGTCCGGTGAGGTCGTCCGTCCCTGGCGGGATCCGGCACGGGGCGCCCGGTGGTGGGCCACAGTGGGTGGGCGTGAGGATCCGGGTGAACAGCCTGACCGGCCTTCCGCCGCACCGCGCCCGCCTGCTCCCCCGCCGGCCCGGCACCACCGGCCGAGGCGGCTTCTAAGCTGTACGCCGCACGGCGTTGGGGGCGGGGAGGCGCGGCGGGATGCAGGAACCGGGAAGCCGGAACGTGGTGGGCGACAGCACCGTGGGGGGCTCCGTCGTCCAGGCGCAGCACATCGGGCAGGTGACCATCCACCAGACCTCCGCGGCGGGCGTCCCGTACGCACGCGTCCCGGCGCGCGCGGACGACCCGTGGGTGTCGGCGGTGCGTGGCTCGGCCGTCTGGAAGCACGTGCCGGACAGCCGGGACGCCGGCCAGCACCGTGAGGCCGCCGCGGCGGTGGCCGGTGAGCTGGCCCGGCTGCGCGACGCGGCCGGGGCGCGACTGGCCGGTGACCCCTGGCAGGACCCGCACAGCGCCCTGCGTTTCGCCGAGCGGGTGGAGTGGCTGCTGGGCGAGGAGCCGGGGCTGGACCTCCACCCGGCGGAGGCGGCGCTGTTCGTGCTGGTCCCCCTGGTGTCGCGGGTGCACGACCTGCGGACGGCGGCTGACCGGCTGGACGTCGAGCCGTGGCGGCTGGACGGGCCGGTGGACGCGCCCGGGCGGGCGTCGTTCGAGGCGTACGCCGACGGTCACCGGCTGCTGGTGCAGCGGGCGCTGCTGCGCCCGGGGGCGGAGGCGCCGATCGGCTGGTGGCTGTTCCACCGGTGGCTGGTACGGCACGAGAGCCATGCGCACGAGGACACGGTGCGGGAGCTGCTGGACGCGCTCGGCGAACCGGCCGCCCCGCTGCGCCGGGTCCTGACGGCCCGGCGGGTGAGCCGGCTGCTGCATGCGCTGCGCCGCGGCCCCGACGTGTGCAACCCGGAGTTCCTGGACGCCCTGCCGCCGGAGGAGTCGGTGGGCGTCCAGCGGGTGCGGGACCAGCGGCTCGCCCTGCTGTGCGCGCTGGGGTACGCCCTGACCGCGGAGATGACGACGCTGCCGGACATCGTGGCCGAGCACCTGGGCATTCCGCACCCGGTCGACCTGGCCGGGCTGCGCACGACGCTGGAGGAGTCGTCGTGGGGCGGCGCGGGGGACCTGCCGGTGCTGCGGGCGGAGTGCGCGCACGAGGCGGTCGTGGAGGGCCTGCGGGCGGCCGCCGTCCGCATGGACGAGGTGTTGCACGCGGTGACCCGTACGGTGCGGGAACGCGTCACGCAGCCGATGCCGCGCCTGCCGGTGCGGCTGTCGGCCGACGGGGTGGTGCCGGCGGACGGCACGTTCACCGGATGGGCGAGCTTCCGCCTCGACGAACGGCGGGTGCGGGAGCTGCTGATGGGGGTCCAGCTGTACAAGGACCCGGACCTGGCGGTCCGGGAGCTGTACCAGAACGCGCTGGACGCCTGCCGTTACCGGCGGGCCAGGACGGAGTACCTGGACCGGACGCACACGGGCGCGACGTACGCGTACGAGGGCTCCATCGTCTTCGAGCAGGGCGTGGACGAGGACGGCCGGGCGTACGTGGAATGCCGGGACGACGGCATCGGGATGGGCGAGGCGGAGCTGCGGGGGGTGTTCTCCCACGCGGGCGCCCGCTTCGCCGAGCAGCCGGAGTTCCGCGAGGAGCGGGCGGGGTGGGCCCGTCTGGACCCGCCGGTCGGCTTCCACCCGAACAGCCGGTTCGGCATCGGGGTGCTCAGCTACTTCATGCTGGCCGACGAGATCCGGGTGACCACCTGCCGGCTGGGCCGCGACGGGCGCCCGGGGCCGCTGCTGGAAGCGTCGGTCTTCGGCCCCGGACACCTGTTCCGCATCGTGGAACGGGGCCGGGAGGGGCGGGAGGCGGGCACGGCCGTCCGGCTGTACCTGCGGGACGCGCGGGACGCCTGGTCCTGCCCGGAGGTGCTGACCCGGCTGCTGGGCATCGCCGAGTTCCCGACGGTGGCGCGGCACGGTGAGGAGGTCGCGCGGTGGGAGCCGGGGGTGCTGCGCGGCCGTGAGAAGCCCCCGGGTGAGCAGTTCGGCCTCGACGCCCACGGTGCGTCGGCGCCCTGGCCCGATGCCCCGCCGGGCGCCCGGGTCGTCTGGTGCGCATCCGGGGGCGGCCTGCTCGTCGACGGGCTGGTGGTCCAGCCGGCCGTGCGCGGCGGGGTCCTGTCGGCCACGGCGTCCGGCCTGGTGGGCGCGGTGGTGAACCTGTCGGGGCCGCTCTCCCCCGAGCGGTTGTCGGCGGACCGCTCCCAGGTCCTGGACGATCTGCGCGGGACGGTGCGGGAGCTGCTGGCCGGCGCGCTGGACGCGCTGGTGACGCAGCCGCTGCTGGACTTCTCGTGGCTGTGCTCCGTGGCGGGCGGCAGCCCGCCCCTGGCCGACCTGGTCACGGAGCGCTGCGTCGCCCGGAAGCACCGGCTGACGCGGGACGCGGCGCGGGAGCGCCGGCTCCGGGCGGAGAGGACCCGCCGCACCTTCCCCATGGAGCACACGGGCTGCCTGCCGGCCGACATCCCCCTCGTGCACCCGCATCTGCTGCACACGTTCGAGCGCGGGATCGAGGTGCTGCGGGACTTCTCCGCGGACGTCCCCGCCCACATCCTGCTGTGGCGGCTGCTGGCGCACCGGCCTCATCCGGTCCTGCACCAGCTCGCCGCGATCTGCCCGGAACTCGACGCCCTCGGCCCGGTGCTGCCCGCTCTGCCGTCGGACCAGCACCTCCTGGCGCTGCAGCTGGATGCGAGCTGGTACGGCCCCGCGGACCGGGTGGCGAAGCTGTTCTCCGCCGCCGAAGCGCTGGGGCGGACGCCGCGCGAGGTGGCGGAGCGGGCCGCCACGCTGGGGCTGCACGACTTCCCGGCGGCGCTCTTCCCCGATGCGGCGGTGCAGGCGGGCGGCCCCACGGCGGGGACCGTCGCCGGCATCGTCCGCGGCACGCGGTCCGGCCCTGAGCCCTCCGTCGCCCTGCTGGTGAGGATGGCCGGTCCGGCGGCACCGACGACGGTGGACGAGGCCGCGGCCGCGCTCGCGGAGGGTGGCGTCGAGGTGCCGGAAACCATGCTGGCGATGGCCCGTGCGGTGGCCGGGGACCAGCAGCTGACGGCATACCTGCGCGACTCGAAGAAGGTCCCGTGGTTCGCTCCCGGGGCTGAGGTCCATCCCGGACAGCTGGTGCAGACGGCCCTGGAGCTGGACCTGGAGGTACCGGACCTGTGCGCACGCCTGGTGTCGTGCGGGCTGAGCGCCGACGCGTCCGGGCTTCCCGTCCTTCCGGCGCCGGAGGTGGTGTCCCTCCTGGAGGACGACCCGGAGGCGCCCGGGTGGCGGTGGCTGTCCCGGACGGAAGCCGTCCCGCCCCTGCACGTGCTGCGTGCCTCCGAGATGCTGGGCCTGACGACCGGGGAGGCCATGAGGTGGTACGAGAACCTCGGCTTCGTCCCGCCGTCCCCGTTCCCGGCGGAGGCGGAGCCGGGCGACCCGGACGTCCTCGGTCAGTACGTCGACGAGACGGGCATGGGGTACGCCCCCTTGCGCGCGGGACATCCCGTCCCGTACGTGCACATCCTGATGGCCGTCCCGGTCTGCGGGATGACACTGGAGGCGATCTCCGCCCGGCTGCGCGCGTACGGCATCCGCATGCCTCCCCTCGACTGTGCGGAACCCACCGGGCTGGACGGCGAACTGTTCGCGGAGGACGGTCCCCTCGACTGGCAGGGCGTCCACACCGACGAGCCCATGCCCTTCGCCCACATCCTGGCCGCCGCCCGCCGCCTGCTGATCCAGCCGCGGGAGATCGTCGGCCGACTGGCCGCCTACGGCATCCCGTCGTCGTGCCCCGACGTGCCCGAGGGGCTGGCCTACGACCGGGCGCTGTGGCTGCTGGAGACGGGCGAGGAGGACCTCCCGCTGTCGGCCGAGTCCTCGGTCGGCCTCACCGAGCTGATCGCCCTGGCCCGCCGCATGGGCGAGCCCGTCGCCCGCGTCCGCGACTGGCTGGTGCAGCTCGGCATTCCCGTCACCGACCCCGCGGAAGCGATCCGCGCCGCCCTCCCCCGCGTCCCCCTCCTCCACGCGGGATGACGCCGCTGGCCGAAACCCGACCCCTCATGCTTCCCTGGCACCCATGAGCATCGCCGTCACCACCTGGTCCCTCGAACAGACGTCGCCCGACGACCTGCGGCCGGCCGCCGAGCCGTCCGGGGACGTGCGGATCGTGCGGGCCGAGGTGCCGTCCGCGGAGTTCAGCCGGTTCCTCTATACGGCGGTGGGCGGCGACATCCGGTGGACGGACCGGCTCGGGCTGACGTACGCCCAGTGGCAGGAGATCGTCGAGCGGCCCGGCGCCGAGATCTGGGTGGCGTACGAGAAGGGGACGCCGGCCGGGTACGTGGAGCTGGACCCGCAGGACGACGGGACCGTGGAGATCGTCTACTTCGGGCTGCTGCCGGCGTTCCGGGGCCGGCGCATCGGCGGACACCTGCTGTCGTACGGGACCGCCCGCGCCTGGGACCTCGCGGAGCGCTGGCCGGACCGCGTGCCGACGAAGCGGGTGTGGGTGCACACCTGCTCGCTGGACGGCGAGCACGCCATGGACAACTATCTGCGGCGGGGCTTCCGCCTCTTCGACACGAAGGTCACCGAGGAGCCGGACACCCCGGCCCCGGGTCCGTGGCCGGGCGCGTACGCCTGACGGACGGTCCGGCGTCCGATATGAGTGACGCATGACACATCAGTCCATCATGCGAGACATCCATGTCCGCATTTTGGACAAAGGTGGACTGGGTCCAAACTCCCATGCCAGGCTTCCGCCATGTCTCGAGCTGGAATTGCCTTGGTGAGTCGGCGGCACGTCGACCTCGGCCGCATGTCCAGCGCGATCTGTCCGGTGGGCTGAGCGCCTCGGCACCACCGCGATCCCCGCACTTCCGCACCTCACTGCGCACCGCCGCGCCACTCTCTGTCCTGCGCGCGAGTGTGCAGGTCAGAGCCGCCCTCCTGCAGTCCCGAAGGACGTATCGTCATGGCCTCCACCCCGGAAACGCCCGCCTCCGCCACGCCCCGCCGCAAGCCGGGGCGGCACCGTGGCGAGGGTCAGTGGGCGCGTGGCCACTTCACGCCCCTCAATGGCAACGAGCAGTTCAAGAAGGACGACGACGGTCTCAATGTGCGGACACGCATTGAGACGATCTACTCCAAGGCCGGCTTCGACTCGATCGACCCCAACGACCTGCGCGGCCGGATGCGCTGGTGGGGCCTCTACACCCAGCGCAAGCCCGGGATCGACGGCGGCAAGACCGCGATCCTGGAGCCGGAGGAGCTGGACGACGAGTACTTCATGCTGCGCGTCCGCATCGACGGCGGCCGGCTGACCACGCGGCAGCTGCGCGTCATCGGGGAGATCTCGCAGGAGTTCGCGCGGGGCACCGCGGACATCACCGACCGGCAGAACATCCAGTACCACTGGATCCGGATCGAGGACGTGCCCGAGATCTGGAACCGCCTCGAAGAGGTCGGCCTGTCCACGACCGAGGCGTGCGGCGACACCCCGCGCGTCATCCTCGGCTCGCCGGTCGCCGGTATCGCCGAGGACGAGATCATCGACGGCACGCCCGCCCTGGAGGAGATCCACCGCCGCGTCGTGGGCAACAAGGCGTTCTCCAACCTGCCCCGCAAGTTCAAGTCCGCGATCTCCGGCTCGCCGCTGCTGGACGTGGCCCACGAGATCAACGACATCTCCTTCGTCGGCGTGCACCACCCCGAGCACGGGCCCGGCTTCGACCTGTGGGTCGGCGGCGGCCTGTCCACCAACCCCAAGATCGGGGTGCGCCTCGGCGCCTGGGTCCCGCTCGACGAGGTCCCGGACGTGTACGAGGGCGTCATCTCGATCTTCCGCGACTACGGCTACCGCCGGCTGCGCAACCGCGCCCGTCTGAAGTTCCTGGTCGCCGACTGGGGCGCCGAGCGGTTCCGCCAGGTACTGGAGGACGAGTACCTGCGGCGCAAGCTGGTCGACGGCCCGGCGCCGGAGCAGCCGGTGCAGCAGTGGCGCGACCACGTCGGTGTGCACCGGCAGCAGGACGGCCGGTTCTACGTCGGCTTCGCACCGCGCGTCGGCCGGGTCGACGGCGCCACGCTCACCAAGATCGCCGACGTGGCCCAGGCGCACGGCTCGGGCCGGCTGCGCACCACCGCCGAGCAGAAGATGATCGTCCTCGACGTCGAGGAGCCGCAGGTCGAGTCGCTGGTCGCCGCCCTGGAGGCGCTCGACCTCCAGGTCAGGCCGTCCCCGTTCCGGCGGGGCACGATGGCCTGCACCGGCATCGAGTTCTGCAAGCTGGCCATCGTCGAGACCAAGGCGCGCGGCGCCTCGCTCATCGACGAGCTGGAGCGCCGCATCCCCGACTTCGACGAGCCGATCACCATCAACCTCAACGGCTGCCCCAACGCCTGCGCCCGTATCCAGGTGGCGGACATCGGTCTCAAGGGCCAGCTCGTCCTCGACGACGAGGGCAACCAGGTCGAGGGCTACCAGGTGCACCTCGGCGGCGCCCTCGGTCTGGAGGCGGGCTTCGGCCGCAAGGTGCGCGGCCTGAAGGTCACCGCGGCCGAGCTGCCCGACTACATCGAGCGGGTCCTCAAGCGCTTCCAGGCGGAGCGCGAGGAGGGCGAGCGCTTCGCCGCCTGGGCGGCGCGTGCGAGCGAAGAGGCCCTGTCATGAGCGAGCGCGCGGCACCGTTCTACTGCCCCTACTGCGGGGACGAGGACCTGCGGCCGAGCGAGACGGGCCACGGCGCCTGGGAATGCGCGGCCTGCAACCGGGGCTTCCAGCTGAAGTTCCTCGGGCTGCTGACCCGCGGTCTGCAACCCAACGACGGTGGAGGGGAAGCGATATGACGGAGACGGGGACCAGGGAAGACCTCAGGGCGCTGGCCGAGCGGGCGGGCCGCGACCTGGAGGAGGCATCACCCCTGGAGATCCTGGAGTGGGCCGCCGACACCTTCGGCAAGCGCTTCTGCGTCACCTCCTCCATGGAGGACGCGGTCGTCGCCCACCTCGCCTCCCGCGTGTTCCCGGGCGTCGACGTCGTCTTCCTCGACACCGGCTACCACTTCCCGGAGACCATCGGCACCCGTGACGCCGTCGACGCCGTGATGGACGTCAACGTCATCACCCTGACTCCCCGCCGGACGGTGGCGGAGCAGGACGCCGAATACGGACCCAAGCTGCACGACCGCGACCCGGACCTGTGCTGCGCGCTGCGCAAGGTCAAGCCCCTCGAAGAGGGGCTGACGGCGTACGACGCGTGGGCGACCGGGCTGCGCCGGGACGAGTCCCCCACCCGGGCGAACACCCCGGTCGTCGGCTGGGACGAGAAGCGCCGGAAGGTCAAGGTCTCACCGATCGCCCGCTGGACGCAGGACGACGTGGACGCGTACGTCGCCGAACACGGCGTCCTGACGAACCCCCTGCTCATGGACGGGTACGCCTCCGTCGGCTGCGCTCCCTGCACCCGCCGGGTGCTGGAGGGCGAGGACGCCCGCGCCGGCCGCTGGGCGGGCCGCGCCAAGACCGAATGCGGGCTGCACGGCTGATGACGACCACTCAGGAACCACAGGAGAAGGACGTGACTGGGGCCACCATCTGGCTCACCGGGCTGCCGAGCGCCGGCAAGACCACGATCGCCCACGAGCTCGCGGGCCGGCTGCGCGCCGGCGGGCACCGTGTGGAGGTGCTGGACGGCGACGAGATCCGCGAGTTCCTCTCGGCGGGTCTCGGCTTCAGCCGCGAGGACCGGCACACCAACGTGCAGCGGATCGGCTTCGTGGCCGAACTGCTCGCGTCGCACGGCGTGAAGGTCCTGGTGCCGGTCATCGCCCCGTACGCCGACAGCCGCGAGGCGGTGCGGGGGCGCCACCGGCAGGCGGGCACCGCCTACGTCGAGGTGCACGTGGCCACGCCCGTCGAGGTGTGCTCGGTCCGCGACGTGAAGGGCCTGTACGCCAAGCAGGCGGCGGGCGAGATCAGCGGGCTGACCGGCGTCGACGACCCCTACGAGGAGCCGGAGTCGCCGGACCTGCGCATCGAGTCCCAGAACCAGACCGTGCAGGAGTCCGCGGCCGCGGTCCATGCGCTGCTGACCGAGAGGGGGCTGGCATGACGACCAGCGCCATCGTGCTCGACGAGGGCACCGACAACCCGTACGCACTGAGTCACCTGGACGCGCTCGAGTCCGAGGCGGTGCACATCTTCCGCGAGGTGGCGGGCGAGTTCGAGCGGCCGGTGATCCTCTTCTCCGGCGGCAAGGACTCCATCGTCATGCTGCACCTGGCCCTGAAGGCGTTCGCCCCGGCGGCGGTCCCCTTCTCGCTGCTGCACGTGGACACCGGGCACAACTTCCCCGAGGTGCTGGAGTACCGCGACCGCACGGTCGAGAAGCACGGCCTGCGGCTCCATGTGGCGTCCGTGCAGGACTACATCGACCGCGGCGTCCTCAAGGAGCGCCCGGACGGCACCCGCAACCCGCTGCAGACCGTGCCGCTGACCGAGGCGATCCAGCAGCACCGGTTCGACGCGGTCTTCGGCGGCGGGCGGCGCGACGAGGAGAAGGCGCGCGCCAAGGAGCGGGTGTTCTCGCTGCGCGACGAGTTCTCGCAGTGGGACCCGCGCCGGCAGCGCCCGGAGCTGTGGCAGCTCTACAACGGCCGCCACGCGCCCGGCGAGCACGTCCGGGTCTTCCCGCTGTCCAACTGGACCGAGCTCGACGTGTGGCAGTACATCGCCCGCGAGGGGATCGAACTGCCGGAGATCTACTTCGCGCACGAGCGCGAGGTGTTCCTGCGGAACGGCATGTGGCTGACGGCCGGCGAGTGGGGCGGCCCGAAGGACACCGAGATCGCCGAGAAGCGGCTCGTGCGCTACCGGACGGTGGGCGACATGTCCTGCACCGGCGCGGTGGACTCCGACGCCACCACGCTGGACGCCGTCATCGCCGAGATCGCCGCCTCCCGGCTCACCGAGCGGGGCGCGACGCGCGCCGACGACAAGCTGTCCGAGGCCGCGATGGAAGACCGCAAGCGCGAAGGGTACTTCTAACCATGACCAGCACCACCGAGCAGCTCAGCGCCACCACGCTGCTGCGCTTCGCGACCGCGGGCTCCGTCGACGACGGCAAGTCCACCCTCGTCGGGCGGCTGCTGCACGACTCCAAGTCGGTGCTGGCCGACCAGCTGGAGGCCGTCGAGCACGCCTCCCGGTCCCGCGGCCAGGAGGCTCCCGACCTCGCCCTGCTGACCGACGGTCTGCGGGCCGAGCGCGAGCAGGGCATCACCATCGACGTGGCCTACCGCTACTTCGCCACGCCCCGGCGCCGGTTCATCCTGGCCGACACGCCCGGGCACGTGCAGTACACCCGGAACATGGTCACCGGCGCCTCCACCGCCGAGCTGACGGTCGTCCTGGTCGACGCCCGCAACGGCGTGGTCGAGCAGACCCGCCGGCACGCGGCGATCGCGGCCCTGCTGCGCGTGCCGCACGTCGTCCTGGCCGTCAACAAGATGGACCTGGTCGGCTACGAGGAGCCCGTCTTCGCGAAGATCGCCGAGGAGTTCACGGCGTACGCGAGCGAGCTGGGCGTCCCGGAGATCACCGCGATCCCGATCTCCGCGCTCGCCGGCGACAACGTGGTGGAGCCGTCCGGCAACATGGGCTGGTACGGCGGCCCCACCGTGCTGGAGCACCTGGAGACCGTGCCGGTCAGCCATGACCTGACGGGCTGCCACGCGCGCTTCCCCGTGCAGTACGTGATCCGTCCGCAGACCGCCGAGCACCCCGACTACCGGGGCTACGCCGGGCAGATCGCGGCCGGGACGTTCCGCGTCGGCGAGCAGGTCGCCGTCCTGCCGTCCGGCCGTACGTCCACGATCACCGGGATCGACCTGCTGGGCGAGCCGGTGGACGTGGCCTGGACGCCGCAGTCGGTGACGCTGCTGCTCGCCGACGACATCGACATCTCGCGCGGCGACCTGATCGTGCCGAGCGGCGACGCGCCCGCCACCACGCAGGACATCGAGGCCACGGTCTGCCACGTCGCCGACCAGCCGCTGGTGGTGGGCCAGCGGGTGCTGCTGAAGCACACCACCCGCACGGTCAAGGCGATCGTCAAGGAGATCCCGTCGAAGCTGACGCTGGACGACCTGTCCCAGCACCCGGCTCCCGGGCAGCTCGTCGCCAACGACATCGGCCGGGTCCGGGTGCGCACCGCCGAGCCGCTGGCGATGGACGCGTACGCCGACTCCCGCCGCACCGGGTCCTTCCTGCTGATCGACCCCGCCGACGGCACCACCCTCGCGGCCGGGATGGCCGGCGAGTCCTTCGCCACCGCCCGGGCCGCCGCGCCCGAGACGGACGACGAGGGCTGGGACTTCTGACGTGACGCCGACCGATGTCTACGCGACCTTCGCGAAGGAGGGCGGCCGGGTCGGCAGCGGCGCCCTCGGCGCGGGGACCGGGGGTGTCGCGCGATGTGCCCGATGACGCCGCGCCCGCTCCCGTGCCATCCGTACCGACGAAGACATACAGACGCCGACGACCCGGCCACGCCCCTGACGACGATCAGGAGGCCGTGAGCTCCGGGCCCGACGAGAGGAACGCCCTCCCGTGCCTGCCACTTCCCGCGCCACCGCCCTGCGCCGCGGCCTCGCCGCGGCCGTCGCGCTCCCCCTGCTGGCCGGGGCGCTCGCCTCCTGCGGCTACGGCTCCAAGGCTCCCCGGGAGACGCGGGTGGAGGCCAAGGGCGAGAAGCTCTCGGCAGCCGAGGTGCGGCTCGGGTACTTCCCGAACCTGACCCACGCCACGGCGCTGGTGGGACACCAGGAGGGCATCTTCCAGAAGGAGCTGGGCGGTACCCAGCTGAAGGTCTCCACCTTCAACGCCGGGCCGTCGGAGATCGAGGCGCTCAACGCCGACTCCCTCGACATCGGATTCATCGGCCCCTCCCCCGCCATCAACGGCTACGTCAAGTCCAAGGGCAGCAACCTGCGGATCGTCGGCGGTGCGGCCTCCGGCGGGGTGAAGCTGGTCGTCAACCCGGCGAAGATCAAGACCCTGGCGGACGTCAAGGGCAAGCGGATCGCCACCCCGCAGCACGGCAACACCCAGGACGTCGCCTTCCTCGACTGGGCCGCCGCGCAGGGCTGGAAGGTCGACGCGCAGAGCGGCAAGGGCGACGTCTCCGTGGTCCGCACCGACAACAAGGTCGCCCCCGACGCCTACAGGTCGGGTTCGATCGACGGCGCGTGGGTGCCCGAGCCGACCGCGTCCAAGCTGGTGAGCGAGGGCGCGAAGGTGCTGCTGGACGAGGCGTCGCTGTGGCCCGGCGGGAAGTTCGTGATCACGAACATCATCGTGTCGCAGAGGTTCCTCACGGCGCACCCGGACGTGGTCGAGGCGGTGCTGCGCGGCTCCGTGAAGACCAACGCCTGGATCAACGCCAACCCCGGCAGGGCGAAGGCGTCCGCCAACGCCCGGCTGAAGGCGCTCACCGGCAAGGCGCTGGGCGACGAGGTGATCGACCCGGCGTGGCCGTCCATCCGGTTCACCGACGACCCGCTGGCCGCCACGCTGCAGGCGCAGGCGGACCACGCCGTGCGGGCGGGCCTGCTGGAGAAGCCCGACCTCAAGGGCATCTACGACCTCACGCCGCTCAACAAGGTCCTCAAGGCCGAGGGCAGGCCCGCGGTCACCGACGCCGGTCTCGGCGCCGAGTGACCGGCCGGGCTCCCATCCATCCGCATCGCTCCCAGGAGGTGACGACCATGGCCACCACGTTCGCCAAGGCCGAGGACCGTGCGGCGGTGTCGACGCACGCCGCCCGTCTCGAGCACGTCTCAAAGTCCTTCACCACCCCGGCCGGGCAGCAGCTCGTCCTCGACGACATCTCGCTCGATGTCGCGCCGGGCGAGTTCGTCACCCTCCTGGGCGCGTCGGGCTGCGGCAAGTCGACGCTGCTCAACCTGGTCGCCGGGCTCGACCGGCCGTCCGCGGGGTCGATCGACACCCCGGGCGGGCGGCCCGCCCTGATGTTCCAGGAGCACGCGCTGTTCCCGTGGCTGACGGCGGGCAAGAACATCGAACTGGCGCTGCGGCTGCGCGGTGTCGCCAAGAACGAGCGGCGCGAGGAGGCGGAGCGGCTGCTGGAGCTGGTCCGGCTCAAGGGCTCGTACGGCAAGCGGGTGCACGAGCTGTCCGGCGGCATGCGGCAGCGCGTGGCGCTGGCCCGGGCACTCGCCCAGGACAGCGACCTGCTGCTGATGGACGAGCCGTTCGCGGCGCTGGACGCCATCACCCGCGATGTGCTGCACGACGAGCTGACCCGCATCTGGCGGGAGACGCGCCTGTCGGTCCTCTTCGTCACGCACAACGTGCGCGAGGCCGTGCGGCTGGCCGAGCGCGTGGTCCTGCTGTCGTCCCGTCCGGGGCGGATCGCCCGGCAGTGGGACATCGGCATCCCGCAGCCGCGCCGTATCGAGGACGCCGCGGTCGCGGAGCTGTCCGTCGAGATCACCGAAGAACTGCGTGGGGAGATCCGCCGTCATGGCCAGCACTGATACGACGACCACGGCGAAGTCCGACGATCTGGCCGGTCTGGAGGCGGGTCTCGACGCGCTCGACGCCGTGCAGGTGGCGCGCACCCCGGTGCGCGACGTCCTGCTGAAGAAGGTCCTGCCCCCGCTGGTGGCCGTCGCGCTGGTGCTGGTGGTGTGGCAGCTCCTGGTGTGGGCGAAGGTCACCGACGAGTACAAGCTCCCGGCGCCGTCCGCGGTGTGGGACAGCCTGACCACCATGTGGCTGGAAGGCACGCTCTTCGACGTGCTGTGGACGAGCGTGTCGCGGGCGCTGCTCGGCTTCCTGATGGCCCTGGCCATCGGCACGCCGCTGGGGCTGCTGGTGGCCCGGGTGAAGGTCGTGCGGGCGGCGATCGGCCCCATCCTGTCCGGTCTGCAGTCGCTGCCGTCGGTCGCCTGGGTGGCGCCCGCGGTGCTCTGGATCGGCCTCGACGACTCGATGATGTACGCGGTGATCCTGCTGGGTGCCGTCCCGTCGATCGCCAACGGCCTGGTGGCCGGCGTCGACCAGGTTCCGCCGCTGTTCCTGCGGGCCGGGCGCACGCTCGGCGCGAGCGGGCTGCGGGGCGCCCGGCACATCGTGATGCCGGCCGCGCTGCCCGGCTACCTGGCCGGACTGAAGCAGGGCTGGGCGTTCTCGTGGCGGTCGCTGATGGCCGCCGAGATCATCGCCTCGTCGCCGGACCTGGGGCTGGGTCTCGGCCAGTTGCTGGAGAACGGCCGCAACAACATCGACATGCCGGGCATCTTCCTGGCGATCATCCTGATCCTGGTCGTCGGCATCGCCATCGACCTGCTGATCTTCAGCCCGCTGGAGCGGACGGTGCTGCGCCGCCGAGGTCTGCTGGTGAAGGGCTGAGCCGCACCATGAACCGTCCTGCCCTCCCGTCGCCCGCCACCGCCCTTGCAAGGAAGCGCCGCGCGGCCGCCCTCCCGTCGCCCGCCACCGCCCTTCCGGGGAAGCGCCGCACGCCCGCCCTTGTGGTCATCGCCCACGGCAGCCGCGATCCGCGGCACGCCGCGACCGTCCACGCCCTGGTGGGCGCGGCGGCCGCGCTGCGGCCGGGGCTGCGGGTGGAGACGGCGTTCCTGGACTTCAACGTCCCGGCGGTGCCGGCGGTCCTGGAGCGGCTGGCGGCGGAGGGGGTCCGCGACGTGGTCGCCCTCCCCCTGCTGCTGACCCGCGCCTTCCACGCCAAGGCCGACATCCCGGCCGTGCTGCGGCAGGCTCCTCCGTCGCTGCGCGTCCGTCAGGCGGACGTGCTCGGACCGTCGCCGCTGCTGCTCGCGGCGGTGGAGCGGCGGCTGTACGAGGCGGGCCTGGCGCCCGCCGACAAGAGCTCGACCGGGGTCGTCCTGGCCTCGGCGGGCTCCACCGACCCGGAGGCGATCGCAGTGATCGCTGAAACGGCGCGGGAGCTGCGGCGCACAGGTTGGTGCGCCGTGCGGCCTGCGTTCGCCTCCGCACCCCTCCCCCGGACCGCCGACGCGGTACGGGCGCTGCGCGCCGGCGGGGCCGCCCGCGTGGCGGTCGCCCCGTACGTCATCGCGCCGGGCCGCCTGCCGGACCGGATCGCCGAGGGCGCCGCCGGGGCGGACGTCCTCGCCGGCGTGCTGGGGCCGTCCCCGGAGCTGGCGCGGCTGCTGCTGGAACGGTACGACGGGGCGCGGTCCGGCGCCCGGGCGGCCGCGGCGTAGGGAGTGTCCGCGAAGGAGCGTCTCGGGACTTCGCGGGCACGACTCGGGGCCTCGCGCGTTCGGGGCGCGCCGGTAGAGTCGGGCCCATGACCACGGACACCTTCGTGCTCGGCGGCGACCTGACGGTACGCCGGCTGGGCTTCGGTACGGCGCAGTTGACCGGGCCCGGCTACTGGGGGCCGCGCGGTGCGCGGGCGGACGCGGTGGCGGTGCTGCGGCGCGCGGTGGAGCGGGGCGTCACGCTCGTCGACACGGCCGACAACTACGGCCCCGACCTCGCCGAGGAGCTGGTGGCCGAGGCGCTGCACCCGTACCCGGAGGGTCTGGTGGTGGCGACCAAGGGCGGGGTGGTGCGCACGAGCGACAGTGCGTGGCACATCGCGGGGCGGCCCGAGCAGTTGCGCGCGATGTGCGAGGCCAGCCTGCGCCGGCTGCGGACCGGGACGATCGACCTCTACCAGCTGCACCGGCTGGACCCCGAGGTCCCGGTGGCCGACCAGCTCGGCACGCTGATGGAGCTGCGGCGGGAGGGGAAGATCCGGCACATCGGCCTGGACACGGTGTCCGTGGCCCAGCTGGAGCAGGCGCTGGCGCTGGCGCCGGTGGTTTCGGTGCAGAACCGCTTCAACCTGCTCGACCGGGAGTCGGAGGACGTGCTGAAGGCATGCGAGGCGCACGGGCTGGCGTTCCTGCCCTGGTTCCCGCTGGCGAACGGGGCGCTGACCGGTTCCGCGGCGGCGGAGCTGGACGCGGTCGCCGCGCGGCACGGGGCGACCCGGGGGCAGATCGCGCTGGCGTGGCTGCTGCACCGCTCGCCGGTGCTGCTGCCCACGCCGGGGACCGGCTCCCTGGCGCATCTGGAGGAGAACCTGGACGCCGCCTCCGTACGCCTGGACGCGGACGACCTCGCCCGGCTGGAGGGGCTCAGCGGTCCGCGCTGAACGGCGTGCCCTGGTGGAAGGGGAGCAGCCGGCCGGCTTCCGCCGCGACGGCCGCCACCGTTGCGGGAGTGTGGTCAGTCACGCGTCATCTCCACCAGTTTGACGACGGTGTTCCAGTTGCGGGTGGTGCCGACGACACCCTTGTTCAGGGCCGGGCGGGCCAGGGCCTCGGCGAGCTTGGAGCGGCCCAGCCCCTCGGGCGCGTACAGGTACAGGGCCCGGTCGCCGAGGCTGAACTCCTCGGGGAGGAAGGCCTCCCGGTCGAGCGAGGCGTAGCGCTCGGGGCCGACGGGCCCGGAGAAGAAGGTGACGTGGAGCTGTTTGCCCTGAAGCTCCGCGGCGGGGAAGGGACAGGCGTCGGCGACGGCGCTCAGGTACGGTCCGCTGCGGACCAGACAGTCGACGCGGAAGCCGAAGTGCTTCTCGATCGCCTGCTCCAGCTCGGCGCCGAGCGCCTGCTCGTCCGCGGGCGCCGTGCCGGCCGCGGCGGTGAAGACGGCGTTGCCGCTCTGGAGGTAGGTCCGGGCGTCGCCGTACCCCAGTTCCGCGAGCAGTGCGCGCAGCTGAGCCATCGGGACCTGTCTGCGGCCGCCGACGTTGATGCCGCGCAGCAGCGCGGCGTACCTGTTCGTCATGGTCACACCATAGGGCGGCCGCCGCACCCCGTGGGGGAGGGCACGGCGGCCGCCGGTCAGGAGGACGGGACCGCTACTCGACGATCTTCAGCAGCTTGTTGGCCGTGCCCTGGCTGGGGTTGGTGATCTTCCCTGCCGTGGCACCGTCGGTCAGTGCCTCGGCGACCTGCTCCGGGGTGGCGTCCTTGTGGCCCGCCAGGTAGACGGCGGCGGCGCCGACGACATGGGGCGTCGCCATGGACGTACCGGAGATGGTCTTGGTGCCCCCGTCGCTGTCGTTCCACGTCGAGGTGATGTCGGAGCCGGGCGCGTAGAGGTCCACCGCCGCACCGAAGTTGGAGAAGTCCGACTGCTGGTCGACCTTGGTGGACGAGGCCACGGTGATGGCCTCCTGGACGCGGGCCGGGGAGCCCTGGCCGGCGTCCTGGGACTCGTTGCCGGCGGCGACGCCGAAGGTGACGCCGGCGGCGATCGCCTTGCGGACGGCTTCGTCCAGGGCCTCGTCGGCGCCGCCGCCGAGGCTCATGTTGGCGACGGAGGGCCCCTGGTGGTTCTTGGTGACCCAGTCGATGCCCGCGACGACCTGCTCGGTGGTGCCCGAGCCGTTGTCGTCGAGGACGCGCACGGCGACGATCTTCGCCTTCTTGGCCACGCCGTGCGCGGCGCCGGCGATGGTGCCGGCGACGTGGGTGCCGTGGCCGTTGCCGTCGGTGGCATCGTTGTCGTTGTCGACGGCGTCGAAGCCGGAGACGGCGCGGCCCTCGAAGTCCTTGTGCGTGATGCGTACGCCGGTGTCGATGACGTACGCGGTGACGCCCTCACCCCCGGAGTCGGGGTAGGTGTAGGAGCTGTCGCCGGCCGTGTCGGCCTGGTCCACGCGGTCGAGACCCCAGGACGGCGGGTTCGCCTGCGTGGCGCTGATGGTGAACTTCTTGTTCTGCACGACCTTGGCGACGGCCGGGTCGGCGGCCAGGCGCTTGGCCTCCGTCCGGGAAAGCCCGCTCGCCGAGAAGCCGTTGACGGCCGAGGTGTAGCTGCGCTCGAGTTCGCCGCCGTACTGCTCGGCGAGCCGGGCCTTGTCCGCCTTCTCGTCCAGCAGGACGATGTAGCTCCCGGCGACGGCACCTTCGGCACCCAGGCCGTGAACGGTGCCTTCCGCGGGCGCGGGGGCCGCACCGGCGTGAGCGGGGCTGAGGACGGTCACGGTGGCGACCGCGGCTATGGCTGCTGCGAGCTGAAGTCCGCGGGCGCGCTGGTGAGTTGTCATGAAGAGGGATCTCCTCGTCATCTTTTGTGGGGGGATCGGCCTCCGGACGGAAGATCTCCGGGGCCTGGTCCGAAACCCTTGCCGATTGACGCGCCTGGATCAAGACCTTCATACGCCTGTGACTTACTCAACAAGTCTTCGTAATACGAAATCGGCGGCAACCGGCCCAAGTCGGCCGGGCGTTGGGTCACCAGGTGCGGCCCGCTTCGAGGAGCCGGGCGCGCACCCGGTCCACATGCGGGTTGTCGGAGGCGCCGGGCCGCTGGACGAGGTAACCGGTGTTGATGGGCGGGTCGTCCGGCTCGTGGAGGGCGACGAGGGTGCCGTCGGCGAGCTCGTCCTGGCACAGGTAGCGGGGCAGCACCGTGAAGCCGGCCCCGGCGACGACCGCGGCCAGCACGCCGCGCAGGTCGGGCACGGTCACGGCGGCCCGGCGCGTGAGGCGCCTGCCGAAGACGTGGCGCCAGTAGCGGCGGGCGATGGGCAGGTCCTCGGCGTACGTGACCAGGGGCGCGGCGTGCAGCGCGGCGGGACCTTCGGCCGCCATGCGGGGGCGGAGGCGCTCGGCCCAGGAGGGCGCGGCCACCAGGACGAACTCCTCGTCCGTCAGCGGCACGGCCACCAGCGTGCGGCCGCGCGGACGGTGGGTGGAGACGACCAGGTCGTGGCGGCCGGCCCGGAGCTCGTCGAGGAGCGGGTCGGTCAGTCCGGTGGCCACGCGCAGCTGCACCCCGCCGGCGACGAGCGGGGCCAGGGCCGGCAGGGCGCGGGTGCACAGCAGCTCGGCGGGCCCGGCGAGGTGGACGGGTGCGGCGCGGCTCTCGTCGGGGACGCCGGGCCCGGTGGCGGCGGCGAGCGCGTCGAGGGGGGCCGCGACGCGGGCGGCGAGCTCGTCGGCGACCGGGGTCGGGCGGACGCCCCGCGGCAGCCGCTCGAACAGCTCGCGTCCCGTCTGGCGCTCCAGGGTGCGGATCTGGGTCGTCACCGTGGGCTGGGAGAGCCCGAGCAACTGGGCGGCCGCGGTGAAGGAGCCGGAGCGGTGGACGGCGAGGAAGGTGCGCAGCAGGTTGAGGTCCGGCTGCGCCACGGGGGCTGGGCCATCGGAATGCCTATGGGTCACGCGCCGGAGTCTACGGCTGCCCTATGCATCGGCACGACGGCCGATCCATGCGTTTTCCGATGGCTGCCATTGGCTTTTCCATTGGATCCCTATGGCGGATCGTCCTACCGTCGAATGCGTAACGACACCAGCGACCGGGCCCGGCGGGGGCCCGCTCCCCCGGAGGAATACCATGTCGAAGATCCTTTTCGTGATGACGGGCGCCGACCACTGGACGCTCGCGGACGGCACCCGGCACCCGACCGGCTTCTGGGCCGAGGAGGCCGTCGCCCCGTACGAGGCGTTCAAGGCCGCGGGCCACGACATCGTGGTCGCCACGCCCGGCGGGGTCGCCCCGCACGCGGACGCGGCCAGCCTGACCGCCGAGGCCAACGGCGGCCGGGAGAACGCCGACCGGATCGCCGGGGCCCTCGCCGCCATGGACGAGCTGCGCAGCCCGGTCGCCCTGGAGGACGTCTCCCTCGACGACTACGCGGCCGTCTTCTACCCCGGCGGTCACGGCCCGATGGAGGACCTCGCCGTCGACGCCGGTTCGGGCCGGCTGCTGACGCTCGCCCTGCGTTCCGGCATGCCGCTCGGGGTGGTCTGCCACGGTCCGGCCGCCCTGCTCGCCGCGGTCGCGGAGGACGGCTCGAACGTGTTCGCCGGGTACCGGCTGACGGGCTTCACCAACGCCGAGGAGACCCAGGCCGGGCTCGCCGGCAAGGCGCCGTGGCTGCTGCAGGACCGGCTCGTCGCGGCGGGCGCGGACTTCCGGGAGGGCGAGCCGTGGGCCCCGCACGTGGTGGTCGACCGGAACCTGGTCACCGGGCAGAACCCGGCTTCCTCCGCGCCCGTCGCCACGGAACTGCTCGCGCTGATCAAGCAGTCGGCCTGACGGGCCCGAGCTCCGCCTCGATGAGGTCCGCCGCGCGCCGGGTCCCGCCCTCGGCGGCCATCCGCAGCCGCAGCTCCGCCGACCTCCGGGCCACCTCGGGGTCGGCGGTCAGCTCCAGGACGGCCGTGCGCAGGGTGCCGGCGGTGGCCTCCTCCATGGTCAGCTGCCGCGCGACACCGAGAGACACCAGCATCCCGGCGTTGCCGAACTGGTCGACCGCCTGCGGCACGGCGACCATCGGCGTCCCCGTCGCGAGGCCCTCCTGGCAGCCGCCCGCGCCCGCGTGCGTGATGAAGGCGTCGGCCTCGCGCAGGATCGCCAACTGGGGTACCCAGTCGTGGACTTCGATGTTCCCGGGCACGTCGCCGAGCTCGGCGGGGTCGACGTGCTTGCCGATCTGGAGAACGACGTGCCACCCGGGCAGGTCCCCGAAGGCCTTGACGCACTCGCGGTAGAAGCCGGGCTGCTTGGTGAAGGTGGAGCCGAGCGAGACGAGCAGCACCTTCCCGGCGCCGGGCGGACGCCGCCACTCCCCCTGCTCGGCCCGGTCGCCCTGGCAGGCGCCGACGAAGGTGTACACGGACTTGTCCACCCGGTCGGCGTTCGGCTGGAGCGCCTCGGGGATCAGCACGACCGCCTTGCGCGGCCGGGCGATCAGCCGGTCGGGGTGGGTGTCGATGCCGTTCTCCGCGAGCCACGCCTCGAAGCGCGCGTAGTACGCCCTGCCGCGCTCCGACGCCTTGAGGTCCGCGTACGCCGGGTCGAGCACCTCCTCCTCGTACCCCTCCCAGGGCACCAGGTTCGGCCAGAGGGACACGGCGGGGACGCCCCACCGGTGGGCGAGGACGGGCGCCGGGTAGGCGGTGATGTCGTGCAGGACGAGGTCGGGTTCGTCGCCCTCGAACGCCGCCGCGAGCTGGGGCAGCACGTGGATGGCGTCGTTCAGGAACGGCTCGATGTTGTCGATCAGCTCCGTTCCCCACGCCTCCGGGTCGTCGTCCGTCGGCAGGGTCGAGGTGTAGATCACCGGTTCCGCGCCGGTGGCGGCGACCTTGTCGGCGAAGGAGGCGGGAATCGCGTAACGGACGCGGTGCCCGCGGGCGACGAGCTCCCGGATGACGTCGAGGCTCGGGTTCACGTGCCCGTGGGCGGCGATGGAGAACATGGCGAGACGGGCACGGTCTGCTGTGGTCATGAACCGAGCCTAACGAGACGAGACGTCTCGTGCAATGAATATTCCGCCGGTCGTCAGCGCTGGTAGCGGGCGAGCACCAGGTTCCCGTCCTCGACCAGCCGCTCCTCCAGCTCGCCGACGTCGATGGCACCGCTGTAGTACTCCTGGAACGCCGGTGTGGCGACCTTGTCCTTCCACTCGGGGTAGCCCCGCACGGACTGCGCCGGAGCGGGGCGCAGGTGCCGGGCCAGCGCCACGCCGGTCGCCCAGCCGTGTGCGGACGTGCGGAGCGACGGATCGACGAGCGCCCGCTTCCCGGTCGGCAGCATCCAGTCGCCGCGGGCGAGGCGGACCATGTTCCGCGGCTGCAGCAGGAAGTCGAGGAACCGTGCGGCCTCCTTCTTGTACGGGCTAGCCTCGGCGATCGAGAGGGTCTGCGGGCTGACCCCCTGGGCCAGGCCGCCCTCACCCGCGGGGGCGGGCAGCACCGTCCACCGGAAGCCCTCGGGGGCCTGCTGCACGATCTGCTGGCGGTACGAGAAGCCGAGCGGGACCATCGCGTACCGGCCGCCGAAGAGACCGGGCAGCGTGTCGGAGCCGCCCATGCCGAGGGTGGAGCGGGACGCGGTGCCGTCGGTGCCGATCTGCTCCCGGACGGTGCGGGGCACGACGGCGTCGCCCTCGGTGAACCGGACGCGGACCGTGCCGTCGGCCGCCCGGTGGAAGAGGCGGCCGCCCGCCGACAGCCCGAGGTTGAGCGAGACGGAGACGGGTTCCTTCAGCGGCCAGGCGACGGCGTGGCCCCCCTTCCCCATCACGGCCTGCACCCGGCGCGCGGCGTGCCGGAACTCCGGCCACGTCCACGGTTTCGCCGGGGTCGGGATCCGGACCCCGGACTTCTCCAGCACCTTCGTGTCGGCGATGACGACGCGCGGCTCCTGGAGGAACGGCACGCCGTACACGCCGTCCCCGAAGGTGGTGGTCCGCCAGCTGTGCCCGGGGATGTCGGCCTTCAGCCGGGCGGACAGCAGTCCCCGCAGATCGGCGAGGTGGCCCCCGTGGGCGAAGTCGGCGAGGTCGTCGGAGGCGTCGTGGATGATGTCGGGCGCCTCGCCGCCCTCGAAGGAGGTGAGGAGCTGGTCGTGGACGCTGTCCCAGCTGCCCTGGACGTACTGGACCTGGATGTCGGGGTGGGCGGCGTTCCACTCCGCGACGAGCTCCTTGTTGGCGTCGACGGACTCCTTCTGCCAGGCCAGCGACTGGAAGCGCAGGACGGTCCGGCCGTCCCGCCGCCCGTCCCCGTCCCCGGAGCAACCGGTGCCGGAGAGCAGCAGGACGAAGGCGGTGGCCGCGGCGGCGAGACGGGCGGCGGTGCGGCGGGCGGCGCGCATCAGGACTTCACCGCCCCGGCGAGCATGCCGCCCGTGATCCGCCTCTGGACGAGCGCGAAGACGACCAGCGACGGAAGCGTGGCGAGGAACGCGGCCGCGGCGAGCGGACCGAGGTCCGCGACGCCCTCCGCGCCCAGGAAGTGGGTCAGGACGACCGGCAACGTCTGCTTCTCCGGGGTCTTGAGCAGGACGAGCGCGAAGAAGAACTCGTTCCACGCGGTGATGAAGGCGAAGAGCGCGGTAGCGGCGATGCCGGGTGCGAGCAGCGGCGCGGTGACCGACACGAGCGTACGGAGCCGGCCCGCGCCGTCGACCGCCGCGGCCTCCTCCAGCTCGGCCGGGACGGAACGTACGTACCCCGTGAGCAGCCACAGCGCGAACGGCAGCGACCACACGACGTACACCATCACCAGCCCCGGCAGCGTGTTGATCAGGTGCAGGTTCTTCAGGACCAGGAACAGCGGGATGATCACCAGGACGAACGGGAACGCCTGACTGACCACGACCCATCCGCCCACGGCGGCGGACAGCCTTCCCCGCTGCCGCGCCGTCACATAGGCCATGGGGGTCGCGACGACGACGGCGATCAGTGCCGCACTCGCCGCCGCGGCCAGGCTGTTGGCCGCGGCGCCGAGCAGCGGCTGTTCGTCGAAGGCCTGGCGGAAGTTGGCGAGGGTGGGCTCGTCGGGGATCCAGCCGGGGTGCAGGGAGGCGAGCTCCCGGGCGGGCTTGAAGGCGGTGGAGACCAGCCAGAGGAACGGGAAGGCCAGGAAGACCAGGTACCCGAGGAGCGCGAGGTACTGGCCGGCCCGGGCCGGCCCGCGGGCGCGCGGCCCGGTGCGGACACCGCTCACCGGTCCTCGCCTCCCCTCAGCCGTCCCACCAGGTACAGGGCGAGGAGCACGGAGATCACCGCGACCATCACACAGCCCATCGCCGCCGCGTAACCGAACTGGCCGTACCGGAAGGCCTCCTCGTACGCGAAGAGCATCGGCAGCCGGGTGCGCCCGCCGGGCCCGCCGCTGGTCAGCACGTACACCAGGGCGAAGGCATTGAAGTTCCAGATGAAGTTGAGCGCCGTGACGGCGAGGGCGACGGGCTTGAGCGCGCGCCAGGTGACGGTACGGAACCGGCGCCACGCGCCCGCGCCGTCCAGGGCCGCGGCCTCGTGCAGCTCCTGCGGGGTGTTCTGCAGGCCGGCCAGCAGCGCCACGGTGGTCTGCGGCATGCCCGCCCAGACGCCGACGACGATCACCGCAGGCAGCGCGGTGGCGAGTCCGGTGAGCCAGGCGTGCCCGCCGCCGAGGCCCAGGCCGCGCAGGGTCTCGTTGAGGACGCCGGCGTCGGGGTGGTAGACGAGCCGCCACATGATGCCGACGACCACCTCGGGCATGGCCCAGGGGATGATGGCCAGGGCCCGCGCCGCCCAGCGGAAACGGAGGTTCTGGTTCAGCAGGAGCGCCAGGCCCAGCGCCAGAACGAACTGCGGGACGGTGACGCCGACCGCCCAGAGCAGGCCGATGCGGAACGACTCCCAGAACAGCGTGTCCTGCGCCAGGTCCCGGAAGTTGAGCGCGCCGATCCACTGGGTGGGCCTGGTGCGCCCCGACTGGGCGTCCGTGAAGGCCAGCGCGATGCCGTACAGCAGCGGGCCGACGCTGAGCACCAGGATGGGCAGCAGGGCGGGCAGCACGAGGAACCACGCCCCGTGGTCCACCGGCCGCCACCCGGGCCGCCGCTCCGGCCGGCCCGGAGGTCCGCCGGTCTTCCCGCCGGGCCCCCGCACTGCGGTCGCCGATGTCAAGGAATCGCCCCCTTTGTCAAGGTGAGCCGGCCTGGCGTCATCGTCCTGACGGGTCGTCGGTTCGTCAAGCAGCCGTGCGCGGATGCGAGACTTGGCCGGACCGGCTGACGGACGGGTGTGTGCGGAGGGACGCGATGGACGAGGCGCGGGCGCGGGAGGTCCTGGCCGCGGCCGGGGTGGAGCGGGTGCGCTCCGGGGCGGCCCTGCTGGCCCTCGGCGAGAACGCGGTCTTCGCCGCCGGCGACCTGGTGGTCAAGGTCGGCCGCAGCGCGGAGCTGCTGGAGCGCGCCGAGCGGGAGGTGGCCGTCGCCTCCTGGCTGGAGGAGTCCGGCATCCCGGCCGTCCGGGCGGCCGAGCCCAAGCCGCGGCTGGTGGACGGCCACCCGGTGACCGTCTGGCACCGGCTGCCCGCCGCCGTGCGCCCGGCCGAGCCGCGTGACCTGGCCCCGCTGCTGCGCCGTGTCCACGCACTGCCCGAGCCGTCCTTCGCGCTGCCGCGCCGGGAGCTGCTGGGCGGTGTGGAGCGCTGGCTGCGCCTCGCGGGCGACGCGATCGACCCGGCGGACGCGGCGTTCCTGCGGGAGCGGCGCGACGGTTTCGCCGCGGCGGCCGCCGCGCTCACCCCGCATCTGACGCCGGGCCCCCTCCACGGGGACGCGCTGCCCCGCAACGTCCACATCGGCCCGGACGGGCCCGTCCTGGTCGACCTGGAGACGTTCTCCTCGGACCTGCGGGAGCACGATCTGGTGGTGCTGGCGCTCTCCCGGGACCGGTACGGGCTCGACCCGGCGGCGCACGACGCGTTCACCGCGGCGTACGGATGGGACGTGCGCGACTGGGAGGGCTGCGCCGTGCTGCGGGGCGCCCGCGAGACCGCGAGCTGCGCGTGGGTGGCGCAGCACGCCCCCGCGAACCCGAAGGCGCTCGCCGAGTTCCGCCGCCGGGTGGCCTCGCTGCGCGACGGCGATCCCACCGTGCGCTGGTACCCGTTCTGACACCATGGAGCCCGGCTCCCGTCCGCTTGAGGAGGATCGCGATGCGCGTGGACACCGGTGACGTGACGCTGGAGGTGCAGGACAGCGGGACCGGCGGTGAGACCGTCCTGCTGGTGCACGGCTTCCCCGACACCCATGCGCTCTGGCGCCACCAGGTGGCGGCGCTGAACGCCGCCGGCTACCGCACCATCGCCCCCGACCTGCGCGGGTTCGGCGGTTCCGACCGCCCGGCGGACGCCACGGCGTACGCCCCGGACCGCTCCGTGGCCGACCTGCTGGCGCTGCTCGACCGGCTGGGGGTCGAGCGCGCCCACCTGGTGGGGCACGACTGGGGGTCCGCCGTCGTGCAGGGCATGGCGATGGCCGCGCCCGAGCGGGTGGCCGGCCTGTCCCTGCTGTCGGTGGGGCACCTGGGCGGGCTGCTGTCGGCCGGCTGGGAGCAGCGCGAGCGCTCCTGGTACGTGCTGCTGTTCCAGCTCGCGGGGCTCGCCGAGGAGTGGCTGTCCCGGGACGACTTCGCGAACCTGCGCGGGATGCTCGGGGAACACCCCGACGCCGAGGAGGCCGTGGAGCGGATGCGGCAACCGGGCGCGCTGACCGCCGCCCTGGCGGTGTACCGCGCGGGCCTGACGCCCGAGGTGCTCTTCGGCCCTCCGCTCCCGCTGCCGCCGCTGCCGGGTCCGGTCCTGGGCGTGTGGAGCTCGGGCGACCGGTTCCTCACCGAGCAGTCGATGACCGGCACGGAGAAGCACGTCGACGGTGACTGGCGCTACGAGCGGGTGGAGAACGCCGGCCACTGGTTCCCGCTGGACGCCCCCGAGCGGGTGAACGGGCTGCTGCTCGACTTCCTCGCCGAGTGCCGGGCGTCGGCATAGCCCGTAAGCCGCGAGCCGGAACCGGAAGCGGGTGCGGGGCCGGCGCCGGTACCGGGCGGGACGAGACCGGGCGAGGGACGGGCGGGGCACGGCTCCCGGCGGGCACCCGGGCGCCCCGGGCACGCGAGGTGCGCTTGCCGCCCAGAGGTCACCGACGCGGCGTCAGCCGACTGCCGGAGTCACCGCGGGCGTCAGCTCGCGCAGGGGCCAGGCCGGGTCTATCACCGCGTCCGGGGTGCCCTTGCGGCGCAGGAAGCTCTGGAAGTCGGCGGCCCACTGCGCGTACCACCCGATCTGCCGCTCGTGCAGCTCGCCCGCGGTCAGCGCGCCGACCGAGGCGTGCCGCTCGGCTATGGCACGGGCCACCTGGACCGCGGCCAGCGCGTCGGCGGCCGCCTGGTGCGCGCCGTCGAGCACGACGCCGTACTCGCCGCACACCGCCTCCAGGTTCCGCTTGCCCCGCCGGTAGCGGTCGACGGCCCGGTCGATCGTGTACGGGTCGACGACCGGCCCGATCGCCGTGCCGCCCAGCCGCTCGCTCAGACCCGGCAGCCCGTGGCGCCGCAACTCCGCCGTGAGCAGCGTCAGGTCGAAGGCGGCGTTGTAGGCGACCACCGGCACGCCGCGCTCCCAGTACCCGACGAGGGTGGCGGCGAGCTCGTCGGCGACCTCCCGGGCGGGGCGGCCCTCGGCCGCGGCGCGCTCGCTGCTGATGCCGTGGATCGCCGATGCCTGCGCGGGGATGAGGATGCCCGGATCGGCCAGCCACTCGCGGCGCACCACCGTCTCCCCGCCCCGGACCTCGATGACCGCGGCCGTCACGATGCGCGCTTCGAGCGGCTCCGTGCCCGTCGTCTCCAGGTCGAAGCCGACCAGCGTCTCCCCGTGCCAGCCCATGCTGAACCTCCTTGTGGTGCGGTGGTGCGCCCCCGTTCGGTGCACTCCCCCGTTGGCTCTTCACCTTCGCACGCACCACTGACAATCGGTCCGGCCCGCCGGGACGGCGCTCACGAGACCGGCCGGGAGTCGGCCCACACCGACTCGAACTCCTCGCGGTAGGTCTCGAACAGCCCGTGGTCGGGCTCGGGTCCCGCGGTGACGAGCGGCCGTCTGCCGCCGCGCAGCACCAGCACCGGTACCTCCATCCCGCGGGCCCGGCGCAGATAGCTCTGGACGACGGCCACCCCGTCCGGTCCGTCACCGTCCACCAGGTAGGCGGTGAAGCGGGGGGTCTCGTCGAAGACCTGGATCTCGAAGGCGCCGGGGTCGCGCAGCCGGGAGCGCACGCGTCGCATGTGGAGGATGTTCATCTCCACCGAGCGGCTCAATTCGCCCTTTTTGATCCCCAGTTCCCTTTCGCGCCGTTTCACGGCGCTACTGGCCGGATTGAGGAAGAGCAGCCGTATCCGGCAGCCGGACTCGGCGAGCCGCACCAGCCGCCGCCCGGAGAAGTTCTGCACCAGCAGGTTCAGGCCTATGCCGATCGCGTCGAGGCGCCGCGCCCCGCCGAAGAGGTCCTCGGCGGGCAGCTGCCGCTGCAGCCGCACCCGGTCGGGGTGGACGGAGACCACGTCCGCGTACCGGTCCCCGACGAGGTCCTCCACGGCGTCGACCGGCAGCCGGTGCGCGGAGGGCGCGCCCGAGCCTCCCCCCAGGATCTCCAGCAGCCGGGCGGAGGCCCGTTCGGACTGGTCGAGCACGGTGCGCGACAGGGCGCGGTTGCGGGAGACCACGTTGCGGGTGACCTCCAGCTCGTCCAGGGCCAGCTCCACCTCGCGCCGGTCGTCGAAGTATGGCTCGAAGCAGGGCCAGTGCTGGACCATCAGCTCGCGCAGCTGGGGCAGGGTGAGGAAGCTGAGCACATTGTCGTCGGCGGGGTCCAGGAGGTAGCCCTTGCGCCGCGACACCTCCCGTACCGCGACGGCCCGCTGCACCCACTCCTGCCCGGCGGGGCCGGCCGCGGCCACCACCCAGTCCTCGCCGTGGACCGGCTCGTAGATGGGCCGCAGCACGGCGGCCACCACGGCACGCAGCCGCTGTTCGACCAGATTCAGCCAGATGTACGCACGCCCGGCCCGCTGGGCGCGGGTGCGCACCTCGCTCCAGGCCTCCGCGTCCCAGTCCAGCTCCGCACCGATCTCCATCGGCCGGGCGAGTGAGACCGCGCCGGGCGGGACATCAGCGGGGTCAGTGGAGTCCCCCTCGTGACCTGAGTCACCTGGGGGCAGCTCCAGCCCTCCCGAGCTCACCCGCGCACCGCCTTCAGTCCTCCGGACACCCGTCTCCAACGATCAAGGAAGGGTACTCCGGGAGCGGGAGGCGGTGCAGCCGGATGCACAGGCTCCTTCGCCAACGAGCCTGATCCGCCGGGCCGTTCCCGGGGCCGGGACGAGGCGGAGTGAGCGGATTCACCATGGTTGCGCCCCTGCCGCGGGGCCGTCCGGCCCCGGGCGCTGCTTGCCGGAGCCCCGCCGGCCGGCCGCCGGCACCCGGGCGACGCGCCGGAACGCGAGGTTGACCCGGGCAACCGGACGGGGGGCCGAGGATGGCCGAGGTGGCCGGACACGGACACCTCAGTCCTAGGAGGACGCTCCACTTTCGTGGAGGATCTGGCTCGAACAGCTCCCAGAACCCGGATCAGAAGTGGAAGAGTCTTATCTATGCAGGTCTGGCCGGGACAGGCGTATCCGCTCGGCGCCACGTACGACGGCGCCGGGACCAACTTCGCGGTCTTCTCCGAGGCCGCCGACCGGGTCGAGTTGTGCCTCCTGCACGACGACGGCTCAGAAACCGCGGTGGAACTGCGCGAGACCGACGCGTTCGTACGGCACGCGTACCTGCCCGGCGTGATGCCGGGGCAGCGGTACGGGTTCCGGGTCCACGGACCGTACGCGCCGGAGCACGGGCAGCGCTGCAACTCCGCGAAACTGCTCCTCGACCCGTACGCGCGGGCGGTCGCCGGCGCCGTCGACTGGGGGGAGGCGGTGTACGGCTACCACTTCGGCAGACCGGACTCCCGCAACGACCTCGACTCGGCGCCGCACATGATGGCCTCCGTCGTGGTCAACCCGTACTTCGACTGGGGGGACGACCGCCCGCCCCGTACGGACTACCACCGCACGGTGATCTACGAGGCGCACGTCAAGGGCCTGACGATGCTCCATCCGGCTCTGCCGGACGAGCTGCGCGGGACGTACGCGGGCCTCGCCCACCCCGCGGTGATCGAGCACCTGACCGAACTGGGGGTGACGGCGCTCGAATTGATGCCGGTCCACCAGTTCGTCAACGACCACCGGCTGGTGGACGCGGGCCTGGCGAACTACTGGGGCTACAACACCATCGGCTTCTTCGCCCCCCACAACGCGTACGCGTCCTGGGGCGACCGGGGCCAGCAGGTGCTGGAGTTCAAGTCGGCGGTGCGCGCGCTGCACCAGGCGGGCATCGAGGTCATCCTCGACGTGGTCTACAACCACACAGCCGAGGGCAACCACCTGGGCCCGACGCTCTCCTTCCGGGGCCTGGACAACGCCTCGTACTACCGCCTCGCCGACAATCCCCGGTACTACATGGACACCACCGGCACCGGGAACTCGCTGCTCATGCGGTCGCCGCACGTGCTGCAACTGATCATGGATTCGCTGCGGTACTGGGTGACGGAGATGCGCGTCGACGGTTTCCGCTTCGACCTGGCGGCGACCCTCGCCCGCCAGTTCCACGAGGTGGACCGGCTGTCGTCGTTCTTCGACCTGGTGCAGCAGGACCCGGTGGTCAGCCAGGTCAAGCTGATCGCGGAGCCGTGGGACGTCGGCGAGGGCGGCTACCAGGTGGGCAACTTCCCGCCCCTGTGGACCGAGTGGAACGGCAAGTACCGGGACACGGTGCGCGAC
Source organism: Streptomyces sp. NPDC051310 (assembly GCF_044455245.1). Classification (NCBI taxonomy): domain Bacteria; kingdom Bacillati; phylum Actinomycetota; class Actinomycetes; order Kitasatosporales; family Streptomycetaceae; genus Streptomyces; species Streptomyces sp. NPDC051310. The sequence continues at coordinate 407,324 of NZ_JBITEO010000002.1, forward strand.
CTGTGGCGGGGCGAACCGCGCACGCTCGCCGAGTTCGCGTCGCGGCTGACCGGCTCGTCGGACCTGTACCAGGACGACGGGCGCCGCCCGCTCGCCTCGGTCAACTTCGTGACCTGCCACGACGGCTTCACGCTGCGTGACCTGGTCTCGTACAACGACAAGCACAACGAGGCGAACGGCGAGGGCAACCGCGACGGCGAGAGCCACAACCGCTCGTGGAACTGCGGCACGGAGGGCGACACCGACGACGAAGGCGTGCGCGAGCTGCGGATGCGGCAGATGCGCAACTTCATCGCCACGCTGATGCTGTCGCAGGGCGTGCCGATGCTGAGCCACGGCGACGAGTTCGGGCGCACCCAGGGCGGCAACAACAACGCGTACTGCCAGGACAACGAGATCGCCTGGGTGCACTGGCCGGACCAGGACGCGGACGAGGCCAGGTCGCTGCTGGAGTTCACCCGTTCGATGGTGTGGCTGCGGCGGGACCACCCGGTCTTCCGGCGGCGCCGCTTCTTCCACGGACGGCCGGTGGAGGGCACGCACGACGAGCTCTCCGACATCTCGTGGTTCACCCCCGAGGGGGACGAGATGGGCGTGCGGGACTGGCAGGCGGCGCACGCGAAGGCCCTGTCGGTGTTCCTGAACGGCAGCGCGATCTCCGAGCCGGGACCGCGCGGGGAGCGCATCGCGGACGACTCGTTCCTGCTGATGTTCAACGCCAGCGCCGAGGATCTGGAGTTCGTCGTTCCGGTGAACCACGGTCGCCAGTGGCAGGTGGTGGTCGACACGGCCGTCCCGGAGGGCATCGAGCCCGGGCAGGGCGCCAAGGTGGCGGCCGGCGACCGGCTCACGCTGATCGGCCGCAGCCTGACGGTCCTGCGCCGTCCCGGTTAGACGGGAGGCGGCACGGAGGCGGGGGGGGGGGGGGGGGGGGGGGGGGGGGGGGGGGGGCGCGCCCCCCCCCCCCCCCTGCCGCTGCCCCCCTGTCGAACACCATACGAACGCCACGTGGCGTCGGACGTACATCGCATGAAGTGATGACACAGAAGCCCCCCAAGCGGGTACGTACGTTCGCATGACGCCCAACTCGACCTATCGGCTCCAGATCCAGCCGGACTTCCCCTTCCAGGCGGCCGGGGAAGCGGTGCCGTACCTCGCCTCGCTCGGGGTGTCGCACCTCCACCTGTCACCCGTCCTGGAAGCGGTCCCCGGCTCGACGCACGGGTACGACGTCACCGACCACAGCCGGGTGCGGGAGGAGCTGGGCGGTGAGGACGGGCTGCGGGCCCTCGCCCGCACCGCCCGCGCCCACGGCCTCGGCCTGGTGGTGGACCTGGTGCCCAACCACATGGCCGCCGCGCCCCGCCACAACCGGGCGCTGTGGGAGGTGCTGCGGGAGGGCCCGGCGTCCCCGTACGCCCGCTGGTTCGACATCGACTGGACGACGGGCGGCGGCAAGGTGCTGCTGCCGGTCCTGGGCGGGCGGATCGGTGACGAACTGGCCCGGATGCGCGTCGAGGACGGCGCGCTGCACTACGGGGAACAGCGGTTCCCGCTGCGTCCCGGTACGGAGGGCCTGGCGCTGCCGGAGCTGCTGGACGCCCAGTGGTACCGGCTCGGCTGGTGGCGGCTGGCGCGCACGGAGCTCAACTACCGGCGGTTCTTCACCATCTCGGACCTCATCGGGGTGCGGGTGGAGGACCCGGAGGTCTTCGCCGCCACCCACGCCAAGATCCTGGAGCTGGTGCGGGACGGGGTGGTCGAGGGGCTGCGGATCGACCACCCGGACGGCCTCGCGGACCCGGAGGGCTATCTGCGGGAGCTGGCGGAGGCGACCGGCGGGGCGTGCTGGACGGTCGTCGAGAAGATCCTCACCGGTGACGAGCGGCTGCCCGCGTCCTGGCCGGTGGCGGGCACCACGGGGTACGACGCGCTGTACCGGGTGGACGGGCTCTTCGTCGACCCGGCCGGCGCGGCGGAGATGGCGGACCTGTACCGGCGGTTCGCGAACCCGTCCGGCGACCGCGGCGGCCACTGGGAGCCGACCGCGCGCCGCGCCGCCTACAAGGTGGTGACGCACGCGCTCGCCGCGGAGGTGGCCTTCCTGACCCGGACGGCCGGCCGGATCTGCGCCGCCGACCCGGCGCTGCGCGACCACGCCCCCTGGGCCCTGCGCGCGGCGGTCCGGGAGCTGCTGATCCGGGTGCCGGTCTACCGGCCGTACGGGACCGGGGCCGAGGACGTGCTGAGCGCGGAGGCGGCCCGCGAGGCCAGGGAGACCTTCACGGTCCCGGAGGAGGCCGACGCGGTGGACGTCGTGCGCGACCTGGCGCTGGGGCGGCTCGGGGACGGGCCGGACCACCGGGCCTTCCGCACCCGGTTCGCGCAGACGTCGTCCGCGCTGCGGGCCAAGTCCGTCGAGGACACGGCCTTCTACCGGTACACGCCCCTGGTGTCGGCGAACGAGGTGGGCGGCGAGCCGGGCATGCCTGCCGTGGGGCCGGACGACTTCCACGCGTACTGCGCCCGCCTCGCCCGCGACTGGCCGGCCACCGGCACGGTGCTGTCCACGCACGACACCAAGCGCAGCGCGGACGTGCGGGCGCGGATCGCGGTGCTGTCCCAGTGCCCGCAGCGGTGGGCGAAGCTCCTCGACGACGTGGCCGGGAGGACGGCGGTGCCCGCACCGGACGGGCAGCTGGCATGGGTGGGGTGGCAGACGGGGTTCGGCCTGGGTCGGGCCGAACCGCGGCGTCTGGGGCAGGCCCTGCTCAAGTCCGTGCGGGAGGCGGGGCTGCACACCGGCTGGACGGAGCCCGACCCGGCCTACGAGCAGGCCGTCGCGGACTTCACGGCCGCGGGCCCCGCCGGTCCGCCGCAGTACACGGTGGACCTGCTGGCGCGCGAACTGGACCCGCACGCCCGGGCCAATGTGCTGGGCGCGGCGCTGGTCCACCTGACCATGCCGGGCGTGCCCGACGTCTACCAGGGCTCCGAGCGGGAGTACCGGGCGCTGGTCGACCCGGACAACCGCGATCCGTTCCAGGAGGGGCCGCCCGACGAGAAGACGGCGCTCACGCGCGCGGCGCTGGGACTGCGGCGCCGTCGCCCGGAGGTGTTCGGCACCTCGGGGACGTACGAGCCGCTGACCGTGTCGGGCCCGGCGGCGGGGCACTGCGTGGCGTTCTGCCGCTCCGGGGAGGTGGTCACCGCGGTGACCCGGCTGTCGCTGCGGCTGGCGGAGGGCGGCGGCTGGGCCGGCACGACGCTGCGGCTGCCGCCGGGGCGCTGGTACGACGCCCTGGACGACTCGTCCGGCGCGGAGTTCGGCGGGGCCGTGGAGCTGGAGGAGCTGTTCGCCGCGCGGCCGGTGGCGCTGCTGACGCGGGAACGGCCGGACCGGCCGGGGTCAGCGGGCTGAGCGCGCGGTGAGGCGGAACCCCATCTGCCCGAACGTCACCAGGTCGCCGTCCTGGACGACGACCGTGCCGGTGACGCGACGGCCGTTGACGGTGGTGCCGTTGGTGGAGCCGAGGTCCCGCAGCACCCACAGGCCGCCCTGGAGCCGCAGTTCGGCGTGCGTGCGGGAGACCGTCCCGTGGCTGAGCCGCAGCCCGCTGGCCGGGTCGCGGCCTATGCGCAGCGGGGTGGGGCCGGGCTCGGGGAGCAGCAGCTTCGGCAGCCGCTCCGCCCGCCACGCCCGCCCCAGCCGCGCGGTGAAGCGGGACATCCGCTCGACGGCGCCGAACACCCGCTCGGCCCACCGGCCGTCGGAGCGCAGGTCGGCGGTGGCGGCGGCCAGTTCGTCGGTACGGCGGGCGGTCAGGACCAGTTCCATGCGGCGCAGGAACGTGTCGTGCGAGAGCCTGCCCTGCGCGGCGCCCTCGCGGAGCATCCCCAGCGCACGGTCCCGTTCGGCGTCGGTCGGCCGGGCGGGGTACGTGTGGAACTCGAAGGACGACGTCACAGGGGCGATTGTCGGCCCGGGCGGCCCGGGGTGTCCAGACAGGGGCCCGTTGTCGGACCCCGTTGGTACGGTCTTGGGACGTGCGGGGCCGGGGGCTCGGTGTCCGGCGCGCGCAGGGGTGTGCCGGCCGCGACGCGACGGGAGCGTTCGGCCAAGTGTCGTGCTTCCCGTTCTGGATCTTGCCAGGATGGGAGTACCGGGGGACGACGACGAGGGGATCGCCAGTGCTGTTCGACGTATGGGCGCCTGAGGCGGAGGAACGGGTCGAGCTCCATGTGGAGGGTGCCCGGCACCCCATGGCGCGCGATGCGCAGCGGGAAGGCTGGTGGACCGCCGAGGCCGAGGCGGGTCCGGGCGCGCGGTACGGGTTCGCGCTGGACGGCGGGCCGGTGCTGCCCGATCCGCGGTCGCGCCGCCAGCCGGACGGCCCCGACGGGCGCAGCGCCGTGGTGGACCTCGGCGCGTACGCCTGGCGGCATCCGTCGCCGTCGCGCGGGCTGCGCGGCGCCGTGCTGTACGAGCTGCACGTCGGCACGTACACCCGCGAGGGCACCCTGGACGCGGCGGCCGGACGGCTGGACCACCTCGCCGGTCTGGGCGTCACCCATGTGGAGCTGATGCCGCTCTGCCCCTTCCCCGGCCGTCACGGCTGGGGGTACGAGGGGGTGTCGCTGTGGGCGGTGCACGAGCCGTACGGCGGGCCGGAGGCGCTGCAGCGCTTCGTCGACACGGCGCACGGCCTCGGCCTCGGCGTGGTGCTGGACGTGGTCCACAACCACCTGGGTCCGTCGGGCAATCACCTGCCGGCCTTCGGTCCGTACTTCACCGACACGCACCACACCCCGTGGGGGGCCGCGGTGAACCTCGACGCGCCCGGCTCGGACGAGGTCCGCGCGTACCTGCTGGGCAGCGCCCTGGGCTGGCTGCGCGACTTTTGGATCGACGGCCTGCGGCTGGACGCGGTGCACGCGCTCGCCGACACGCGGGCGCTGCCGTTCCTGGAGGAGCTGTCGGCCGCCGTCGACGAGCTCGCCGCCGAGCAGGGCCGGGAGCTGTTCCTGATCGCGGAGTCGGACCTGTGCGATCCGCGGACGACGACACCGCGGGAGGAGGGCGGCCTCGGTCTGCACGCCCAGTGGAACGACGACTTCCACCACGCCCTGCACACCGCGCTCACGGGTGAGTCCCAGGGCTACTACGCGGACTTCGCGCGGGCCCCGCTGGCCGCGCTCGCCAAGACGGTCCAGCACGTCTTCTTCCACGACGGCACGTACTCGTCCTTCCGGGGCCGTACGCACGGCCGGCCGGTCGACCGTGAGCGGACGCCGGCCCACCGCTTCCTGGGTTACGCCCAGAGCCACGACCAGATCGGCAACCGCGCCACCGGCGACCGGCTGTCGGCCTCCTGCTCCCCCGGCCTGCTGGCGTGCGCGGCGGCGGTGGTCCTGACCGGGCCGTCGACGCCGATGCTGTTCATGGGCGAGGAGTGGGGCGCGGGCACGCCCTGGCAGTTCTTCACCGACCACACGGACCCGGAGCTCGCCGAAGCCGTACGGCGCGGCCGGCGGCGGGAGTTCGCGGCGCACGGGTGGGCGGAGGAGGACATCCCCGATCCGCAGGACCCGGCGACGCGGGACCGCTCCTGCCTGGACTGGTCGGAGCCCGAGCGCGAACCGCACGCGCGGCTGCTGGCCTGGCACCGCGAGCTGATCGCGCTGCGCGCCGCCCAGCCCGATCTGACCGACCCGGACCTGGCGGCGATCCGGGTGTCCTTCGACGAGTCGTCGCGTCTGCTGGCGTACCGGCGGGGCGACCTGCGGGTGGTGGTCAACTTCGCTAAGGAGCCGGCGGAGGTGCCGCTGGGTGCCCCGGCGCGGGTGCTGGCGGCGTGGGAGCCGGTCGAGGACCCGGACGGCGAGGGCGTGCTGCGGCTGCCGCCGGAGTCCTGCGTGGTCCTGACGGACGCCGCGGACCGGTGAGCGCGGCCCGGCCGTGGTGATCCGCGCACCGTGCCCGAACGCTGCGTGCACCGCCAAACCGGCTCCGGGCACTCCACCCGCTACGGCGTCGGGCGAGCCCTGGCGACGCCCGCGAGTCCTGGCGGCCGACGAGTGACGTGCCCGGCCGGTCGACCACGTGGCCGGCGCCAAGCCCCGGCGAACCGGACGGAGCTCAGGCGTTCCACCACTCGTCGGTGCCGCATCCGACCTCGTAGTGCCACCATCCCTCCGCCCGCCCCTGCGCCAGGAGCTTCTTGATCCCGGCGAAGTCCGTGCCTGCCGGCACGGTGAAGGCCACCATGGGGAAATCGTCGCTGAAGACCTCGCCTCCGAGCCCGAACGGCGCAAAGCGTCGATGGACTGCCTGGGGGCTTCTCCCGAGGGGACCGGCGGGCACGGGCACGACGCGGATCGTGCAGTTGCCGGAGGAACCGACCTGCCCAACGGCCCAGCGGAGCCCGTCGGAGTCGGTCCGGTACCGCACCACGTCACCCTCGGCCACCCCGTTCTGAAGGAAGGGGGCGTTCTCGATCCGGGCCGTGCCGTCTCCCAGATCGGTCGCCCACAGACCCTCGGTGTCCTGCGGGAACCACCCCTCGCGAGGCACGAACCGGAACCAGACCTTGATCTTCTCCACCACGCTCTGCATGCCCGCAATCATCCGCCGACCGGCACTGCCGACCCGCCCGGGGCCTGAGGGCAGGTGTTGAACACCGGGCTAGGAGCGGGTGGCGGTCGCGCAGTCGTCGCCCGCGGCCGTGCCGTCGCTCGTGTCGATCGGCTCGCTGCGGTCGTACGGATCGACCCGGTGAGCCTCGTCGGCGGGCTGTTCGCCGGCCGTGCCGAAGGGCGGCACGAAGTAGCCGGTCGGGGCGGAGCAGCCGCCGTTGGTCATGTCGAGCGCGTAGGACACGAGGGACATCGTGCCCGGTTCGGTGATGACCTCGGCCGGGTCGTCCCAGCTCATCACCACCTCGCGCCGCACGATCGTACGGACGACCTCGGCGTCCCGCCCGCCGTCGTCCGCCGGGGTGACCGGGTACACGAAGGTGACGTCCGCCGTCACCTCGACCGCCCCCCGCTTCCCCTCCCGGTACGTGAGCCGACCGCGCGTCTTGACCACGTCGCCGACCAGTCGGGCCTGCTCCGGCCGGAAGCGGCTGAACAGCAGCAGCGGGTCGGTCTCCGGAGCGGGCGCTGCCGACGACAGGGCGGTACGGAGATACTCCTGGACGTCCTTCTGGTGCGGGTTCAGCAGCGCGATCGCCTTCGTGGGCCGCTCGCCGCGCAGCACGCGGGAGTCGAGCCCCGCGGCCACCAGGAAGTCCCGGCTCTGCCGCAGTGCATGCTCGACCTGGGCGGCGTTCATCCAGCCGGTCGCCTTGGCCGGCGGCACCGTGATCCCGGCCGTTCCGTCGGCCCAGCGGGCGGCGGGCGACCCCCGGAAGGGTTCGGCGAGGGTGGGGCGCAGATCCGCCTCGGCGCCGGGCGCCTCCCGCGGGCCTTCCGTCTCGGCGGCGAGCGGCGCCCCGTCCTGCGCGCCGTCGTCGCCACCGAACCAGCCGACGACCTGCTGGGGGAAGAGGCTGACGACCAGGAGAGCCACCGCCGCCACGAGCCCGGTCACGTACCAGCCTGTCCTGCGCCGGGGCCGGGCCGGTGCATACGTACGCCAGCCTTCCGGTTGCCCGGAGCGCTCCCGCAGCCGTCGCTCCACCTCTCGGGCGCGCGCCGACGGCTCCACGGGCGCCTGGGCTGCACCCGTCACCGATTCACGGAGGAACCGCTCCCACTCCTCCTCGGACACGGACGACCCGTCCTGCCCCCCAGCTCCGCTCACACCGCACCCCCGTCATCGCTCGACCACCCGCCGGCTCGACCGTCCGATCGGTCGACTGCGCACCGGGCGATCGGGAGCCGCCCTGCATGATCGCATGAGCAAGCCCCGGCCTGCCGGGGTGGCGGGTGGCCGCCCGCGTCGTGCTGTTGGCCGCTCCTGCGGAGAAGTGGGCCCGGCGCGTGGGGAGCGGGTCACCGCCGCGAAGAGACCGGCCGTGGTGCTGAACGGCGGTGGCGGCACCGTGCGTTAGTCGACCAGGGCGAGCTCGCGCGGGGTGGTGTTGAGGCGGCGGACGCCGTCCCCGGTGACCGTGACGATGTCCTCGATGCGCACGCCGAAGCGGCCCGGGAGGTAGATCCCGGGCTCGACGGAGAAGCACATGCCGGGCACAAGCGGCTGCTCCTCCCCCTCGATCATGTACGGGGGCTCGTGCGTGGTGACGCCGATGCCGTGGCCGGTGCGGTGGATGAAGTACTCGCCGTACCCGGCGTCGGCGATCACCGCACGGGCTGCCCGGTCCACCTCCTGGCAGGTGGCGCCCGGCCGGACCGCGGCGACACCGGCGCGCTGCGCCTCGCGCACGACGTCGTGGACGCGGCGCTCCTCGGCCGTGGGCTCGCCGACGTGGACGGTACGGGTGGTGTCGGAGCCGTACCCGTGCTTCAGGCCGCCGAAGTCGAGGACGACCATGTCGCCGTGGACGATGGTGCGGTCGCCCGCCTCGTGGTGCGGGTCGGCGCCGTTGGGGCCCGAGCCGACGACGGTGAAGTCCACCTGGGAGTGCCCGAAGCCCAGCAGCAGCGCGGACAGGTCCGCGGCGATGTCGGTCTCCTTGCGCCCGGCGAAGCGCACCCGGAGGATCTCGCGGTACGCGGCGTCGGCGGCCGCGCCGGCCGCGGCCAGGCGCTCCAGCTCACGCGCGTCCTTGACGGCGCGCAGCATGGGCAGCGCCTCGGTGAGCGCGGTGTACGCGCTGTCCGGCAGTTGCCGCTGCAGCCCGAGCAGGTGCATGGCCCAGGCGTTGTCGCTCACACCGAAGCGGCCCCGGGCGTCGAGGAGCGGGGCGGTGACGGCGTACGGGTCGGTGCCGTCGGTCCAGTCCCTCAGGGTGAGCGCGGGGGCCCCGGCGGACCGCGCGGCGTCGGGCGCCTCCAGCGCCGGCACGACGAGCACCGGGTCGCGGCCTGGCGCGAGGACGAGGAGCGTGAGCCGCTCGGTCTCGGCGGTGACGCGGTACCCGGTGAAGTACACCAGGTCAGGCCCGGGCGCGACGAGCAGCCCCGCGAGTCCGGCCTCGGCCGCCGCATCGGCGGCGCGGGCCATACGGGCGCGGTAGTCGCCGGCGGTGAAGGGCGCGGGCGCGGTGGCCGTCGCGGGGGTGCCGGATGCCGCCGGTGTGCTGGACATGCGGTGCTGCCTCCTCGGCTCCTCGACCCGCTCATCCTCCGCGCCGGACGCGCCGCCGCGCAACCGCGCGATCGCGGGCGGCCACGGCCCCCGGAGCGCCGGCCCGCGCCCGGGACACGGAGCGCACCGGCCCCAGGCAGGGCGGGCGCGCGCGGTCAGGGCATCCGGACGACCAGGTCCGCGCGGTCGCGTCCGGGGGCGACGAGGCGGGCGTTGGCCTCGTCCGACCCGTGCACCCACCGCTCGGCGTGCTCGCGGTCCTTGCCGAACCGGACGTGACGGTCGATCAGGCGGTGGAGGCGCCGGCGGTCGTCGAGTTCGAGGAACCACACCTCGTCCAGGAGCGGGGCGACGCGGGCCCAGGGGCCCTCGCCGTCGTCGTACAGCAGGTAGTTGCCCTCGGTGATGACGAGCGGGACGTCCGGGGCGACCGGAATGCTGCCGGCGACGGGCTCCTCCAGCGTGCGGTCGAACGCGGGCGCCCAGACGGTCGTGCCCGGTTCGGGGGTGCGCAGCCGGGTGAGGAGGGCCGTGTAACCGGCGGCGTCGAAGGTGTCGGGCGCGCCCTTGCGGTCGGCGCGGCCGAGGCGGCGCAGTACGGCCCCGGCGAGGTGGAAGCCGTCCATGGGGACGAGGACGGCGAGCCCGCGCAGGTCCTCGGCCAGGCGCTCCGCGAGGGTGGACTTGCCCGCGCCGGGGGCGCCGGCGATGCCGAGGATGCGGCGGCCGCCGGGCACGGCGAGGCGGCGGGCGCGGGCGGTGAGCCGGTCGAGCTGCTGCGGGTCCATGGACGGCATTGTTCCCCGGTCGTGGACGCCCGATCGTCATACGTATAACGTGGCGCCATGCCGTACATCGCCCTGATCACCCTGGTCGTCCGTGACTACGACGACGCCATCGCCTTCTACACCGGCGCGCTCGGTTTCGAGCTGGTGGAGGACAGTCCGCGGGAGGACGGCGGCCGCTGGGTCGTCGTCCGGCCGCGGGGCGCCGGCGCCGGTACGGCGCTGCTGCTGGCCCGCGCCGCCGACGGGCGGCAGGAGGCGAGCGTGGGCGCCCAGACCGGCGGGCGCGTCGGCTTCTTCCTCCACACCGGGGACTTCGCGGGCGACCACGCGCGGATGCGGGCGGCGGGCGTCCGCTTCCTGGAGGAGCCGCGCCACGAGCCGTACGGCACGGTCGCGGTCTTCGAGGATCTGTACGGCAACCGCTGGGACCTGCTGCAGCCCGCGTGAGGGCCACGGGGCCGGCCGGGTGCCGGCCCCCGCCCGGGCCCTGTCGCCCGGATCAGGCCGGCGCGCAGGGGCCGGAAGGCCCAGGTCGTGTCGATCAGGCCGGATCGGTGAGCGGTGTTCGGTGCCGAACGTCGCGAGCCCGGCGTGACCGGCCTGACACGACCTAGCCCTGGCCGCCGGCCGGCTCCAGCCGCAGCGAGACGGAGTTGATGCAGTACCGCTGGTCCGTCGGGGTCGGGTACCCCTCGCCCTCGAAGACGTGGCCGAGGTGCGAGCCGCAGCGGGCGCAGCGCACCTCGGTGCGGACCATGCCGTACGACCGGTCCTCGATCAGTTCGACGGCGTCGCTGTCCTTCGGGTCGTAGAAGGACGGCCAGCCGCAGTGCGACGCGAACTTGGTCCCGGAGGTGAACAGTTCGGCGCCGCAGGCCCGGCAGGAGTAGACACCCTCGGTCGTGGTGTCGGTGTACTCACCGGTGAAGGCGGGCTCGGTGCCGGCCTCGCGCAGGACGCGGTACTCCTCGGGGGACAGCTCCGCCCGCCACTGCTCGTCCGGCTTCTCGACGTCGTACGGCATGGGGTCTCCTCAGTTCGCCAGGCGGGCGAGGATCTCCGGTCCGAGGTCCGTGACGTCGCCCGCGCCCATCGTGAGAACGAGATCGCCGGGCCCGGCCATTCCCGCGACGACCCCGGCGACGGCGTCCTTGTCGGAGACCGGGGTGACGTCGGCGCCCGCCGCCCGGGCGGCGTCGGTGATCAGGGCGCTGGTGACGCCGGGGATCGGGTCCTCGCGGGCCGGGTAGATGTCCAGCACCACGGAGGCGTCCGCCAGGGCGAGCGCCCGGCCCATCTCGGTGCCGAGCTCCTGGGTCCGGGAGAAGAGGTGCGGCTGGAAGACGACCAGCAGGCGGGCGGAACCGGCGGCGGAGCGCATCGCCTCCAGATCGGCGGTCATCTCCGTGGGGTGGTGCGCGTAGGAGTCGATGACCTGTACGCCGGCGGCCTCGCCCTTGAGCTGGAGGCGGCGGCCCACCCCGGTGTACGCGGTGAGGGCCTGGGCCAGCGCGGCGGGGTCGATGCCGGTGCGGGCGCCGGCGGCGAGCGCCGCGGCGGCGTTGTGCGCGTAGTGGCGGCCGGGCACCGAGACGGTGAAGGTGTGCTCGACGCCGTCGAGGACGACGCTCACCTCGCTCGTCATGCCCTTGGGCGTGATCCGGCGGATCCACACGTCGGACGTCTCCGCCTCGCCGACGGTGACCACGCGCAGGCCGGGACGGCCCGAGACGCGGCCCGCGAGCTCGCGGGCGCCCGCGTGCTCGCCGACGACCAGCGTGCCGCCGGGCCGGATCCTGGCGACGAAGGCCTCGAAGGACTCGTGGATCTCGTCCAGGGAGGCGTAGTTCGCGTGGTGGTCCAGCTCGACGTTGAGGACGATCGCGACCTCGGGGTCGTACTTCTGGAAGCTGCGGTCGCTCTCGTCGGCCTCGGCGACGAAGAGGTCGCCCTCGCCGTGGCGGGCGTTGCTGCCCGGCCCGGCCAGGTCTCCGCCGATGGCGTACGACGGGTCGAGTCCGAGCTCGGTGAGGGCGACGGCGAGCATCGACGTGGTGGTGGTCTTGCCGTGCGTGCCGGCCACGGCGATGGAGCGCAGGCCGGTCATGAGCGCGGCCAGCGCGTCGGAGCGGTGGACCACGGGGATGGACAGCTCGGTGGCGCGGGCCAGCTCGGGGTTGTCGGCGCGGATGGCGCTGGAGACCACGACGCAGCTGGTGTCGTCGGCGAGGTGCGCGGCGGCGTGCCCGATGTGGACGGTGGCGCCGAGCGCACGCAGGGCGGCGGCGGTCTCCGAGTCGCGCGCGTCGCTGCCGACGACCTCGGCGCCCCGCTGGGCGAGGATCTTCGCGATGCCCGACATACCGGCGCCGCCGATGCCGATGAAGTGCGGCCGTTCCATGGCAGCAGGGATGGCGGGTGCCATGCGTGTGTCTCCCCGGGGTGTGACGTACGTGAGCGGCCCCAAGCCTATGCGGTCCCGGACTCGTCGTTGTGCGCGAAGAGCTTGAGCACCGGTACGCCGACCTTGTGGCGGGCCCGGGAGGCCCAGTCGCGGTGGAAGAACTCCTCCACGTAGTGGGGGGCCGTGAGCACGATGACCTCGTCCGCCCCGGCCTCCTCCACCACGGCCCTCAGCTTGTCCAGCGGGTGGTCCTCGACGACCTGGCCCACCGCCTGGCAACCGGCGTCGCGCAGGGCCTGGAGCGAGTGCTCCAGCGCGGCCCGGGCGGGCGGTCTCGCCGCCCTCCCCTCCGGTTCCTCGCCTTCGTGGACGGCCTCCTTGATCTCGCCGATGGCGACGTCGTCGATGGCGCGCAGCAGGACGACGGACTGGTCGCCGCGGGGCTGCATGAGCACGATGAACGAGATCTCCTCGTCCCCGTGGAGGGTCGTGACGAATTCCACGTCGACCCGGGACAGGGGCTTCTCGATCATGAGAACGCTTGTGAACACCTCAGGAGCCCTTCTGCGGAAACCATCCTTCCCCGTGCCCGCACGGGGACTGCGAGATAAGTCTGCCCAGCCGGCGTGAAGCGGAACGACTTATTCCGCCTATTGCCCGGGCCGGTCGTGCCCGGGCGGGTCAGGCCCTGCGGTACCGGGTGAAGAGGAACCCGTCCTCCTCCAGGATCGACGCGAGCGCGTACCGCTCCGGCACCGCGAGGGACGGCCCGCCCGCGATCCGCTGGGCGCCCCCCGCCGTGAGCAGCGGCGAGACCGTCAGGCACAGCTCGTCGAGCACCCCGGCCGCCACCAGCTGCCCGAGCAGCCGCGGCCCGCCCTCGGTCAGCTGGCGGGTCAGCCCGCGCGCGGCCAGTGCCCGCACGGCCCGGGCCGGCTCCACGCCCGGCCCGTCGCCCGCGACGACCACCTCGGCGCCCGCCCGCTCGGCCTCGCGCACCCGCTCCGGCGGCGCTGCGGCGCCGGTGAGCAGCAGCGTCGGCACCAGCGGCTCGGTGAACAGCGGCAGCGAGAAGTCCAGGTCCAGGGAGGCGCTGACCACCGCGATGGCGGGCGCGGGGCCCTGTCCGGCCGCCTGCCGGCGCGCCGCGAAGGCCTCCCGCGCGCGGGCCGGGCGGTAGCCCTCCATCCGTACCGTCTCGGCGCCGACGACCACGACGTCGGCCAGCGCCCGCAGGGTGCCGAAGATCCGCATGTCGGTCGCGGACGAGATGGGCTCGGAGCGCCCGTCGTGCTGGGCGGCCCCGTCCAGGGAGGACACCATGTTGGCGCGCAGCCAGGACCCGGCCGCCCCGGCCCCGGCCGCGGGATCCGCGCCGGGGGACGGCTCCGGGTACGCGTAGGCCTCGGCCAGCTCGTCGAGGGACCACTCGCGGGGCCCGGCTGCCGCGGATGTCTGGTCGGTCACAGGGAACAGGCGTCGCATGCCGAGCAGTCTGACACGGCGCTTACAGTGGGAAACGTGTCCACCACTGCCCCCCGCGCCATGACGACCGAAGCGGTCCCGCTGTCCCTGTGCGCCCGTGAACCCCACGTCCCCGCCGAGCGGCTGGTCGCCGAGATGGTGCCGCCGCCGCGCTTCGACGCGGTGCGCTTCGACACGTACATCCCCGACCCGAACCAGCCCAGCCAGACCGAGGCGGTCAAGGTGCTGAGCACGTTCGCGTCCGGGCTCGGCGGTGCGCACGCGACCGGCTCCGGGCGGCGCCGCTGGTTCGCGAAGAAGCCGGCCGCCCCCGCCGGGCCGCGCGGGGTGTACCTGGACGGCGGGTACGGCGTGGGCAAGACGCACCTGCTCGCGTCGCTGTGGCACGCCACGCCCGCCGAGCCGGCGCTCAAGGCGTTCGGCACGTTCGTCGAGCTGACCAACCTGGTCGGCGCGCTGGGCTTCCAGCAGACCGTCGCCACGCTGAGCGGCCACCGGCTGCTGTGCATCGACGAGTTCGAGCTGGACGACCCGGGCGACACGGTGCTCGTGTCCACCCTGCTGGGCAAGCTGGTCGACGCGGGCGTCGCCCTGGCGGCCACCTCCAACACGCTGCCGGGCAAGCTCGGCGAGGGCCGGTTCGCCGCCGCGGACTTCCTGCGCGAGATCCAGGGCCTGTCCGCCCACTTCCGCCCGCTGCGCATCGACGGGGAGGACTACCGTCACCGCGGGCTGCCCGAGGCCCCGCCGCCGTACGCCGTCGAGCAGGTGACCAGGGCGGCGCACGCCACGCCCGGCGCGTCGCTGGACGCGTTCCCCGACCTGCTGGAGCACCTCGCCCGGGTGCACCCCAGCCGGTACGGCGCCCTGACCGACGGCCTGGCCGCGGTCTGCCTGACCGGTGTGGAGCCGGTGCCCGACCAGTCGACCGCGCTGCGGCTGGTGGTCCTCGCCGACCGGCTGTACGACCGCGAGGTGCCGGTGCTCGCCTCCGGACTGCCGTTCGACAAGCTGTTCAGTGACGAGATGCTGAACGGCGGGTACCGGAAGAAGTACTTCCGGGCGATCTCACGGCTCACGGCGCTGGCGCGCGACGCCAAGGGGCTGGTCGACCAGTAGGTTGGGGTGCCGTACCCATCCGGGTCGTACACCGTCCGAAGGGAATGCGGCATGGCCACCACGCGTCACGCGCACACCGTCTGGGAAGGCAATCTCACCGAGGGCACGGGCACCGTGTCCCTCGACTCGTCCGGCATCGGCCGGTACCCGGTCTCGTGGCCGGCGCGCTCCGAGGAGCCGAACGGCATGACGAGCCCGGAGGAGCTCATCGCGGCCGCCCATTCCAGCTGCTTCTCGATGTTCCTCTCCGGCTCCCTGACCAAGGCCGGGAACCCGCCCGCGCGGCTGAACACCCAGGCCGACGTGACCTTCCAGCCCGGCAAGGGCATCACCGGCATCCACCTCACGGTGGAGGGCGAGGTGCCGGGCCTGGACGAGGCCGGCTTCGTCAAGGCGGCCGAGGACGCCAAGGCGGGCTGCCCGGTGAGCCAGGCGCTCACGGGCACGGAGATCACCCTCACCGCCCGGCTCGCCTGATCCGTCGGATCCCTCGTGGCCCGGCGGCCACATGAGGCGACGTGGCCCGCACCGTCCGCACGGTTCACCTGCCACCACACCGCGTGATACACACATGCGGGTCACGTCACATCTCCTGTCTCCTGTCCTCCCCATGCCCTCCGGGCCGGGACCCCCAGCAGGAAGCGAGTTGCCTCATGTCCGCGACACGTCGTCAGCTCCTGGCCCGTACCGGCGCCTCCGTCGCCGGTATCGCCTTCACCGGGGCGCTGTCCGAACTCTTCACCGGCACGGCCGCCGCCCGCGGGCACGCCGGCCACGGCCCTCTCGTGCCCGACCCCGCCGGCCTGCTCGACCTGCCCGAGGGCTTCCGCTACAAGGTCCTCTCCCGGGAGGGGCTGCGGCTCCGCTCCGACGAGGGGGAGGTCCCGAGCAATCACGACGGCATGGGCGCCTTCCGGGGGCGGCGCGGCCGCGTCCTCCTCGTACGGAACCACGAGAACCGCCCCTCCGCCCGCATAGGGGTCCCGGCCGTCCAGGGCCTCACCTACGACCCGGCCGGCAAGGGCGGCTGCACGGTGCTGGAGCTGGACGGGCGCAACGACGTCCTGGGCGAGCGGGTGGGCGTCGCCGGAACCGCCGTCAACTGCGCGGGCGGGCCCACCCCGTGGAACACCTGGCTCACCTGCGAGGAGACCGAGGACAGAGCCGGCACCAACGGCTACACCAAGGACCACGGCTACGTCTTCGAGGTCGACCCCGTCGATCCGCGCCGCACCGGGGCCGTACCGCTGACCGCGATGGGCCGCTTCCAGCACGAGGCGGTCGCCGTCGATCCGCGCACCGGGATCGTGTACGAGACCGAGGACGCCTTCCAGCGGCCGTTCGGACTGTTCTACCGCTTCCTGCCCGAGAAGCCGCTCGGCGGCACCGGTTCGCTGCGGGCGGGCGGGGCGCTGGAGGCGATGCGGGTGCCGGGCGTGGCGGACCTCTCCGCCGTGCAGGAGACCGGCGCGGTCTTCGAGGGCGTCGAGTGGGTGCCCGTACCGGACCCGCAGGCCCGGCAGACCCCCATCCGGCTCCAGGACTTCGGGCCGAAGGGCATCACGCACGCCCAGAAGCTGGAGGGCTGTTACTGGAACGGCCGGTCCGTCTACTTCGTGTCCAGCTTCGCGCGCGCCGCCGATGGCTCGGCGGCCGACCACTACGGGCAGGTGTGGCGGTACGAGCCGCTGCGGCGCCGGCTCACGCTCGTCGTGGTGTTCGGGCCGAGCTCCGACATCCAGCTGCCCGGCGAGTCCCCCGACAACATCTGCCTGGCGCCCGGCGGCGGGCTGATGGTGTGCGAGGACGGCAACGGCGCGCAGCACGTGTACGGGCTGACGAGGCACGGCGAGGTGTACCCGGTGGCGCGCAACGCGCAGAACACCGGCACGGAGGACGAGCCGGAGTGGGGCGAGTTCGCGGGCGTCACCTTCTCCCCGGACGGGGCGACGATGTTCGTGAACTGCTACACGCCGGGGACGACCTTCGCGGTGACCGGCCCCTGGCACTGACGGGGTGACTCCGGGCGGCGGGCGGGCGGTTACGGCCCCGCCTCCGCGCGGGGCCGGGGCTCGTGCCGGTGCCGGGGCCGGCTCCGGCGGGCAGTTCCACAGGGGCCCGCTCCCTCGCACGGGTACGCCGCACGGCTACGCCGGACGGACGCGCCCGGTCGCCGTCGCCATATATTCATATAGTTTCGCCATGTGATCATTTCTGTCCCCCCTGCCGTACGGAGACGGGCCGTACGGCAGCTGTCCCTGTTGACCGTCCTCGCCGCCGCACTGACCGGCTGCGGTGGCGGCGGTGAGCGCGGCGGTGCCGGCAGCGCGCAGGTCCGCGGCACGACCACCGTGTCACCGCGCCCCGCGCACCCCTCCCCCGCCTCTCCCTCCGCCGCCCCCGCCCGGAAGCCGCCGACGATGGCGCCCGGGCCCGGCGGCCTCACCCCGGTGTTCACCCGGGGCCCCGCCTCGGCCGGCAAGACCGTCGCCCTCACCTTCGACGCCGACATGACGGCCGACCAGGGGCCGCGGGCGGCGGGCGGCGAGCGGTTCGACAACCCGGCCCTGATCGCCACGCTGAAGCGGCTGGAGGTCGACGCGACGATCTTCATGACCGGCCGCTGGGCCGAGGAGTACCCCGCCCAGGCGAAGGCCATCGGCAGCGATCCGCGGTTCGAGGTCGCCAACCACTCCTACAGCCACCACGCCTTCGCCACGCCCTGCTACGGCCTGCCGGCGCTGGACCGCCCGGCGATGGCGGCCGACGTGCGCCGCGCCTTCGACGCGTTCCGCAGGGCCGGTGTGCGCAACGTCGTGCCCTACTTCCGCTTCCCCGGGGGCTGTTACGACGACGCGGCGCTGCGTGCGCTCGCACCGGCGAGGGTGACGGCCGTGCAGTGGGACGTGGTCAGCGGCGACGCCTTCGCGACCGACGCCGGCGCCGTCGCCGAGGAGGTCCTCTCAGGCGTCAAGCCCGGCTCCCTGGTGGTCCTGCACTGCACCCGCAGCGCGGCCCCGGTCACCGAGGAGGCCGTCCGCACCATCGTCCCGGAGCTGCGCAGGCGGGGCTACCGCTTCGTCAAGGTCTCCGAGCTGATGAGCGGCCGGGACGACGCGGCCCCGCGCTAACCGGAGCAGGCGGTGCGCTCCGCCTCCCGCCACTCGCAGACCGGGCACAGCGTGATGCCCTTCGTCGACTCCGGGTACTCGGTCGGCTCCTGGCACAGGACGCAGGCCGCGTACGGGCCCTCGGCGGCCCTGCGCTCCGGTGCGCCGGCCCCGGAGGCCGGTGTCGCGTCGCAGTACGAATCGTCCATGTGTCCGAGCCTACTCACTCGCGCCGTGCCGTGAGCCGGCAGGCGAGGGCGACCGCCACCGCCGCGAGGGCCACGGCGCCCGCGAGCGCGGTCCAGGGGTGCTCGACGGTGCCGGTGCGGGAGCCCGTGACCAGGGCGGTGACGGCCTGCCGCGCGGGCGAACCGGTGGTGACCAGGGCGAGCAGCGCGGCCACGGCGATCACGGAGACGGACCACGCCCGGGCGCGCACCAGCGGCCGGGTGCCCAGGGCGCCGACGGCCGCGCCGAGCAGGACGCACACCGCCGCGGTGACGAGTCCGGCGAGGGCCGCGGGCAGCCGGGGCACCGGGACCTCGCGGCCGGCGTCCACCGGAGCGCCGAGGGCGGTCACGGCCGCGACGGCCGCGGCTCCCAGGAGACCCGCGCACACCGTGGCGGCGCCGATCGCGGCCAGGTGGACCCGCTCCCGGCCGGCCGCCGCGGCCGTGACGTGCCGCGCGGCCGAGGGCTCCTGGTTCAGGCAGACCCGCACCAGCCAGGCGGTCGCCGGCAGCAGGCCCGCGGCCGTCCAGCCCAGGGCGCCGAGGACGGGCTCGCCGGGGCGTACGCCGATGCCGAGGAACGCCGCGTACAGCAGAACCGGGGGCAGCCAGCGCTGCGAGCGCAGCAGCAGGGCGGTGTGGTAGCGCAGGAGGGCGGTCATCGGGCAGGGCTTCCGGTGCCGGCGGGGGCCGGGGCCACCGCGTGGATGTGCCAGGGCGGGCGGGCCGTCAGCAGCTCCCGCAGGAGCGCGTCGGAGTGCGCGGCGCGCACGGTGAACGTCACGCACGCCACGCCGCCGTCCGTGCCCGCCGCGTGCGCGGGCGCCCCGGGCAGCCCCGTGTCGGGCAGCCGCCCTCCGGACGCCGTCACCCGCACGAACCGCCCGTCGCCGCCCGGGCCCACAGAGCCGGCGCGGTCCTCGGAGCCGGCGAGGTCCGCGAGACCGGTGCGGTCCGCCGGCGGCGGGGCGGCGCGCAGGCGCGACCCGGTCACCGCGTACACCGCGTGGGCCGCGCCCGCGAGGCGGCGGGGGTCGTGGTCGACGAAGACCACCGTCGCGCCCGCCGCGACCCGCTCCCCCACAGCGCGGTCCAGCCCGGCGCGGGCGGCCGTGTCCAGGCCGGTCCACGCCTCGTCCAGGACCAGCAGTCCGGGATCGGCGAGGAGGGCCTGCGCCACGGCGACCTTCTGGCTGCTGCCCTTGGACAGGTCGCGCAGCGGGGTACCGGCGTGCCGCGCGGCGCCGAAGCGGTCCAGCCACTCGGCGGCCCGGGCCTCGGCCTCGGCCCGCCGCAGCCCCTGGACGCGCCCGAGGTGCACGAGGTAGCCGGCGGCCGTGAACGGCAGTGCGGCCGGGAAGCGTTCGGGGACGTAGGCCGTGCGCCGCGGCCGGCCGGTGACGCGGCCCTCGGTCGGGGCGTCGATCCCGGCGATCAGCCGCAGCAGGGTCGACTTGCCGCTGCCGTTGGCGCCCTCGATCCGTACCAGGGTGTGCGGGGGCAGTTCCAGGTCGACGCCGCGCAGTGCCCAGGATCCGCCCGGGCCGCCGTAACGGCGGCCCACTCCTCGGAGGTTCAGCTCTGCGCGCCCTTCTGCGCGGTGAGCTCGCTCGGCCGGACGATCACGAACCCCTCGCCCTGGAGCATCAGCTGCACCGCCTCGCCGGAACCACCGCGGAGCATCGATCCGAGGGACTGCGAGCGGTGCAGCGAGGTGGTGAGGGCGGCGCTCCAGCCGACGACCGCGTCGGTGTCCACGTACACGGGCTGGTGCGGGGTGACGGGAATGACGACGGGGTTGCCCTCGCATATCACGGCGAGCTTGCCGTGCCCGCTGAAGACGCTGTTGAAGAGGCCGCCGCCGGCCATCCCGGCGCCCTTCACGGTCGCGATCTCGTACGTGAGCGTCGCGTCGAAGCACAGGACGTTGCGGCCGTTGACGGTGAGCGCGTCCCCCGGCTCCAGGTCGACGATGAAGCAGTTCTGCGCCTCGTGCGCGAACCACGCCTCGCCCCGGCCGCGCACGGCCATCAGCGGCAGGCCCTCGCCGGTGACGGCCCGTTTGAACATGCCGCCCAGGCCCTGACCCTTGCGCTCGAACCGGAGGTCCCCGCGGAAGGCGATCATCGAGCCCTGACGGGCGTGCATCTCGCCGTCGACGGCGTACTTGACCGACTTGGCGTTCTGCAGCGTCATGCCGGGCACCGTCGCCTGCTGTGCCATGTTCCCGGATGCGAAAAGATCGCTCTTCATACCGGCATCCTGTCCCGGAACGCCCCCTTCCGCCAAGAAGGGTTCCCGTGCGGACTGGCAGACTGTCCCGGTGAGCAGCCTTGACGCCCCCCAGTTCGTCCTTCCCCTCGTCGTACGCGTCGAGCGGGCCGAACCCCCGGCCCGTACCGACGCGCTGGAGACCGCCGCGCGCGCCGTGCTGGTGATGCTCTCCGACGACCGGTCGACCGGTGACGGGGAGTGGGCGCAGGCCGTGCGCGACTGGCAGGACGCCCGGATCCGCAAGGTGGTGCGGCGGGCGCGCGGCGCGGAGTGGCGGCGGGCCGGCGAGCTGCCCGGCATCACGGTCACCGGTGGCACCGCGGAGGTACGGGTCTTCCCGCCCGTGCCGCTGGACGGCTGGCCCAAGGAGCTCGCCAAGCTCCAGGTCTCCGGCACGGAGCTGGAGGACCTGGGCGAGGTCCCCGGCACCCGCCCCGAGCAGGCCCTGCTGTGGCTCAACCCGGACCTGCGCATGTCCACCGGCAAGGAGATGGCGCAGGTCGGGCACGGTGCGCACCTGCTGTGGTGGGCGATGACGGACGGGGACCGCGCGGCCTGGCGGGAGGCCGGCTTCCCGCTCGCCGTGCGCACCGCCGACCCCGGCAAGTGGGCCGGACTCACCGCGAGCGGGCTGCCGGTGGTGCGGGACGCGGGCTTCACGGAGATCGCCCCCGGCTCCTGCACGGTCGTCTCCGACTTTCCCGTACAGGTGAACTGAACGTTCCGGCACCGGTATACGTACCTCCCAGTACTGCCATCAGTTCGGGAGGCACCACCTTGTTGTTGCGACGCATCAACGGCACGGCACTCATCATCGCGGCACTGGTCGCCACGGTAGGCGCACTGGCGTTCCCCGTCTGGTCGTACGCCGACCGCTCCGGCACCGGGCAGGCCAACCTCAACGCGTCGACGGTGGCGACGCAGTGGGGCCCGCTGTCGGCGACGGACCGCGACTTCCTCGTGAAGGTACGGCTGGCGGGCCTGTGGGAGCTGCCGGCCGGCCAGCAGGCGATCGAGCGGGCGCCGAGCCAGGCCATCAAGGACGCGGGCGACCACCTCGTAGTCGGCCACACCGACCTGGACCAGCGGGCCCGCGACGTGGCCGCGAAGCTGGGCGTGGAGCTGCCGAACCAGCCGTCGGAGCAGCAGCAGGGCTGGCTGCGGGAGCTGTCCGCGGCGAGCGGCGAGGAGTACGAGCGGAAGTTCGCCAACCTGCTGCGCAACGCGCACGGCAAGGTCTTCGCGCTCGTCGCGCAGGTGCGGCACACCACCCGCAACACGCTGATACGCCAGCTGGCGACCGACGCCAACCAGACGGTGCTGGACCACATCACGATGCTGGAGCAGACCGGCAAGGTGGACTTCGACGCCATCGCCAACGAAGCGGCGGGGCAGGCGACCGCCAGCCCGTCCGGCCCGCCGGCGCCCAACGGCAACCTGCCGCCCGCGCCGTCGCCCGCCGTGCCGTCCGGCGACCAGCAGTTCACGTCCCGGCCGTCGACGCAGCCCGGCCCGCCGACGGCGATCAACACCAACCGTCCCTGACGTGACCGGCGCGCCCGAACCTCAAATCAACCTCTGAGTCTCCCCCCGGCGGGATTGCCCGCGGTCCGCCGGGGCCATCACCCCTCCACACGACGGAGGAGGGGGACATGGGGGACACGCTGGAACTCGGCATAGGCATCGGCTGGCGTCCGGAGATCGCGGACGCGGTGGAGGGGCTGCCCGGTGTGGACTGGGTGGAGGCGGTCGCGGAGAACCTCTGCGCCGGCCACCTCCCCGACTCCCTGCTGCGGCTGCGCGAGCGGGGCGTCACCGTGGTGCCGCACGGTGTGTCGCTCGGCCTGGGCGGCGCGGACCGCCCGGACGCGGGCCGGCTGGCGGATCTGGCCGCCAAGGCGACGGCGCTCGGCGCGCCGCTGGTCACCGAGCACATCGCCTTCGTCCGGGCCGCGGGCCCGGCGGGGACGCTGGAGGCCGGGCACCTGCTGCCGGTGCAGCGCACCTGGGACGCGCTGGAGGTGCTGTGCGAGAACGTCCGCATCGCGCAGGACGCACTGCCGGTGCCGCTGGCCCTGGAGAACATAGCGGCGCTGGTCTCCTGGCCGGGTGAGGAGCTGACGGAGGGGCAGTTCCTCGCCGAGCTCGTCGCCCGCACCGGGGTGCGGCTGCTGATCGACGTGGCCAACCTGCACACCAACCACGTCAACCGCGGCGAGGACCCGGCGAAGGCGCTGGCCGAGCTCCCGGTCGAGGCCATCGCGTACGTCCACGTGGCGGGCGGTGTGGAGCGGGACGGTGTCTGGCACGACACCCACGCGCACCCCGTGCCCCGCCCGGTCCTCGACATCCTCGCCGACCTGTCGTCCCGCGTCGCGCCGCCGGGCGTCCTGCTGGAGCGGGACGACGACTTCCCCCCGGCACCGGCCCTGGCCGCGGAGCTGACGGCGATCCGGGACACCCTCACGCGGCCGGCACCGGTATGCCGCGGGGCCGTCGGGTCAGCGGTGGCCGCGGTGGCCGCTCCGGTGGCGGTTGCGGCGGGGGCCGCCGGGCCGGCCGGTGCGACAACCGCTGTGCGCGCGGAGGCCGCGCCCGCCGCGCCCGCCGCGGCCGGGCGGGAACCGGTCCGCGCGGACGAGGAGGCGCGGCAGCGGGTGTGGGTGGCGCAGGCCGCGCTGCTCTCCGCGCTCGTCGCCGGAGCTCCCGTGCCCGAGGGGTTCGACCGTGCGCGGATCCGCGTGCAGAGCCGGGCGCTGGCCGCCAAGCGCGCCGGGGTGGCGGCCAGGATCGCGCCGGAGCTCCCGCGGATCCTCGGGACCGGGTACCGCGCCGCGTTCCTGGCGTACGCCCTGGCCCGGCCCCTGCGGGGCGGCTACCGGCGCGACGCGCTGGACTTCGCCGAGCACCTCCTCGTGGCCGGGGAGCCCGCGGATCCGGTCGCGCGACGGAGGCTGACCCGGTGGTGGGAGGAGCGCGCCGGGGAACGGGCGCCCGGCCCGGTGGCACGGCTCGTGCACGCCGTCCGCTCCGCGCTGGGCAGGGGGTGAAGCCGTGAACGTCCTCGCCGTCCTGATCGACCTCGGTGTCGTCGTCTCGTCCGTGGTACTCATCTGCGGGGTCGCCGCGTCCCGGCGCCGCGGCCCGGGCGGGTCCGTCCGCGACAGGACGGAGGCCGCCTTCCTGAACGGCGGCCCCGGTCTCGTCGTGGACACGGCGATCACCGCCCTGCACGCCGACGGGCGCCTCGTCGTCGCCGGACCCGGGATCGTCGGCGTCCCGCGGCCCGTCGCGTACGACGCCGTCGAGCGTGCCGTGATCGCGGAGCACGCCGCCGCCCCGAGCGGCTCCCTGCACGGGCTGCGGCTCGCCGTGATGCGCCACCCGGCCGTGCAGGAGGTCGGCGACGGCCTCGCGGCACGGGGCCTGATCACGCCCGCCGGCGCGGGGCGCAGGTGGCGCCGCTGGGGCGTCGCCCAGGGGATCGTGTGCCTGCTGCTGCTGTTCGCCTCGGTACCGCTGACCGTGGTGGAGATGACGCGGTACGGCGCGGCCGACTGGCCCTTCCCCTTCATCGGCAAGGTCGGCCCGGTCCTCGTGGCCGGCGGGGTCGTCGCCCTCGTGTGCGCGAGCAGCGCGGGGGCCCGGCTGACCCGGGCGGGCCGCGACGCGCTCGCGGCGTACCGGTGGCACCACACCCGTCCCGACGACCCCGCCGAGCTGGTGGCGGTGTGCGGGCTGCGGGCGCTGCCCGACCGGGACCTGTGGGAGCAGCTGACCACCGCGGCCAGGAGGAACCGCGGCGGCACACCGGTGTCCGCCGGTGCGGCACCCGTGGTGTGGTGCGCCGGCGTGGACCCGGGCGGCTCCGGATCCGGCTGCGGCGGCGGCAGCTCCTGCGGGGGCGGGGGCGGGGCCGGCTGCGGAGGCGGCGGCGGTTCCTGCGGCAGCTCGGGCGGGGGGTCGAGCTGCGCGAGCAGCAGCGGCTCCAGCTGCGGGAGCAGCAGCAGTTCCAGCTGCGGTGGCGGATCGAGCTGCGGCAGCAGCAGCTCGTAGTGCGGGAAGGGGGTGAGCCGTGACGGTCGGGTAAGCGGTCTCCCGGATCGGAGAACGTTCCGCACCCGGCACACGGGCGACGCCGACGGCATCCGGGCCCGCAACCGCCATTAAGGACAACGCGGCCACGCCGGGCCGGCGGGGACATCGGCCCAGCGCGTGATGCCCTCGGCGCCGACGCGCACGCCGCAGCGGGCAGCCAGCGCGGTGACGATGTCGGTGCCGCGGCCGTGCTCGTCCGGGTCCGGGGCGCCCCATCCGGCACCGGCGAGGACGGGCCCGGCGTCGGTCACCTCCACGCGCAGGACCCCGTGTCCGTCGACGCGGACCCACGACAACCGCAGCGTCGCCGGCGGCAGGGCGTGGACCAGGGCGTTGGTCAGGAGCTCCGAGACCACCACGAGTGCGTCCATGACGGCGTCGGACGGCAGGCCCCACTCGCCGAGTACGTCGCGGACACGCCGGCGGACGGCGGACACGGCCCCCGGGGCGTGCGGCACGGGGCAGACATGATCGACAGCGTCGGGGCCGGGGCGGTCCACTGCCCCGGGGCCGACGGTGCTGAGCTGGGCGGCCATCTGCGCTCCTTGACGAAACGGTGCCGACGGGTGCCGACGTCACGCACGCTATGAAGTGAGGGGAAACCGGTCAATAAACGACGGTCGGCATTACCGAACGCCAGTCGAGACCAGGAGAAACCACCGCATCATGGCCGATGGCGGACGGGGAAGGCGGATCTAGAATCGCGGTATGGCCGGTCCCGTCCAGTCCATCGAACGGGCGGCGGCGATTCTCCGCCTGCTCGCCGCGGGCCCCCGTCGGCTCGGGCTCGGTGAAGTGGCCGCCTCGCTGGGACTGGCGAAGGGCACGGCCCACGGCATCCTGCGCACCCTCCAGCACGTGGACTTCGTCGAGCAGGACGCGGCGACCGGGAAGTACCAGCTCGGGGCGGCCCTCCTGCACCTCGGCACCAGCTACCTCGATGTGAACGAACTGCGCTCGCGCTCGATCAACTGGGCCGACGCCCTGGCTGCCCGCAGCGGCGAAGCGGTCCGCCTCGGCACCCCGCTGGAAGGCCGGGTGCTCGTCATCCACCACGTCTTCCGGCCGGACGACACCCTCCAGGTCCTGGACGTGGGCGCACTGCTGCCGCTGCACGCCTCATCGCTCGGGAAGGTGCTGCTGGCGTTCGGCACCGCGAACCTCGACGCGGCCGTCGACGCCGGCCTGGAGGCGTACACCCGGCACACGCTGGCCGACGCGGACGCGCTCACCCACGCCCTCGCCGAGATCCGGGAGAACGGCTGGGGTGCCGAAGTACAGGAGATGAGCATGGGGGAAGCCGGCGTCGCCGCGCCCATCAGGGGGCACGGCGGCCTCGCGGTGGGCGCCATCGGTCTGTCCGGCCCGGTCGAGCGGATCTGCGACGTCAGGGGCCGGCCGGAGGTCAAGCTGCTCACCCTGCTCCGTGAGGCAGCCCGGGCGATCTCACGAGACCTGGGAGCCGCCCGCTGGTAAATCCACCGCGCAGCGCTTCTCCACGCATCGGAAGGCGGTCAGGATCATGGTCGAACGGTATGTGATGTCCATCGACCAGGGCACCACCTCCACCCGGTGCATCCTGTTCGACCACCGCGGGCGCTTGGTGTCCGTGGCCCAGCGCGAGCACCAGCAGTTCTTCCCGAAGCCCGGCTGGGTCGAGCACGACGCCCTGGAGATCTGGCGCAATCTCCGGCGCATCGTGCCCGAGGCCCTGTCCGGCGCGGGCGACGGCGTCGCCGCCGAGGCCGTCTCGGCCCTGGGCATCGCCAACCAGCGCGAGACGACCGTCCTGTGGGACCGCCGGACCGGCACCCCGCTGGGCCGGGCGATCGTCTGGCAGGACACCCGCACCGCCCCGCTCGTCGAAGGCCTGCGCAGCGACCCCGGCGACGCGTTCTTCCTGGAACGCTGCGGCCTGGCGCCCTCGACCTACTTCTCCGCCCCCCGCATCCGCTGGCTCTTCGACCACGTGCCCGGTCTGGCGCAGCGGGCCGCGAACGGCGACGTCCTGTTCGGCACGATGGAGTCCTGGCTGATCTGGAACCTCACCGGCGGGACGGCCGGGGGCCGCCACATCACCGACGTGACCAACGCCAGCCGCACGATGCTCATGAACATGGGCACGCTCGACTGGGACGACGAACTGCTGGGGTTCTTCGGGATCCCGCGCGCGGTCCTGCCCGAGATCCGGTCCTCGGCGGAGTGGTACGGCGAGGACCGCTCGGTGCTCCCCGGCAGGCCCATCACGGCCGCGCTCGGCGATCAGCAGGCCGCGCTCTTCGGACAGACCTGCTTCTCCCCGGGCGAGGCGAAGTGCACCTACGGAACCGGCAGTTTCCTGCTGCTCAACACCGGCACCGACGTCGTCCGGTCCCGCAACGGACTGCTCACCACCGTCGCCTACAAGATCGGCGAGCAGCCCGCGGTCTACGCTCTCGAAGGCCCGATCGCCGTCACCGGCGCCCTGGTCCAGTGGTTCCGCGACCGGCTGGAGCTCATCACCAGCGCACCGGGCATCGAGACCCTCGCGCGAACCGTCGAGGACAACGGCGGCTGCTACATCGTCCCGGCGTTCTCGGGTCTCTTCGCACCCCACTGGCGCAGCGACGCACGCGGCGTCATCGTCGGCCTGACCTCGTACATCACCAAGGGGCACCTGGCCAGGGCGGCGCTGGAATCCACCGGCTGGCAGACGAAGGAGGTCGTCGACGCCATGAACGCCGACTCCTCGCTCACCCTGAGGGAGCTGAAGGTCGACGGTGGCATGACGTCCGACAACCTCCTCATGCAGATCCTGGCCGACGTCCTCGACGTGCCGGTGGTGCGGCCCATGGCCGCAGAGACCGTCTCCCTGGGCGCCGCCTACGCCGCCGGGCTGGCCGCCGGCTACTGGGCGGACCTGGAGGTGCTGCGCGGCAACTGGCACCGGGCGGCCCGATGGCTGCCGGACATGGACCCCGCGCGACGGGCGTCGGAGTACGAGAACTGGCAGCGGGCCGTCGAACGGTCCTACGGCTGGATCAGACGGCCGGACGACCCCTGATCCCGCGACGGCGTCTCCCGTGACGGCCGGGCGGCGCCGCCGGGCGGACGGGGCTGCGCGGGCACGGCCGGGGGGACGCCGGGCGGCCAACCCCCGCCACCCGTAAGGGTTGTCGGCGGCGACACCGGGCGAAAGTCCTTCCCCGGCGCCGCCGCACCGCGAAGGATCCCTGTGTTCTGCGCCCGCACGCCGACGAAGGGACCTCGATGAGAGCCGCCACCCGGTACGGACTGGCCGGAGCCGTCGGCTCCCTGGTGCTGTCCGCCCTCGCCGTCGCGCCCGCCGGTGGTCTCGTCCCCACCTCCGCCGCGGCCTCGGGGACCGCCCGCGCCGCCGAGCGCGCGGCCGCCGCCGGCATCGTCTTCGGGCCCTGCCCGGCGGCCGAGGAGCTGCCCTCCTCCGTCGAGTGCGGCACCGTGCGGGTCCCGCTCGACTACGCCCGCCCCGACGGCCGCCGGATCGAACTGACCGTCAGCCGGGCGCGGGCGCTCGGCGAACCGGCCGAACGCCAGGGCGCCCTGGTGTTCAACCCCGGCGGCCCCGGCTCCGGTTCCCTGTGGTTCCCCCGGGCCGCCGCGCTGCCCGAGTGGCAGCGCCTCGCCCGCGCCTACGACCTGGTGGGGTACGCCCCGCGGGGCGTCGGCCGGTCCGCGCCACTCAGCTGCCGGGACCCGGCCGACTTCACCAGGGCGCCGACGCCCGCGCCGGCCGAGCCGTCGGAGGCGTACAAGAAGGAGCGCATCGCCGCCGCGCAGGCGTACGCGCGGGGCTGCGAGCGCCACGCGGGGCCCTCGCTGCGCCACTACTCGTCCCTCAACAACGCCCGTGACCTGGAGGTGCTGCGGGCCGCGCTGGGCGAGGAGAAGCTGACGTACCTGGGTGCGTCGTACGGCACCTACCTGGGGGCGCTGTACGCGACGATGTTCCCCTCGCACGTGCGCCGGATGGTCTTCGACTCGGCGGTCGACCCCTCCCCCGACCGGATCTGGTACCGCAACAACCTGGCCCAGTCGCGCGCCTTCGAGCGGCGCTGGCTGGACTTCCGCACCTGGGTGGCCCGCCACGACGCCACGTACCGCCTGGGAACGGACGCCGCGGCGGTGCTCGGCGCGTACGAGAAGGCCGCCGCCGAGCTGGCGCACCGTCCGGCGGGCGGGAAGGTGGGACCCGGGCAGCTCCAGGCCGCGTTCCTCCAGGCCGGCTACTACGACGACCTGTGGCCGGCGCGGGCGGAGGCGCTCTCGGAGTTCCTGCGGGGCAACCCCGGGCCGCTGGCCGAGCAGGCGGCGCCGCGCGAGGAGGCCGCACGGAAGGCGGAGAACGGCCACGCCGTCTACACGGCGGTGGAGTGCAACGACGCGCCCTGGCCCACCGACTGGCGGGTCTGGGACCGCGACAACACGGCGCTGGCGAAGGAGGCGCCGTTCGAGACGTGGGCCAACGTGTGGCTGAACCTGCCGTGCGCGTACTGGCCCGCCCCGCGGCAGCGGCCGCTCGATGTCCGCGCGGAGCCGGGTGCGCTGCCCCCGACGCTGATCCTGGCGGCCGAGCGGGACGCGGCCACGCCGTACGAGGGAGCGCTGGAGCTCCAGCGCCGGCTGAGCGGCTCGGTGCTGGTCACCGAGCGGGGCGCCGGTACGCACGGGGTCGCGGGCGGGCCCAACACGTGCGTGAACGGCCATCTGGAGGCGTATCTGCTCCAGGGGAGGACACCGGTGCGGCGCGCGTCGTGCGCGCCGCACCCGGAGCCGGACCCGGTGTCGCTGGAGCGGCGGGCACAGCTGCCCGCCGTCTGATCTTCCGGGTCGATCGGGCGGCGGGGCTTACGCGAGCCCCGCCACCAGGTCCGCGACCGACTTGCGGCGGCCGGTGTAGAACGGGACCTCTTCCCGCACATGCCGGCGGGCCTCGGAGCCGCGCAGGTGGCGCATCAGGTCCACGATGCGGTACAGCTCGTCGGCCTCGAAGGCGAGGATCCACTCGTAGTCGCCGAGCGAGAACGAGGCGACCGTGTTGGCGCGCACGTCCGGGAAGCCGCGGGCCATCTTGCCGTGGTCGGCGAGCATGCGCCGCCGCTCCTCGTCGGGCAGCAGGTACCAGTCGTACGAGCGGACGAAGGGGTACACCGAGACGTAGTCGCGCGGCGTCTCGTCGGCGAGGAACGCCGGGATGTGCGACCGGTTGAACTCGGCCGGGCGGTGCAGCGCCATGTTCGACCACACCGGCTCCACGGCGCGGCCCAGCCGGGTGCGGCGGAAGAGGTTGTACGCCTCCTGGAGCGCGTCCGCGGTCTCGGCGTGCCACCAGATCATCAGGTCGGCGTCGGCACGCAGGCCGGAGACGTCGTACGTGCCGCGGACGGTGACGTCCTTGGCGGCGAGCTGGTCGAACAGCTCCTGGACCTCGTCGGCGTAGCCGGTCCGGTCCTCGGGCAGCACGTCGCGCAGCTTGAAGACGGACCACAGGGTGTAGCGGATGACCTCGTTGAGGTCCTTCGCCTTCTTACCGGCGTTCGGGATCTTTTCGGGCGCACTCATAGGGCTATTCTCGCTCGTCGCTCGGGGTGGCCTGCGCCAGGGTCGGCGTGGCGAGGATCTCGTCCGCCGCGCGCCGGGCGCTCGCGATGCAGGCGGGGATGCCGACGCCGTCGTACGCCGCTCCGCAGACGCGCAGGGCGGGCAGCGCCGCGACGGCTTCGCGGACGCGGGCGACCCGGGCGAGGTGTCCGACGGGGTACTGCGGCAGGCCGCCGATCCAGCGGGTGACCGTGGAGGCGACCGGCCGGGCGGTGAGCCCGGTCGCGGCGGCGAGGTCCCGCAGGGAGACGGAGACGAGGTCGGCGTCGTCCCGTTCCAGGTGCTCCTCCTCGCCGTACCGGCCGACGGAGGTGCGCAGCAGGACGAGGTCGCCGGCGTTCTCGTCGGTCCAGCGCCACTTCTGCGAGGAGAAGGTGGAGGCCTTGATGGTGCGGCCGTCGACGGGCGGGACGAGGAAGCCGGAGCCGGCGGGCAGCCCGGCCGTGTCCGTGCGCCGGAACGCGAGGGTGACCAGGGCCATGGAGGCGTACTCGACGGCGGCGAGCTCGGCCGCGGCGGCCGGGGACGCGGTGGCGAGCAGCGTGGCGGCGGACCAGGCCGGGGTGGCCAGGACGACGGCGTCGGCCTCGATGAGGCGCCGGCCGGTCCGCACGTGCCAGCCGGCCGGTCCGCGGGTGAGTTCCTGGACGGGTGCGTCGGTGAGGATCTCGCCGCCGTGGGCGGTGACCGCGTCGGCGACGGCGGCGGGGAGGGTGCCGATGCCGCCGTCGAGACCCATGAAGGCGGGGCCCGTCTGCCCTGGGGTGGTCCGCTGGACCGCGCGGACGGCCTCGGTGAGGGTGCCGTGGGCGCGGGCTGCCTCGAAGAGCTTCGGCACGGCGGCGCGCATCGAGATCCGGTAGGCGTCGCCGGCGTAGACCCCGCCGAGGAGCGGCTCGACGAGCCGGTCGACGACCTCGCGGCCGAGGCGTTCGGCGACGTACGCGCCGACGGCGACGTCCTCCCCGAGGGTCTCGGGACGGGTGGGCGGCAGGTCGCGCTCGTGGGCGATGCGGGCGAGGCCCTCGGCGGAGAGCAGGCCGGCGAGGGCGGCGGCGTCGCCGGGGACGCCCATGACGTGGCCCTTGGGCATGGGCCGCAGGGCGTCGCGGGTCCACACGGACGCGGTGCTGGTGGCGGGGGGCTGGAGGCGGTCGCCGAGACCGACGGCCCGGGCGAGGTCGACCGCCTCGGGACGGCGGGCGAGCATCGACTCGGCGCCGAGGTCGACGGGGGCGCCGGCGAGCTCGCCGGCGTGGAGCTTGCCGCCGAGCCGGCCGGTGGCCTCCAGCAGCGTCACGCGCCGCCCGGCGGTGGCGAGCCGGTGGGCGGCGGCGAGTCCGGCGATGCCGCCGCCGATGACGACGACGTGGCCGCCCCGCGCGCCCTCGAGTGTGTCCGCGTTCATGGCACCACTCTCTCAAATGCCGTTTCGAGTCCTGACCGTGACCGGTTCGGAACCGCACGCGGCAACCGCCACCGGGGCCTCGCACGTCGAAGGGGCACCATTCACCACGCATCCCCGGGGGGACCATGCGTACACGACGACACACCGTCGCGGCGGTACTGCTCACCGCCGCGCTGGCGCTGGCGGGCTGCGGCTCGGCGGACGAGGGCGCGGGCGACGCGAAGGAGGCCGCCGCCGGCCGTGAGGGGCGGGGCGTCGCGGCCGACGGGCCCGCGAACGGCTCGGCCGCCTCGGCCGCGCCGGAGCCGGGCAAGCCGCAGCAGAGGAACCCGGCCCCGCACCAGCACGTCATCCGGACCGCCGAGCTGTCGGTGCAGGTGGCGGACGCGGCGAAGGCGCTGGGCACGGCCCGTAACGCCGCCGCGGCCGCCGGCGGGCACGTCGCCGAGGAGACGACCGAGCGGATCGACGACGACCACGTGACCTCGCGGATCGTGCTGCGCGTGCCGCAGGCCGCGTACGACGCGGTGCTGGGCAGGCTCGCCGGTACCGGGAAGCTGCTGTCGCGGACGGCCGAGTCGAAGGACGTCACCGGCCAGGTGGTCGACGTGGAGAGCCGCATCGCCACGCAGCGGGCGAGCGTCGCGCGGGTGCGGGCGCTGATGGACCGGGCGACGGAGCTCGCCGACGTGGTGACGCTGGAGGGCGAGTTGAGCCGCCGTCAGGCGGACCTGGAGTCGCTGCTGGCGCAGCAGGCGGCGCTGAAGGACCGTACGACCCTGGCCACGATCACCCTGGAGCTGACCGAGACCGAGGACGGGGAGGGGCGGGAGGACGACGACGGCCCGGGCTTCCTCGACGCCCTGTCCGGTGGCTGGAACGCCCTGGTGACGGCGGCTACATGGGTCGGGATCGCCCTGGCGGCGGTGGCGCCGTGGCTCGCCGTGCTCCTGGTGGGGTACGCGGGGTGGCGGTGGCTGGTGCGGCCCAGGCTGCCCCGGCGGACCGGATCGGACACCCCCGCGCCGTAGCGTGTCGGTATGACACGGCAACGATTGGTGATCATCGGCGGTGACGCGGCGGGCATGTCCGCCGCGTCGCAGGCCCGCAGGCTGAAGGGCCCGGACGAGCTGGAGATCGTCGCCTTCGAGCGGGGGAACTTCACGTCGTACTCCGCGTGCGGCATCCCGTACTGGGTCGGCGGCGACGTCGAGGGACCGGACCGGCTCGTGGCGCGCTCGCCCGAGGAGCACCGGGCGCGGGACATCGACGTACGGCTGCGCAGCGAGGTGACCGAACTCGACCTGGACGGGCAGCGGGTGCGCGTGCGGGACCTGGCGTCGGGCGGTACGTCGTGGACGGGGTACGACCGGCTGGTGATCGCGACCGGCGCCCGTCCGGTGCGGCCGCCGCTGCCCGGCATCGACGCCGCGGGCGTGCACGGGGTGCAGACCCTGGACGACGGGCAGGCGCTGCTGGACACGCTGGGCGCGGTGAACGGGACCGCGGGGCGGCGCGCCGTGGTCGTGGGCGCCGGGTACATCGGCGTGGAGATGGCGGAGGCCCTGCTCAACCGTGGCTATGGGGTGACGGTGCTGAACCGGGGCGAGCAGCCGATGTCGACGCTGGACCCGGACATGGGGCGGCTGGTGCACGAGGCGATGGACGGCCTCGGCATCACCACGGTGGGCGGCGCCGAGGTGACCAAGATCCTCACCAGCGGCGACGGCCGGGTGCGGGCGGTGGCGACCGAGGACGCCGAGTACCCGGCGGACGTCGTGGTGCTGGGCATGGGCGTGGAGCCCGAGACGACGCTGGCGCGCGCCGCGGGGCTGCCGGTCGGGGCGTCCGGCGGGCTGCTCACCGATCTGTCGATGCGGGTGCGCGGCCGGGCGGACGTGTGGGCGGGCGGCGACTGCGTGGAGGTCCTGGACCTGGTGTCGGGCCGCGAGCGGCACATCCCGCTGGGCACGCACGCCAACAAGCACGGCCAGGTCATCGGCGCGAACGTGGCCGGCGGGTACGGCACGTTCCCCGGTGTCGTGGGGACGGCGGTGAGCAAGGTGTGCTCGCTGGAGATCGCCCGCACGGGCCTGCGGGAGCGGGACGCCGAAGCGGTCGGGCTGCGGTTCGTGACGGTGACGATCGAGTCGACGAGCCGGGCCGGCTACTACCCCGGCGCGGCGCCGATGACGGTGAAGATGCTGGCCGAGCGCCGCACGGGTCGGCTCCTCGGCGTGCAGATCGTGGGCCGCGAGGGCGCCGCGAAGCGCGTGGACATCGCGGCGGTCGCCCTCACCGCGGGCCTGACGGTGGAGCAGGTCGCGGCCCTCGACCTGGGCTACGCCCCGCCGTTCTCCCCGGTGTGGGATCCCGTCCAGGTGGCGGCCCGCAAAGCGGTGACCGCGGTGCGGGCCGCCGGCTGACGTCAGCGGTACGGGCCGGGCGGCGCACCCCGCGCCGCCCGCCTTCCCCCAGGCCCGCCCACGGGACCGCCCCGATCGGCTCCGTCCCGTCCCGTGCCGTCCCGTGCAGCCACGGGACGGTGCGGCGGAACCCGGGGCGGCCCGGCGGCCGGCGCCCTGCTCCGCCGGCCGCGGCGCAGGGTGAGCCGGCGTGTCAGCGGGCGGTCTGCGTGTGGACGTACTCGACCAGCCGGGTCAGGGCGTCCGGGTCGGTGGTGGGCAGGACGCCGTGGCCGAGGTTGAAGATGTGGCCCTCCAGGCCGGCAGCCGCGTCCAGCACCTCGCGGGTCTTGGTCTCGACCGCCTCGGGGGTGGAGAACAGGACCGCCGGGTCGAGGTTGCCCTGGAGCGCCTTGCCGGGGCCGACGCGGCGGGCCGCCTCGTCCAGCGGGACGCGCCAGTCGACGCCGACGACGTCCGCGCCGGCCTCGCCCATCAGGCCCAGCAGCTCACCGGTGCCGACGCCGAAGTGGATGCGCGGCACGCCGTACCCCTCGACGGCCCGGAACACCTTCGCCGAGGCGGGCATGACCGAGCGGCGGTAGTCGGCGGGGGCCAGCGCGCCGACCCAGGAGTCGAAGAGCTGGACGGCGGAGGCACCGGCCTCGATCTGGACCTTCAGGAAGGCCGCGGTGATCTCGGCGAGCCGGTCCAGCAGGTCGGCCCACAGCTCGGGGTCGCCGTACATGAGGGCCTTGGTGTGCTCGTGGTTGCGCGACGGGCCGCCCTCGACGAGGTAGCTCGCGAGGGTGAAGGGCGCGCCCGCGAAGCCGATCAGCGGGGTGGCGCCGAGCTCGCCGGTGAGCATGCCGATGGCCTCGGTGACGTACGCGACGTCGTCGGGCGTGAGGTCGCGCAGCCGCGCGAGGTCCTCGCGGCGGCGGATCGGCTCGGCGACGACCGGGCCGACGCCCGGCTTGATGTCGAGGTCGATGCCGATGGCCTTGAGGGGGACGACGATGTCGCTGAAGTAGATCGCGGCGTCGACCTTGTGCCGGCGCACCGGCTGCAGGGTGATCTCGGTGACCAGCTCGGGCCGCATGCACGATTCGAGCATGGGGATGCCCTCGCGCACCTTGAGGTACTCCGGCAGTGAGCGTCCCGCCTGGCGCATGAACCAGACCGGCGTGTGCGGCACGGGTTCGCGCCGGCACGCCCTGAGGAAGGCCGACTCTGCGACGGCGGTGGTCTTCGGCTGCTGGCCCATAAGGCGATCGTTGGCACTCACGCCCAGAATCTTCGCATGCGCGGGCAAGCCGCTCGGCCGGTGCGGGTGTCCCTCCCTGCACGAGGGGCTCCTTCCGCCTACTCTTCCCCGCATGGCTGCGGCTCAGGGACAGTTTTCCGATCACCCCGCTCACTCCGAAGGCACCGGGGGCGTCCCGTCCGCCTTCGCGACGGCGGTCGAGGCCCTGCGCTCGGCGCGGCTGCGGCCGGAGGTCGAGGTGGAGCCGACGCGCCCGCCGCAGCGGCTCGCCCCGTACGCGTACGCCGTGGAGGCGGCGGTCGTCGAGGACGAGGAGGACCTGGCGGACGGGCGGCTGGTGCTGCTGCACGAACCGGCGGGCCACGACGCCTGGCAGGGCACCTTCCGGCTGGTGACGCTGGTACGCGCGGAGCTGGAGCCGGAGATGGCCGCGGACCCGCTGCTGCCGGAGGTGTGCTGGTCGTGGCTGACCGGTGCGCTGGAGGCGCGGGGGCTGTCGTACGGGGAGGCGAGCGGCACCGTCACCCGTGCGGGGTCTCACTACTTCGGTGGACTCGCGGAGCGCCGCCCGGCGACGCAGATCGAGATCCGTGCGTCCTGGACGCCGCGCGAGGACCGGCGCGGCGTGCCGGACGCGGCGGCGCACCTGGCGGCCTGGTGCGACCTGCTGTGCCAGGTCGCGGGCCTCCCGCCGACGAGCCCCGGACCGCTGGACGCGGGCGCCGGGGTGGTCTCCCTCCCCCAGCGCCGGGGTCCGCAGCACCCGTAACCTCACCAACACGGCCCGGCACGACACGACACGACACGGCACTGCGCTGCACCGCACCGGACCGCTGTCGCACGGACTCGTGCGGCGGCGGGCCGCTGTCGGGGGTTCCGCGCGTCCGTGGCCGCCCGGGCGGGGGATCCGTACGCCTGACCCCTGTACGGACGAGCGGCTCCGGAGCGCGGGGGCGCGCCGGGGCTATCGGAAGGGGGCGCTCGTAGGATGATCGATCACCCGTCCGAATTGCCCCAATTGTTACTCACCAAATCGTGATCTTCCCCTAAAGGCGGGCGGAAGGGCTGCCGAATAGGTCTGTGACCCTTCAAACACGGTTCGCCCGGCTTCTTCCCCGAGCCGGTGTCCCGCACCTTCCCAGGAGGCCTGGTGTCCGTTCTCCTCGAGCAGCCCGCAAGCCTGGTCGCCTACCGCCCGAACAAACCGACGGCCATGGTCGTCGTGGCCGACCCGCGCGTCCGCTCCACCGTGACCCGCCATTTGTGGGCCCTCGGAGTGCGTGACGTCATCGAGGCGTCGTCCATCGCGGAGGCCCGCCCCCGCATCGGCAACCCGCGCGACATCTGCGTTGCCGATGTCCACCTGCCCGACGGTTCCGGGCTGACCCTGCTGTCCGAGACCCGCGCCGCCGGCTGGCCCAATGGCCTGGCCCTCTCGGCGGCGGACGACATCGGCGCCGTACGCAACGCCCTCGCCGGTGGCGTCAAGGGCTACGTCGTCACCGGTACGCGCACCAACATCGGCCACCCCACCCGTCCCGGCGCCGCACCCATCGGCGCCGCCGCCCGGCTGCACCGCCGTCCCCCCGGCGCCCCGAGCCACCCGGGCGGCTACCGCGAGCTCTCCGGCCGTGAGGTCGAGGTGCTGCGGCTGGTGGCGGAGGGCCAGTCGAACAAGGCCATCGGCGTCTCGATGGGCCTGTCGGCCCTGACCGTCAAGAGCCACCTCGCCCGCATCGCCCGCAAGCTCGGCACCGGTGACCGGGCGGGCATGGTCGCCGTCGCCCTTCGTACAGGAATCATCCACTGACCGGTTTGCATGACATCGGCGCCCGCCGACGGAACGTTCCGTCGGCGGGCGCTTGCCGTTCACAGATACCCTTGACAGGTGACCGACGCCCAAGAGACCGCAGCAGAGACAGCACTGCGCACCGCCGGGGGCGGCCCTCCGGACGACGGCGTCGCAGACGGCGTCATCGACGGGACGCCGATCCCCTTGCTGGAGCCCCGCGAGGGCGTACCGCCCGTGGTGGCCGACGAGCATGCCCTCGCCGAGGTGATCGCCGCCTTCGCGGCGGGCACCGGACCCGTCGCCGTGGACGCGGAGCGCGCCTCCGGCTACCGCTACGGGCAGCGCGCCTATCTGGTGCAGCTGCGCCGGGAGGGTGCGGGTACGGCACTGATCGACCCGGTCGGCTGCCCGGACCTGTCCGCGCTCGGCGACGCCCTCGCCGGCACCGAGTGGATCCTGCACGCCGCAACCCAGGACCTGCCGTGCCTGCGGGAAATAGGCATGGTGCCGACCCGGCTGTTCGACACCGAGCTGGCAGGACGCCTCGCGGGCTTCCCGCGCGTCGGGCTCGGCGCGATGGTCGAGTCGGTGCTGGGGTACGCCCTGGAGAAGGGGCACTCCGCGGTGGACTGGTCCACCCGCCCGCTGCCCGATCCGTGGCTCCGGTACGCCGCGCTGGACGTCGAGCTGCTCGTCGACCTGCGTGACGCACTGGAGAAGGACCTCGACCGGCAGGGCAAGCTGGACTGGGCCCACCAGGAGTTCGACGCCATAGCCTCCGCCCCGCCGCCCCCGCCCCGCAAGGACCCCTGGCGCCGTACGTCCGGGATGCACAAGGTGCGCAGGCGCCGGCAGATGGCCGTCGTGCGGGAGCTGTGGACCGCCCGCGACCGGATCGCCCAGCGGCGCGACGTGTCGCCGGGCAAGGTCCTCAGCGACGCCGCGATCGTCGAGGCGGCCCTCGCCCTGCCGGCGAACGTGCACGCGCTGACCGCGCTGCCCGGGTTCGGGCACCGCATGGGCCGCCGCCAGCTGGAGCAGTGGCAGGCGGCCGTCGACCGCGCCAAGGCGCTGCCGGACGCCGAGCTGCCCCAGCCGGGGCAGCCGCTGCAGGGTCCGCCGCCGCCGCGTGCGTGGGCGGACAAGGACCCGGTGGCCGCGGCCCGGCTCTCGGCCGCCCGGACGGCGGTCTCGGCGCTCGCCGAGTCGCTGAACCTGCCGCAGGAGAACCTGATCACGCCGGACACCGTGCGGCGGGTGTGCTGGGAGCCGCCGAAGGAGGTCACGCCGGAGACGGTGGCAGGCGCGCTCGCCGGGTTCGGGGCGCGGCCCTGGCAGATCGAGCAGGTCGCGCCGGTGCTCGCGGCCGCGCTGGCCTCGGCGCCGTCCTGACCGCAGTCCTGTATCGCAGCCTGACCGCGGTCCGCGGAGGATCCCATTCCGGAACCCCCGGCCTTCCCGGCCGGGGGTTCGGCCGTCCCCGGGGCGGGGACGAGAAGGCCGTGACCGGCTGCGCCGCCCCGTCCGGGGGTGCGCCACGGGTGTGACCTTCAACGCTCCGGGCGGGGGGACTGGGCAGTCTGGTTACCCGTAAGTAGCATGTGGGCAAGCAAGCACGCGCTTAGCCGCGCGTCGCAGCAGTGCAGTGCCATCCCGCACCTGGAGGAGAGCCATCGTGCCTCGTACCGTCAGGGACGTCGTCTTCGTCGACGGCGTCCGCACCCCGTTCGGCAAGGCGGGCCCGAAGGGCATCTACCACGAGACCCGCGCCGACGATCTCGTCGTGAAGGCGATCCGGGAGCTGCTGCGCCGCAACCCGGGCCTCGACCCCGCCAAGATCGACGAGGTCGCCATCGCCGCGACCACCCAGATCGGCGACCAGGGTCTGACCCTCGGGCGCACGGCCGGCATCCTGGCGGGCCTGCCGCAGTCGGTGCCCGGCTACTCGATCGACCGCATGTGCGCGGGCGCCCTGACCGCGGTGACCTCGGTCGCCGGCTCCATCGCCTTCGGCGCGTACGACGCCGTCATCGCGGGCGGTGTCGAGCACATGGGCCGCCACCCGATGGGCGAGGGCGTCGACCCGAACCCGCGGTTCGTCAGCGAGAAGCTGGTCGACGAGTCGGCCCTGTTCATGGGCATGACCGCCGAGAACCTGCACGACCGGTACCCGCACATCACCAAGCTCCGCGCCGACGAGTACGCCGTGCGCTCCCAGGAGAAGGCCGCCAAGGCGTACGCCAACGGCAAGATCCAGGCCGACCTGGTGCCGATCTCGGTACGTCGCACCAACGCCGAGGCCGGCGAGACCGGCTGGGGCCTGGTCACCGCCGACGAGCCGATGCGCCCGGGCACGACCCTGGAGTCGCTGGCGAACCTGAAGACGCCGTTCCGCGTCCACGGCAACGTCACCGCCGGCAACGCCGCGGGCCTCAACGACGGCGCCACCGCGTCGATCATCGCGTCCGAGGACTTCGCCCGCGAGAACGACCTGCCGGTCAAGATGCGCCTCGTCTCGTACGCCTTCGCCGGCGTCGAGCCGGAGGTCATGGGCTACGGTCCGATCCCCGCGACCGAGAAGGCGCTGGCCAAGGCCGGGCTCTCGATCGAGGACATCAACCTCTTCGAGATCAACGAGGCGTTCGCCGTCCAGGTCCTGGCCTTCCTGGACCACTACGGCATCGCCGACGACGACGCGCGCGTCAACCAGTACGGCGGCGCCATCGCGTTCGGCCACCCGCTGGCCTCCTCCGGCGTCCGCCTGATGACGCAGCTGGCGCGCCAGTTCGAGGAGCAGCCCGAGGTCCGGTACGGCCTCACCACCATGTGCGTCGGCTTCGGCATGGGCGCCACGGTCATCTGGGAGAACCCCCACTTCGACGGAGGCAGCAAGTGAGCACCACCGCTGAGCTTTTGAAGGGTGCGGCCGAGCTGTTCCCGGACGAGGTCGTCACCAGCGCCCACGTGCGGCACTTCG
This sequence comes from Streptomyces sp. NPDC051310, assembly GCF_044455245.1. Classification (NCBI taxonomy): domain Bacteria; kingdom Bacillati; phylum Actinomycetota; class Actinomycetes; order Kitasatosporales; family Streptomycetaceae; genus Streptomyces; species Streptomyces sp. NPDC051310. The sequence goes on from NZ_JBITEO010000002.1 coordinate 447,514, forward strand.
ACCTGCCGTTCGGCGCGGGCCGGTTCGCGCTGATCACGCTGGACAACGGCTTCGACCACACCAAGCCGACCACCTTCGGCCCGCAGTCGCTGGCGAACCTCAACACCGCCATCGACCAGGTCGAGAAGGAGGCGGCCGAGGGCACCATCGTCGGTGTCGGCATCACCGGCAAGCCGTTCATCTTCGCCGTCGGCGCCGACCTCAAGGGCGTGGAGCTGCTCAAGCGCCACGAGGACGCGCTGGCCATCGGCAAGGGCGGCCACGACGTCTTCAAGCGGCTGTCGTCGCTGGGCGTGCCGACCTTCGCGTACTACAACGGCGCGGCGATGGGCGGCGGTGTCGAGGTCGGTCTGCACTGCACCTACCGCACCGTGTCGGCGGCCCTGCCGGCGTTCTCGCTGCCGGAGGTCTTCCTGGGCCTGGTCCCGGGCTGGGGCGGCTGCACCATCCTGCCGAACCTGATCGGCGCCGACCGCGCGGTCTCGGTCATCATCGAGAATTCGCTCAACCAGAACAAGCAGCTCAAGGGCGCTCAGGTCTACGAGCTCGGGATCGCCGACGCGATCTTCGAGGGCGCGGACTTCCTGGAGCAGTCGCTGCTGTGGACGGCCTCCGTCCTCAAGGGCGAGATCGTGGTCGAGCGCGCCGACGTCGACCGCGGCGAGGCCTGGGACCAGGCCGTCGCCCGCGGCCGCTTCATCGCCGACTCCAAGGTGCACGGCGCGGCCCCGGCCGCGTACCGCGCCCTGGACATCATCGAGGCGTCCAAGGACGGCGACCTGCAGAAGGGCTTCGACGCCGAGGACACCGCGCTCGCGGACCTCATCATGGGCGGCGAGCTGCGCTCCGGCATCTACGCCTTCAACCTGGTCCAGAAGCGTGCCAAGCGCCCGGCCGGCGCCCCGGACAAGAGCCTGGCCCGCCCGGTCACCAAGGTCGGCGTGGTCGGCGCCGGTCTGATGGCCTCCCAGCTCGCGCTGCTGTTCCTGCGCCGCCTGGAGGTGCCGGTCGTCCTGACCGACATCGACCAGGAGCGCGTCGACAAGGGTGTGGGCTACGTCCACGCCGAGATCGACAAGCTGCTCGGCAAGGGCCGCATCAACCAGGACAAGGCCAACCGTCTCAAGGGCCTGGTCTCCGGTGTGCTGGACAAGGCCGAGGGCTTCGCCGACGCGGACTTCATCATCGAGGCCGTGTTCGAGGAGATGTCGGTCAAGCAGAAGGTGTTCGCGGAGGTCGAGGCGGTCGCCCCGGCGCACGCGATCCTCGCCACCAACACCTCCTCGCTGTCGGTGTCGGAGATGGCCTCCAAGCTCCAGCACCCGGAGCGCGTGGTCGGCTTCCACTTCTTCAACCCGGTCGCGATCCTGCCGCTGCTGGAGATCGTCCGCGGTGAGCAGACCGACGACGCGTCCCTGGCCACGGCCTTCGGCGTCGCGAAGAAGCTGAAGAAGACCGCCGTGCTGACGAAGGACGCCCCGGCGTTCGTCGTGAACCGCATCCTCACCCGCTTCATGGGCGAGATCCAGAACGTCATCGACGAGGGAACCCCGGTCGAGACCGCGGAGAAGGCCATCGAGCCGCTCGGCCTGCCGATGTCGCCGCTGGTGCTGCTGGAGCTGGTCGGCCCCGCGATCGGTCTGCACGTCTCCGAGACCCTGAACCGCGCCTTCCCGGAGCGCTTCAAGGTCTCCCCCAACCTCAAGGCGGTCGTCGAGGCCGGCAAGCGCGGCTTCTACGTCTACGACTCGGGCAAGCCCGAGCTGGACCCCGAGGTCGCGGCGCTGCTGAAGCAGGGCGACGTCGTCCTGACGGAGCAGCAGGTGCGGGACCGCGTCCTGGACGCGGTGGCGCAGGAGATCGGCCTGATGCTGGACGAGGGCGTCGTCGCCGAGGCGCAGGACATCGACCTGTGCCTGATCACGGGCGCCGGCTGGCCCTTCCACCTGGGCGGCATCACGCCGTACCTGGACCGCGAGGGCGTCTCGGAGCGCGTCAACGGCAAGCGTTTCCTGGCCCAGGGCGTGGCGAGCGTCCCGGCGTAACCGCGCACGGAGCGGCCCGACTGCCCCGCACCGCCGTCCGGCGGTGCGGGGCAGTCGTCGTACACGGGCGGGCACGGAGAAACGCCGGAGGGGCTGACACGCGGTCAGCCCCTCCGGCGTTCGGCGGATCTTGCGGACCCGAGACTCAGACGCGGCGCCAGGCCTCCAGGGCAAGGCCCGGCTCGGGCTTCTGGCGGGTGATGCGCAGGGCGCCGTCCGTGCCGATGGCGGCGATCACGACGCGGCCCTGCGCGTCCAGGTTCATCGCCGGGGCGCCCAGCACGGGGTCGCCGGTGGTGGACCAGTGGGCGCCGGACTCCTCGGCACCGGTGGGGCAGGCCGCGACGGAGAGGCGGCCGTCCCGGCCGCGTACGGCGAGGACCGTGCAGTCGTGGCCGTCGATGACCGTGCGCACGGCGGCGGGCGGGCCACCGGCCGGGGTGAGGCCCAGCGCGACCGTGTCGCCGCCGGGGCGGTGCACGACCAGCTCGCCGGTCGTGGCGTCCGTACCGTACAGGCTCAGCCGGTCCGGGCCGGTCTCCAGCGGCGTCACCGAGCCGCCGGCCAGGCCCACCGGGTAGGCGTCGGACGGCTCCAGCGCGCCGGCCGGCTCGGGCTGCGCCCAGTGCCGGACGGCGCCGGGGCCGACGGCGAGCACGTGGACCCTGCCGGACGCGCTGGTGAGGGCCGTGAGGGACTCGTGGGAGCCGTCGCCGGCCAGCTCGACCCAGGCGCCCCACCTGCCGTCGCGCTGCTCGGCGCGCACGCTGATGCGGCCGCCCGGGTTGAGCGGGAGCACGTACAGGGAGCCGTTGTGGTCGACGGTGGCGGCGGGCTGTCCCAGGCTGCCGCCGTGCTCGACGTCGGCGAAGGGGCAGCCGAGCGGGTGCCACGGCGTGGTGCGGCGGCCCGACTGGTACTGGGTGGCGTGCGCGAGGCCGACGTCGATCAGGCCGTCGTCGCGGACCGCGCGGCGCTGCGCGACCAGGTGCACGTAGCCGTTGGGCCCCTGGCCGAGGGCGAAGTGCTGGGCCTCGGGCATCTCGAAGAACAGCGGCTGCGACCACTCGGGGCCGCCGGGGCGGCGTTCGGTCCAGCACAGCATGCCGCCGTCGGCCGCGGCGTACGCGCCGAGCCGGCCGTCCTTGCCGATGAGCAGCCAGCCGCTGGTCGCGGGGGCGTGTGCGGGGTGTGTGACCGGGGCCGGGAGAAGAGCCGTCGCCTTCTTCTTGGACCTGCGCAGGGGCCGCAATGCCATGCCTCGAGGGGACCCTTCCCTGACCGTGGTTCCGGTGGTGTCCGGACACCTCACGGACTGACCGTAGTTGGACCGACGATAACACTTCCCCCGCAGGTGAGAGGCTGGGCCCATGACCTCTGCACGCAGCGTACTGGTGGTGGTCGACGCGGCCAACGTGGTGGGTTCGGTCCCCGACGGCTGGTGGCGCGACCGCCGGGCCGCCGCCGAGCGGCTGCGGGACCGGCTCGTGGCGTTCGCGGCCGCCGGCGTGGCCGGCCACGCGGGGCCGGTCGAGATGGTGCTCGTCGTGGAGGGGCGGGCGCGGGGCGTGGAGCCGGTGCCCGGGGTGGGGGTGGTGGCGGCGCCCGGAAGCGGTGACGACCTCGTCGTCGAGCTGGTCCGCGAGGCGCGGGACACGGCCGGCCGGCCGTGCCTGGTGGTCACGGCCGACCGGGAGCTGCGGCGGCGGGTGGCGGAGCTGGGCGCCGATTGCGCCGGGCCGAGTGCCGTACGGGGCCTTTAGGAGCCCCGCGGGGCTACGGGGTGTCCCGTGTGCCGAGCGATGCCGTGCGGCGGCCCAGCCGGCTGTGGGAGCGGCCGTAGAGGAAGTACACGACGATGCCGGCCAGCATCCAGACGGCGAAGCGGAACCACGTCTCACCCGGCAGGTTGAGCATCAGCCACACCGAGGCGGCCACCGACAGGATCGGGACGACCGGCACCCAGGGGGTGCGGAAGGCGCGGTGCAGGTCGGGGCGGGTGCGCCGCAGAATGATCACGCCGATCGCGACGACCACGAAGGCGAAGAGAGTGCCGATGTTCACCAGGGTCGCCAGCTCGTCGATGCTGGTGAAGCCGGAGACGAAGGCGATGAGCACGCCGAGCAGGATGGTCGGGCGGTACGGGGTGCGGAACTTCGGGTGCGTGACGGAGAAGAACCGCGGCAGCAGCCCGTCGCGGCTCATCGCGAAGAACACCCGGGTCTGGCCGAGGAGCAGGATGAGGCACACGGTCGTGAGGCCGACCGCCGCGCCGAAGCTGATGACACCGGCGTAGAAGGGGTGCCCGACGGACTTGAACGCGTCGGCGAGCGGGGCGCTGGTCGACAGCCGCGTGTAGTGCTGCATACCGGTGACGACCAGCGCGACCGCCACGTACAGCACGGTGCAGATGAGCAGTGAGCCGAGGATGCCGCGCGGCATGTCGCGCTGCGGCAGTTTGGTCTCCTCGGCGGCGGTGGCGACGACGTCGAAGCCGATGAAGGCGAAGAAGACGACGGACGCGGCGGTGAAGATGCCCATGACGCCGAAGTTGGTGGGCTCGTACCCGAAGATCGTCGAGACCAGTGCGGCGTCCCAGCCGGACACGGTCTCGGGGGTCACCTTCTTGGGGATGAACGGCGAGTAGTTGTCGCCCACGACGAAGAACAGGCCCGCGATGATCACGATCATGACCACCGTCACCTTGATCGCCACGACGAGCGCGGTGATGCGGGCCGACAGCTTCATGCCGACGACGAGGACCGCGGTGAGCACCAGGACCAGGAGGAAGGCCAGCAGGTCGAAGGTGCCCCCTGCCACGTCCGGCCCCTGGAGCCAGGCCGGCAGGTGCCAGCCGACGTTGTCCATCAGTGAGCGGACGTAGCCGGACCAGCCGACGGCCACGACGGCCGTGCCGAGGGCGAACTCCAGGACCAGGTCCCAGCCGATGATCCAGGCCGGCAGCTCGCCGAGGGAGGCGTACGCGAAGGTGTACGCCGAGCCGGCCACGGGGACGGTGGAGGCGAACTCCGCGTAGCACAGGGCGGCCAGCGCGCAGACGATGCCCGCGGCGACGAACGCCAGCGCGGTCGCGGGGCCCGCGTTCTCCTTCGCCACCTTGCCGGTGAGGACGAAGATGCCGGTGCCGATGATGACACCGACGCCGAAGACCGTCAGGTCCCAGGCGGAGAGTGACTTCTTGAGAGCGTGCTCCGGCTCCTCGGTGTCCTGGATCGACTGCTCGACGCTCTTCGCCCGGAACAATCCGGCATCGCGTGACTGCTGGCCAGTGCTCACCGGCGTACCTCCGTACCCATCGGCCTCTACGGCCATGATCGAGAGAGGTGTGGGGTGGCGCCCGCCCGCAGGCTGCTATTCACACGAAAGGACCGGCCGGAAACCCCTGGGGTACTCCGACCGGCCCTATGCGGTGCGCCGCGGCGGCGCCGCGCCGTCAGTCGCGGGCGGGCTCGATCTCCGCGTCGTAGCGGCCGTCCAGCGTGGCGACCAGACCGGTGACCTGACGGGCGATGTCGGGAGCGGTCAGACCGATCTCGGCCATGACCTCCGCGCGCGAGGCGTGGTCCAGGAACCGCGGCGGGATGCCGAAGTCGCGCAGCGGTACGTCGACGCCCGCGTCGCGCAGGGCCTGGGCGACCGCGGAGCCGACACCGCCGACCCGGCCGTTGTCCTCGACGGTGACGACGACGCGGTGCTGCTCGGCGAGCGGCGCCAGCGCCTCGTCGACCGGCTTGACCCACCGCGGGTCGACGACGGTGGTGGAGATGCCCTGCTGGTCGAGCAGGCCGGCGATCTCCAGGCACATGGGCGCGAGGGCACCGACCGAGACCAGCAGCACATCGGGCGTGTCGGTGCCCGCCTTGCGCAGGACGTCCATGCCGCCGACGCGGCCCACGGCCTGGACGGCCGGGCCGACCGCGCCCTTGGAGTAGCGCACGACGGTCGGTGCGTCGTCGACCTCGACGGCCTCGCGCAGCTGGGCGCGGACCTGGTCGGCGTCGCGCGGGGCGGCGATCCGCAGGCCGGGCACGACCTGGAGGATCGACATGTCCCACATGCCGTTGTGGGAGGCGCCGTCGGTGCCGGTGATCCCGGCGCGGTCCAGGACGAAGGTCACGCCGCACTTGTGCAGGGCGACGTCCATGAGGACCTGGTCGAAGGCGCGGTTGAGGAAGGTGGCGTAGACGGCGACGACCGGGTGGAGGCCGCCGGTGGCGAGCCCGGCGGCGGAGACCGCGGCGTGCTGCTCGGCGATGCCGACGTCGTACACCCGGTCGGGGAAGGCCTTGGCGAACCTGTCCAGGCCGACCGGCTGCAGCATCGCCGCCGTGATGGCGACGATGTCCTCGCGCTCGCGGCCGAGCTCGACCATCTCGTCGGCGAACACCGACGTCCAGTCGGCGCCGGAGGTGGAGATCGGCAGGCCGGTGTCCGGGTGGATCTTGCCGACGGCGTGGAAGCGGTCGGCCTCGTCCTGGAGGGCCGGCTGGTAGCCGCGGCCCTTCTCGGTGAGGCAGTGCACGATGACCGGGCCGCCGAACCGCTTGGCGCGGGACAGCGCGGACTCCAGGGCCTCGATGTCGTGGCCGTCGATCGGGCCGACGTACTTCAGCCCGAGGTCCTCGAACATGCCCTGCGGGGCGATGAAGTCCTTCAGGCCCTTCTTGGCACCGTGCAGCGTCTCGTACAGCGGCTTCCCGACGACCGGGGTGCGGTCGAGGATCTCCTTCGTACGGGCGAGGAAGCGCTCGTAGCCGTCGGTGGTGCGCAGCGTGGCGAGGTGGTTGGCGAGGCCGCCGATCGTCGGGGCGTAGGAGCGCTCGTTGTCGTTGACGACGATGACGAGCGGGCGGTCCTTGGCCTCGGCGATGTTGTTGAGGGCCTCCCAGGCCATGCCGCCGGTGAGCGCGCCGTCGCCGATGACCGCGACGACGTGGTCGTCCCGGCCCAGGACCTCGTTGGCCTTGGCGAGGCCGTCGGCCCAGCCGAGGACGGTGGAGGCGTGGCTGTTCTCGATGACGTCGTGCTCGGACTCGGCGCGCGCCGGGTAGCCGGACAGGCCGCCCTTCATCTTCAGCCTGGAGAAGTCCTGCCGGCCGGTGAGCAGCTTGTGGACGTAGGACTGGTGGCCGGTGTCCCAGAGGATCTTGTCCTTGGGGGACTCGAAGACCCGGTGCAGGGCGATGGTCAGCTCGACCACGCCCAGGTTGGGACCGAGGTGGCCGCCGGTCTTGGACACGGCGTCCACGAGGAAGGACCGGATCTCCGCGGCCAGCTGGTCCAGCTGCTCCGGGGCGAGCCGGTCGAGATCGCGCGGGCCCGTGATACGGGTCAGCAGAGCCACCCGTGCCTCCTTGCGTGTTGAGCTGGTCGAGCTGCCGATTTGGTCGAGTCTAATGTTCCGCCCCTGATCGTCATCATCGGGCGGTGGGGTCTTCGTCAGGGTGTACGTCACGCCAATGGCGCAGACGCAGCAGCGCCCGGCACCGGTTGAGCGGTGCCGGGCACTGCGGGTGTGACGTGTGCGACCTACGCGCGGCCTGCGGTCTTCTGCGTACGGCGGGAGACCGAGTCGATCACGACGGCGGCCAGGAGGACCGCGCCGGTGATCATGTACTGGATCTCGGACGCCATGCCGAGCATGTTCAGGCCCTGCTGGATCGACTGGATGACGATCATGCCGAGCAGCGCGGACCAGACCTTGCCGCGGCCGCCGAAGAGGCTGGTGCCGCCGATGACGGCCGCCGCGATGACGAGCATCAGCGTGTTGCCGCCGCCGAGGCTCTTGGTGGCGCCGCCGGAGAGGCTGGCCACGAAGAGCCCGCCGAAGGCGGCGAGCAGGCCGGAGAGGCCGAAGACGGTGATGCGGACGCGGTCGACGTTGATGCCGGCGCGGCGCGCCGCCTCCGCGTTGCCGCCGACCGCGAAGACCTGGCGGCCGAAGGTGGTGCGGCGGGCGACGAAGTCGGCGACGACCAGGACGATCAGGAAGAGCACCAGGGCGAGCGGCAGGCCGCGGGCGCCGGCGGGCTCGTTCAGGACGTACGCGACGACGAAGCAGAGCACCGCGACGACGGCCGTGCGCAGGACGACCTCGCTGGCGGGGCGTGCGGGCAGGCGGGCGGCCTTGCGGCGCTTGCTGTCCAGCAGCAGCGAGGCGGCGTACGCGAGGACGGCCACCAGGGCGAGGCCGTAGGCGGCGGCCTTGTCCTCGAAGTAGTAGCCGGTGAGGTGCTCGACGACGGAGCCGGTCGGCGCGTTGATGGAGCCTTCCTTGCCCATCAGCCAGATCTGCAGGCCGCTCCAGCCGAGGAAGCCGGCGAGGGTGACGACGAAGGCCGGCACGCCGATCTTGGCGAAGAAGAAGCCGTGGAGCAGGCCCAGTCCGAGGCCGCACAGGACGGCGATGGCGACGGAGAGCCAGTCGTTCATGCCGTTGCTGACGTTGAGCACGGCCCACACCGCGGCGCCGACGCCCGCGACGGAGCCGACCGAGAGGTCGATCTCGCCGAGGATCAGGACGAAGACGATGCCGACCGCCATGATGCCGAGGCCGGAGGTGTAGACGGCGATGTTGGCGACGGAGCTCGCGGACAGGAAGTTGCTGTTCTGCGCCTGGAAGACGATCGCGATGACGATCAGGCCGATGAAGACCGGGAGGGAGCCCAGCTCACCGCCGCGGACCTTGCGGGTGAACTCGGTCCAGTAGCCCTTCAGGCCCTCCTCGCGGACGAGCAGGCGCGGGTCGACGGCCGGGATCGGGACGGCGGAGCCCTCGGCCGGGGGTTGCGGGGTCTTGGTGAGGTCGCTCACTTCGCGTCCTCCTTCGTGGCCGTACGCGCCTGCCGGCGGGTCACGGCGTTGTCCGTGGCGCCGGTGATCGCGGCGATGATCTCTTCGTGCGTGGTGTCCTTGACGTTGAAGACACCGTTGTTGCGGCCCAGCCGCAGGACGGCGACGCGGTCGGCGACGGCGCGCACATCGGCCATGTTGTGGCTGATGAGGATGACGCCGTGGCCACGCTCGCGCAGCCGCTCGACCAGATCGAGGACCTGGGCGGTCTGCTCGACGCCGAGGGCGGCGGTCGGCTCGTCCAGGATGACGATCTTGGGGTCGCCGATCAGGGCGCGGGCGATGGCCACGACCTGCCGCTGGCCGCCGGAGAGGGCGGCGACGGGGATGCGGACGCTGGGGATGCGGATGGACAGGGTGTCCAGCAGTTCCTTGGCGCGCTTCTCCATGGCGATCTCGTCCAGGACGGAGCCGTGGCGCAGCTCGTTGCCGAGGAAGAGGTTGGCGACGACGTCGAGGTTGTCGCAGAGGGCGAGGTCCTGGTAGACGGTCGCGACGCCCAGGTCCTGGGCGTCGTTCGGCCGGGTGACGCGGACGGGCCGGCCCTCCCACACGATGGCGCCTTCGTCGATGGGGTGGACCCCCGAGATCGTCTTGACGAGCGTCGACTTGCCGGCGCCGTTGTCGCCGACCAGGGCGACCACCTCACCGGCGTGGATCTCCAGGTCTACGTCGGTGAGCGCCTGGACGGCGCCGAACCGCTTGGAGACTCCGCGCAACGCCAGCACGGGCGTAGCGGACACGTGAATCATCTCCTTCGCCGCCTGTCCGGCGGGGATGGTGGTGCGTTGAGCAAAGGGGTGCGAGGGCCGGGCCGTCGGCCGGGCCGCGGGGCCCGGCCGGGGCACTCGGGGCGCACGGCCGCCGAGGAGCCCCGGGTCCGGGGGAGTCCGGCGCCCCGCCCCCGTTGCTTGCGGGGCGTGGAGGGGGCGGGCGCCGGACCGGTGCAGGGGGGCCGCGGTGCGGGCCCTCACCTGTGGGGGGGGTGCGCGATGCCGGCGGCTACTTGATGCCGGCCGCCTCGCAGGCCGCCTTGTACTCGGCGGTGCAGATGTCCGCGGGGCTGTAGACCTTGTCGGCGATGATCGTGGAGCCGATGTTGTCCTTGGTCACGATCTCGGCGTCGTAGAGCTTGGCCGGGATGTCCTTGAACTCACCGGTGAGGCTGGTGACCTTCGTGGAGACCAGGTCGTCGATCTTGTCGCCCTTGAGGAGGCGGACGGCGATCTCCGCGGTGGTCTCGGCCTCCGGCTTGATCTGCTTGTAGATCGTGAAGGCCTGGTCGCCCTTCAGGATGCGCTGCAGACCGGCGAGCTCGGCGTCCTGGCCGCCGACCGGGACCTTGATGCCCTGCTTGCTGAGGGCGGTGATGATGCCGCCGGCCATGCCGTCGTTGGCGGAGTAGACGCCCTGGAAGCCGTCCTTGCCCAGGGAGTCGATGGCGGCGCCCATCTTCTTGTTGGCCTCGTCGGGCGACCAGTCCGGGATGTCCTGCTCGTAGACGACCTTCTTGACCTGCTTGTCGAGGACGCTGTGCGCGCCCTTCTTGAACAGCGGGGCGTTGGGGTCGGTCGGCGAGCCGTTGATCATGACGACGTTGGCGTCCTTGGCCTTGGCGCCGAGCGCCTTGACCAGGCCCTCGCCCTGCAGGCGGCCGATCTTCTCGTTGTCGTACGACACGTACGCGGAGATCGGACCCTCGGCGAGGCGGTCGTACGCGACGACCTTGACGCCCTTCTTCTCGGCCTGCTGGACCCAGGACTTGGTGGCCTTGTAGTCGACCGCGTCGAGGATGATCACCTTGACGCCCTGCGTGACGAGGGCGTCGAACTGCTTCTTCTGGGTCTCGGTGTCCTGCGCGGCGTTGTTGTACTTGACCTCGCAGTCCGAGCAGAGCTGCTTGATCTTCGCCTCGATGATCGGGCGGTCGAACGTCTCGTAACGGGTCGTCTTGTTCTCCGGCAGCAGCAGACCGATGGTCTTGCTGTCGCCACCACTCCCGCCGGCGTTCTCACCGTCGCCCGCCTTGCCGCACGCAGCGAGGGTCGCGGCCATGGAGACCGCGGCGGTGCCTATGACGAAGCGTCGCGTCATTGCGTTCATGTGGGTTGCCTCCCTGACGAGGCCGCGACGTTGCGGCCGAGGTGGCTGTGAGTCAACTCGGCCGACTCGCCGTCGTCAAGGAGTAAATTGACAACGAGATGACAACGGTGCCATCCGTTATCTAAGTGAACGCAGGCGTGGAGGCGGGGACGGCGCTCTCCAGCAGGGTCGAATCGCCCATCTCACTCAATACCAGGGCGAGCGCTCCGAGCACTTCGGCCCGCCCGCCGAGGGCCCCCGGAGCCACCGAGAGCTGCCGGGCGGCGCTGGGGATCGCGTACCGCGACACCGACTCGCGGATCGGGGCCAGCACCAGCTCACCGGCCTCCGCGAGGTCGCCGCCCAGCACGACCCGGCTGGGGTTGAGGAGGTTGCACAGGTTGGCGACACCGCTGCCGATGTGGCGGCCGACGTCCGCGATCACCCGGCGGCAGCCGGGGTCGCCCTCCCGGGCGAGCTGCACGACCCGCTCCATGGTGAGGTCGGGCCCGTGCCCGGGCTGGAGCAGGGGCAGGACGTACCGCGCGGCGGTGAAGGTCTCCAGGCAGCCGCGGTTGCCGCAGCGGCACACGGGGCCGGACTCGTCCAGCGTGATGTGGCCGATCTCGCCGGCGGTGCCGCCGGGGCCCCGGTAGATCTGCCCGTCGATCACCAGCCCTGCGCCCACACCGCTCGCGACCTTGATGTACGCGAGGTCCTTGACCCCGCGGCCGCCGCCCCAGACGAGCTCGCCGAGGGCGCCGAGGTTGGCGTCGTTGTCGACGTACACCGGGACGCCCAGGCGGCGGGAGAGCTCCTCGCTGGGGTTGATGCCGGTCCAGCCCGGCAGGATCGACGTGGAGCCCAGGGTGCCGGAGGAGACGTCGATGGGGCCGGGCACGCCCAGGCCGACGCCGACCACCTTGTCGCGGCCGATGCCGGTCGTCTCGATCAGCCGTTTGACCAGGTGTTCCGCCCGGTCGAAGCCCTCGGCGGAGGAGGCGTCCACGTCCAGCGGCTCGGACTCCTCGGCGAGCACCTGGTGGGCCAGGTTGCCGACGGCCACGCGCAGGTGGGTGTGGCCGAAGTCCACGCCGATGACGATGCCGGCGTCCCCGCTGAGCGAGACGCTCCGGGCCCGGCGGCCGCCCGCGGAGGTGGGGGTCACCTCGACGGTGCCGCCGTCCTTCAGCTCCCGGACGATGTTGGAGACCGTGGCCGCGGAGAGGCCGGTGGTCCTGGCGATCTCCGCCTGGGTGAGGGAGCCGGCCATGCGCACGGCACGTACGACCCGCTCGAGGTTGGCCCGATGCAGAGATGTCTGCGACCCCGGAGTCTCCATCGACTCTCTCACTCCTGCCGTTTTCTCCAACATGTGAACTCTAAGCTGAGCCTTTTGGGTTGCTCCCCGTCAAGACCTTGAGCGTTGCGGGCCTCTGATGAGCGACCAAGATGCGGAGAAAGCGGGCATAAGCCCTTTTTAACCGCGAAACCGCCCGGCGGCGGGGGTGACCCTGCCGCCGGGCGGTTTCGTTTCGTGAGCGGATCGTCGCCGCGTGCCCGTTCCGTTACTTCAGCGCACCGGCCGTGAGGCCAGCCTGCACCTGCCGCTGGAAGACCGCGTAGACGACGAGCACCGGCAGCATCGCGATCATCATGCCGGCCATCAGGGCACCCCAGTCGTTCTCGTACCCCTGCTGCAGGGCGATCATCGCCAGGCCCTGGGTGAGGACGTACTTGTCCTCCTGCTGGTTCAGCACCATCGGCAGCAGGTACTGGTTCCACTGCCCGAGGAAGTTGAAGATGCCGATGCTGATGAGACCGGGTTTGGCCATCGGCAGCATGACCTGGAAGAACGTCCGGGTGTGCGAGGCTCCGTCGATCATGGCCGCCTCCGCCACCGAGGTCGGCAGCGTACGGAAGAACGCCGTCATGAAGAAGACGGTGAACGGCAGCGAATAGGCGATGTACACCAGGATCAGCCCGTGGTACGTCGCCAGCAGCGAGCTGCCCGGGAAGTCCCGCAGCACGAAGAACAGGGGGATCACCAGCATGAAGACGGGGAAGGACATGCCCGCCACGAACAGGTAGTAGACGAACCGGTTGCCGGGGAAGGTGAAGCGGGCCAGGACGTACGCGGCCATCGAGCCGAGCACCATCGTGCCGATGACCGAACCGCCCACCACGATCGCGGTGTTCACGAAGTACTGGCCCATGTTCGCGTCGTTCCACGCGTTGGACCAGTTCTCCCAGTGCAGGGTGGCCGGCAGGCCCCAGGGATCGGACAGGATGCCGTTGCTGTCCTTGAAGGCGCTCCACAGCACCCACAGCAGCGGCACGCCGACCATCAGCGCCCACACCGCGAGGATGCCGTGGGAGAAGACGTTGAGCACACCGCCCGCGGCGCCGCGGCCGCCCGCAGGCCGGGGCGTGCGGGCGAGGGGGCCGGGCGCGGCGGGCCCGCCGTCGTCCCGCTTCGCCACGACGGGGGTCTTGTCGATCTCTTCGGTCGTCATCCGCCGTACCCCCTAGTACTCGATCCGCTCACGGCGCGCGAAGCGCATCGTGAGCACTGCGAACGCCATCGTGACCACGAGCATCGCGACACCCATGGCGGAGGCGTAACCGAACTGGCTGTCGCGGAAGGCCGTCAGGTACAGCCTCAGCGGCATGACGTCCGTGGCGCCGTCCGGGCCGCCCATGTTCACCGACATGATCTGGACCAGGGCGAAGGCGTCCAGGGCGATGATGCCCATGTACACCCACCCGGTCTGGACGGTGTCCCACAGCAGCGGGAGCGTGATCCGGAAGAAGGTGTGGAAGCGGCCGGCTCCGTCGAGCAGGGCCGCTTCGTAGATGTCCCGCGGGATGGAGGCCATCGCCGCGGAGAACAGCACCACGTAGAAGCCGACGTGGCCCCAGACCATCACCGCGCTGATGCACCACAGGGCGAGGCTCTTCTCCCCCAGCCACGCGTTCTGCAAGGAGTCCAGGCCGATGGCGCCCAGCAGGGAGTTCAGCATGCCGTCGTCCGGATCGGGGTTGTAGATGTTGAACCAGATGACGGCGATGATCGTGATGGAGATGACCTGCGGGAAGAAGAAGACGAACTTGTAGAAGGCGGAGCCGGTCACCCCGGTGACGACCGCGTTCTTCCGGCGCGGGCCGCCCACGTTGAGCATGAACGCGAAGAAGAGGCCGAGGCCCAGCGTGACCACCGGCACCAGCGCGAGCATGTAGATGTTGTGGCGCAGGGCGTTCCAGAAATCGTCGCTTTCCCAGAGCTTGGCGAAATTGTCCACACCGACGAATCGCGCACTGCCGACGAGCCCGGACCAGTCGGTCATGGAGATCTGGAAGGCCTGCACGAAGGGCGACAGGACGAAAAGGCCGTAGATCAGCAGAGGCAGGGCCAGGAAGCCCACGATGAATCGGTATTTGCCGTGTTGCACGGTGCTCCCCGGCCCTTCCCTCGTTCTGGCGTGACGGCGTGCGACGACGTCGGATCGGCTGCGGACCGAGCCGGTCAGGCGGACCGCTTGAACTTGGTGACGGAGCTGTCCTTGGCCACCTTGTCGCATTCCGCCTGGGTCTTCTTGATCCATTCGGCAGCTTTGAGCTCGCCCGTGAGCAGCTGGCCGGTCAGACCGCCGATCTTCTCGTCGGTGAGGGCCGGGTACCACTCCTGGAGCTGAAGGCTGATCAGGTTCTCGCCCGCCTCCTTGAACACCTTGCTGGCGGAGGCGAGGCCCGGCGAGAGGGTCATGCCCGCGGTGGCGTCCATGACACAAGTGAGCGACTTGACCTTGGTGGCGAAGTTCTGGGCGTGCTTCCGGGAGAGCATGATGCGCAGCAGCTCCATGCCTCCGGCCGGGTTGCGGCCCTTCGCGGCGACGATGTACGGCTCGCTCGGCTCGCCGCGCAGGGTGCCGTGCGGCATCTTGTCGCCGGTGCCCTCGAAGAGGGCGCCGACGGCCATGCCGAAGTCCTTCGGCGTGGTGGGGGCGGCCTCGTTCTCCACCCAGGAGCCGTTGGGGATGAAGACGGCCTTGCCCTTGTTCCAGGCGGTCTGGGACTGGATGTGGGTCAGGCCCTGGCTGCCCGGGAGGAAGTACTTCTTGGCCGCGAGCTCCTCGTAGTGCTCGACGACCTCCTTGACCGCGTCGTTCGACGTCCAGGCGCCCGGCTCCAGGTTGTCGATCGCGATCCACTTCTCCATGCCGCCGATCTTGGCGATCTGGGCGAAGAGGTTGAAGTGGACGTAGTAGGGATACTTTCCGGCGTACGTCCAGGGGGCGATGCCGGCCTTCTTGATCTCGCCGCAGAGGGTGACCATCTCGGAGAGCGTCCTGGGGTACGTCCAGCCCTTGTCGTCCAGCAGCTTTTGGGAGTACCAGGTCCCGTAGATGGTGAAGGCGTAGTAGAGCACGTCGAACGCGTCGCCGTGCCTGCCCTTCTCGATGGTGCTGGGGTGGATGGTGTCCCGGACCTTCCTGGCCGGGTCATCGAGGGAGGGCGCGTCGAGCAGCGCGGAGAGCTCCTGGAGCTGGCCCTGGGTGGACAGCTTGTTCATGTCGAGGTGGTCGGCGCCGGAGTTGTCGATGACGTCCGGCGGGTTGCCGCCGGCGAAGCGGGGCGTCAGCTTGGGACCGACCTGCTGGGTGCCGGTGTGCTTGACCTCGGCTCCGTAGGTGGCCTTGTAGTCGGCCTCCGCGTCCTTCGCGTACTGGTCGCCCAGGCCGCCCTTGAAGATGAACGCCTCCAGGGGGGCGCCCTTGGCCACGCCGAGCGGGTTCTTCGCGGTCTTCTCGCCGCCGGGGGCCTTCGTCTCCTTCTCGCTGGTGCCGCCGCCGGTGGCGCAGGCGGAGAGGAAGCCGGCCGTCGGTACGGTGACCAGGCCGAGTGCGGCGGACCGCTTGATCAGATCACGGCGGCCGATGCCGTCGTTGCCGTTGCGGGCGGAGGTGGATCCCATGCTCAAGTCCTCGCCTTCTCCAGGACTCATGCGGTGGACCGGTCGCCCGTACTGCTCGCCCGCAGGCGAAGGGCCCCGCCACCGCGGTCAGGTGCAGCTTGGGTCGTGTCGCAGATGCTTGGGTCGCCGACAGGTATAGTCCACTTTTCGTCAACCGGGCAAGATCGAAAGCAACTTTGGCCGGCCTTCTTTCCCGAGTTGAGACCTCACGGAAAGGCCGGAGGTCCTGATCCGCATTTACGCGCCGTCAGGTGCGGCAGAACGACTGAATTCCGCCTTCCGCCGCGGCCAACACCCTTGACACCACTCGCCACTTACTTCCTACTGGTGCCTGCGCAGCTCACCTGACAACGTTGTCCACCACGCTTCGGCGCGAGGCAGGAGGCAGGACGCGGCATGCACCTCCGATCGAGAAAACGGCACAGACACCTCCGTACGGCCGCCCTTGTGGCGGCCGCTTCCCTGACCGTGACGGCCGCGCTGACCGCCGCCCCGTCGGCCGCACTGGCCCTCGCCCGCCAACCCGAACCGGTGGAGCGGCGGTTCAGCTCCTCCTTCGAGGCCGGCGAGGCGCCGCCCACCTGGCGCAACACCGTCGACCTGGACGCCGCGGGAGAGCGTCGGGCGTCCGGCGTCGACGGCGGCTTCGCCGCCGGAATACCGGGCAACGTCACCGAGAAGGTGACCGAGCTGCGGGCGAGCGGGGAGAATTCCGCCGCCGGGGAGACCAAGGAGAACCTGGTCGACCTCCAGCCCGGCACCAAGTGGCTCACGTTCTCCCCCACCGCCTGGGTCGAGTTCGACCTGGAGGAGCCGGTGGCGGTCGCCACGTACGCGCTGACCTCCGCCAACGACCACGCGCCCCGCGACCCGGCGGACTGGACGCTCAAGGGCTCGGCCGACGGCACCCGGTGGACCGTCCTGGACACCCGCGCCGGCCAGTCGTTCACGCGGCGCTTCGAGACCAGGACGTACGACCTGGAGCGGGCCGCCTCCTACCGGCACTACCGGCTGGAGATCACCCGGAACAACGGCGCCGCCGACATCACCCAGCTCGCCGACGTGCAGTTCTCCGACGGCGACACCTCCACGCCCGTGCCGCCCGACATGCGCAGTCATGCCGACCGGGGCCCGGTCGGCTCCCCCACCGCCAAGGCCGCCGCCGGGTTCACCGGCAAGCGGGCGCTGCGCTACGCCGGGACCCACCGGGCGGCCGGGCGGGCCTACTCGTACAACAAGGTCTTCGACGTCGACGTGCGCGTCGGGCGCGACACCGAGCTGTCGTACCGCGTCTTCCCCTCGATGGCGGAGACCGACCTGAACTACCCGGCGACGCACGTCGCCGTGGACCTGGCCTTCACCGACGGCACCCGCCTCAGCGAGCTGGGCGCGGTCGACCGCCATGGCGGGGCCCTGTCCCCGCAGGGCCAGGGCGCCGCCAAGCGGCTCTACGTCAACCAGTGGAACCACGTGTCCTCCTCGATCGGCACCGTGGCCGCCGGGAGGACCGTCGACCGGATCCTGGTGGCGTACGACGCGCCCCGGGGCCCGGGGAAGTTCCAGGGCTGGATCGACGACATCACGCTGGAGCCGAAGACCCCCGAGCGGCCGGCCGCCCACGTCTCCGACTACGCCTCCACCGTGCGCGGCACCAACTCCAGCTCCTCCTTCTCGCGCGGCAACACCTTCCCGGCGACCGCCGTACCCCATGGCTTCAACTTCTGGACGCCGGTGACCCACGCAGGCTCCAAGAGCTGGCTGTACGAGTACGCGCGCGGCAACAACGCCGACAACCTGCCCGTCCTCCAGGCGTTCAGCGCCAGCCACGAGCCCAGCCCGTGGATGGGCGACCGGCAGACCTTCCAGCTGATGCCCTCCGCCGCGGCCGGCACCCCGCCCACCGGGCGGAGCGAGCGGGCGCTGCCCTTCCGCCACGAGAAGGAGACGGCGAGACCGCACCACTACGCAGTCACCTTCGAGAACGGGCTGAAGGCCGAGATCGCCCCGACGGACCACGCGGCGATGATGCGGTTCACCTACCCGGGCGCCGACGCGTCGGTCGTCTTCGACAACGTCACCGACGAGGGCGGGCTGACCCTCGACCCTGCGACCGGCTCCTTCACCGGCTTCTCCGACGTCAGGAGCGGTCTGTCCACGGGCGCGACGCGGATGTTCGTGTACGGCGTCTTCGACGCGCCCGTCACCGGCTCCGCGTCGGCCGGTGTCAAGGGCCATCTGCGCTTCGACGCGGGCGCCGACCGCACGGTGACGCTGCGCATGGCGACGTCCCTGATCAGCGTCGAGCAGGCGCGGCGGAACCTGGCCGCCGAGATCCCACCGGGCACGGGCTTCGAGCGGGTGCGCGCACGGGCGCAGGCCGCGTGGGACCGGATCCTCGGCCGCGTCCGGGTGGAGGGCGCGACGCGCGACCAGCTCGTGACGCTGTACTCCAACCTCTACCGGCTGTACCTGTACCCGAACTCCGGCTTCGAGCGCGTCGACGGCAAGGACCGGTACGCGAGCCCGTTCTCCCCGCCGACCGGTCCCGACACGCCGGTGCACACCGGCGCGAAGGTCGTCGACGGCCGGGTGTACGTCAACAACGGCTTCTGGGACACCTACCGCACGACCTGGCCCGCGTACTCCTTCCTCACCCCGCGACGGGCGGGCGGCCTGGTGGACGGCTTCGTCCAGCAGTACAAGGACGGGGGCTGGATCTCCCGGTGGTCCTCCCCCGGCTACGCCGACCTGATGACGGGCACGTCGTCGGACGTGGCGTTCGCCGACGCGTACGTCAAGGGCGTGGACTTCGACGCGGAGGCGGCGTACGAGGCGGCGCTGAAGAACGCGACGGTGGTGCCGCCGAGCCGGGGCGTGGGCCGCAAGGGCATGGAGACCTCGCCCTTCCTCGGGTACGCGTCGACCGAGACCCACGAGGGCCTGTCCTGGTCGCTGGAGGGCTACCTCAACGACTACGGCCTGTCGAAGATGGCGGACGCGCTCTTCGAGAAGACCGGCAAGGCGCGCTACAAGGAGGAGTCCGCCTACTTCCTCGACCGGGCACGCCAGTACGTCACGCTCTTCGACAAGGAGGCGGGCTTCTTCCAGGGGCGGAACCTCCGGGGCGCGTGGCGGGTCCCGTCGGCCTCGTACGACCCGCGCGTCTGGGGCTACGACTACACCGAGACGAACGGCTGGGGTTACGCCTTCACCGCGCCCCAGGACAGCCGGGGTCTGGCCAATCTGTACGGCGGCCGTGCGGGGCTGGCGAAGAAGCTGGACACCTACTTCGCGACGCCCGAGACCGCGTCACCGGAGTTCACCGGCTCCTACGGCAGCGTCATCCACGAGATGACGGAGGCGCGGGACGTGCGGATGGGCATGTACGGGCACTCCAACCAGGTCGCGCACCACGTGACGTACATGTACAACGCGGCCGCGCAGCCCTGGAAGACGCAGGAGAAGGTGCGCGAGGTGCTGTCCCGGCTGTACACGGGCAGCGAGATCGGGCAGGGCTACCACGGCGACGAGGACAACGGCGAGCAGTCCGCCTGGTGGCTGTTCTCGGCGCTCGGCTTCTACCCGCTGGTCGTGGGCGGCGGGGAGTACGCGATCGGCTCGCCGCTGTTCACCGAGGCGACGGTGCGGATGGACAACGGCCGCACGCTGGTGGTGCGGGCGCCGGAGAACAGCGCCCGGAACGTCTACGTGCAGGGGCTGAGGGTCAACGGCAAGCGGTGGACGTCGACCGCGCTGCCGCACGCGCTGATCGCGCGCGGCGGGGTGCTCGAGTTCGAGATGGGCCCGAGGCCGTCGGCGTGGGGCACGGGCAAGGGCGCGGCGCCGGTGTCCATCACGCGGGACGACCGGGTGCCGTCACCGCGGCGGGACGCGCTGGCGGGCGCCGGCGAGCTGTCCGACGACACGTCGGCGACGGCGGCCTCGCTCTCCGCGGCGGTGGACCTGCCCGTGCCCGCCGGCACCCGCGCCGTGCAGTACACACTGACCTCGGCGGCGCGGGGCGCCGCCCCTTCGGGGTGGGTGCTCCAGGGGTCGCGGGACGGCACCGTGTGGCGGGACCTCGACCGGCGGTCGGGCGAGTCGTTCGCGTGGGACCGGCAGACGCGGGTGTTCACGGTGGCGCGGCCGGGGACGTACGAGCGGTACCGGCTGGTGCCCGCGGGCGCCGCGACGCTGGCGGAGGTGGAGCTGCTGCGCTGAGGCGTACGCGGAAGGGCCGCACCCCGTCGGCGGACGGGGTGCGGCCCTGGTGCCGTGCGGCCGACCCTTAGTTGCGGATCAGGTTGCGCAGCACGTACTGCATGATGCCGCCGTTGCGGTAGTAGTCGGCCTCACCGGGGGTGTCGATGCGGACGACCGCGTCGAACTCGACGCCCGTGTCGGTGGTGACCTTGACCGTGCGCGGCGTGCGGCCCTCGTTGAGCTCGGTGACGCCGGCGATGGAGAAGGTCTCCTCACCGGTCAGGCCGAGCGACTGGGCGGACGCGCCCTCGGGGAACTGCAGCGGCAGGACGCCCATGCCGATGAGGTTCGAGCGGTGGATGCGCTCGTACGACTCGGCGATGACGGCCTTGACGCCGAGGAGCGCGGTGCCCTTGGCGGCCCAGTCGCGGGACGAGCCGGAGCCGTACTCCTTGCCCGCGAGGACGACGAGCGGGATGCCCTGCTCGATGTAGTTGCGGGAGGCGTCGTAGATGAAGGAGACCGGGCCGCCGTCCTGCGTGAAGTCACGCGTGTAGCCGCCCTCGGTGCCCGGCGCGATCTGGTTGCGCAGGCGGATGTTGGCGAACGTACCGCGGATCATGACCTCGTGGTTGCCGCGGCGCGAGCCGTAGCTGTTGAAGTCGCGGCGCTCGACGCCGTGCTCCGTGAGGTACTGGCCGGCCGGGGTGTCGGCCTTGATGGCACCGGCCGGGGAGATGTGGTCGGTGGTGACCGAGTCGCCCAGCTTCGCCAGGACGCGGGCGCCCGTGATGTCCTCGACCGGGGTGGTCTCCATCGTCATGCCCTCGAAGTACGGGGGCTTGCGGACGTAGGTGGACTGCGGGTCCCACTCGAAGGTGTTGCCGGTCGGGATCGGCAGCGCCTGCCACTGGGCGTCGCCCGCGAAGACGTCCTGGTAGGACTTGGCGAACATGTCCTCGCCGATGGCGCCCGCGACGACGTCGTTCACCTCGGCCTCGGAGGGCCAGATGTCCTTGAGGTAGACCGGGTTGCCGTCCTGGTCGGTGCCCAGGGCGTCCTTGGTGATGTCCACCTTCATGGAGCCCGCGAGGGCGTACGCGACGACCAGCGGCGGGGAGGCCAGGTAGTTCATCTTGACGTCGGGGTTGATCCGGCCCTCGAAGTTGCGGTTGCCGGAGAGGACCGACGTCACGGCGAGGTCGTGCTCGTTGACGGCCTTGGAGACCTCCTCCGGCAGCGGGCCGGAGTTGCCGATGCAGGTGGTGCAGCCGTAGCCGACGAGGTTGAAGCCGACCTTGTCGAGGTACGGGGTGAGGCCCGCCTTGTCGAAGTAGTCGGTGACGACCTTGGAGCCCGGGGCGAGGGTGGTCTTGACCCACGGCTTGCGGGTCAGGCCCTTCTCGACCGCCTTCTTGGCCACCAGCGCGGCGGCGACCATGACGTACGGGTTCGAGGTGTTGGTGCAGGAGGTGATCGCGGCGACGGTGACGGCGCCGTGGTCGATCTCGTACGTCGAGCCGTCGGGGGCGGTCACCGGTACCGGCTTCGACGGGGCGCCGTTCGGCGTGTTGGCCGGGGCGTCGGAGGCCGGGAAGGACTCCTTGCCCGCCTCGTCGACGTCGTCCACGTAGTTGCGGACGTCCTGGGCGAACTGCTGGGCGGCGTTGGCGAGGACGATGCGGTCCTGCGGGCGCTTCGGGCCGGCGATGGAGGGGACGACCGTGGAGAGGTCGAGCTCCAGCTTCTCGGAGAAGTCCGGCTCGGCGGCCGGGTCCAGCCAGAGGCCCTGCTCCTTGGCGTACGCCTCGACCAGCGCGACCTGCTGCTCGGAGCGGCCCGTGAGCTTGAGGTAGTTCAGGGTCTCGTCGTCGATCGGGAAGATCGCGGCGGTGGAGCCGAACTCGGGCGACATGTTGCCGATGGTGGCGCGGTTCGCGAGGGAGGTGGCGGCGACGCCCTCACCGTAGAACTCGACGAACTTGCCGACGACGCCGTGCTTGCGCAGCATCTCGGTGATGGTGAGCACCAGGTCCGTGGCGGTGGTGCCGGTGGGCAGCTCGCCGGTGAGCTTGAAGCCGACGACGCGCGGGATGAGCATGGAGACCGGCTGGCCGAGCATGGCGGCCTCGGCCTCGATGCCGCCGACGCCCCAGCCGAGCACACCGAGGCCGTTGACCATGGTGGTGTGGGAGTCGGTGCCGACGAGGGTGTCGGGGTACGCCTGGCCGCCCCGGACCATGACCGTGCGAGCCAGGTGCTCGATGTTCACCTGGTGGACGATGCCGGTGCCGGGCGGGACGACCTTGAACTCGTCGAAGGCGGTCTGGCCCCAGCGCAGGAACTGGTAGCGCTCCTTGTTGCGGCCGTACTCCAGCTCGACGTTCTGGCCGAAGGCTTCCGCCGTGCCGAACTTGTCCGCGATGACGGAGTGGTCGATGACCAGCTCGGCCGGGGCGAGCGGGTTGATCTTCGCCGGGTCGCCGCCGAGCTCCTTGACGGCCTCGCGCATGGTGGCGAGGTCGACGACGCACGGCACACCGGTGAAGTCCTGCATGATCACGCGGGCGGGCGTGAACTGGATCTCCTGGCTCGGCTGAGCCTGCGAGTCCCAGCCGCCGAGGGCCCGGATGTGGTCGGCGGTGATGTTCGCGCCGTCCTCGGTGCGGAGCAGGTTCTCCAGGAGGACCTTGAGGCTGTAGGGGAGGCGCGCGGAGCCCTCGACCTTGTCCAGCCTGAAGATCTCGTACGACTCGTCGCCCACGCGCAGCGTGCTGCGGGCGTCGAAGCTGTTCGCCGACACGACAGTCTCCTTCATCAATGTGCGCGTTCTTACCGCATCCTGCCGCGTGGGCTCCTCGCCGATCCGCTAAGGTAAGACTTAGTTAGGTAACCCTTACCGGCTGGCGCGGCTGCGGTGCGTCTTTCGGCAGATATCTCGATGTCGAGATAACTCTAGTACATGACCGCTGCCCGGTCATGTCCCGGCACCCCGTGACCTCCCTCATCCCCTCGGGGCTTCGCTCGGCGGACCCCGTCGTCCGGCCGTCCGACGCGGAACGCCGGCGCCGCGCCGTGCGCCTCCGGTCGTACGACGGCCCCGGTCAGAGGACCGGAAAAACGACGGGACCGCTCCGCAGGGGTGGGCTAGGCTGACCGGCCATGCAGACCGGGACGGCATCACGCCACACACGGATCGGCGACCCGGTGCTCTCCTGAGCGCCGTGCGGGCCGGTGCGGGCCCGCTGTCCGACCGAGGATCCCGCGCTGCCGCACGGGCTCCGCCTCCGTCGTGTTGATCACAGGCTCGACCCATCAACCACGACAGGAGAACCCATGCCCACCAGGACACTGCACATTCCCACCGCGGACGGCCGGGCGGACGCCTTCGCCGCCTTCCCCGACCACGGCGGGCGGCACCCGGGGGTGCTGATGTACGCGGACGGCTTCGGCATCCGGCCGGTGCTGCGGGACATGGCCCGCGAACTGGCCGGGCACGGGTACTACGTACTCGTCCCCAACGTCTTCCACCGGCACGGCCCGGCACCGCTGTTCGACCTTCCCGAGCACATCGGCGCGGAGGCCCGGCCCGCGCTCATGGCCCGGCTGATGCCCTTGATCGAGGCGCACACCGCCGAACGCGCACGGCGCGACGCCGACGCCTACCTCGGGTTCCTCACGAGCCGGCCGGAGGTCGCCGCCGGACCGGTCGCGGTGACCGGCTACTGCATCGGAGGCCTCCTGGCGCTGCGCACCGCGGTGGCCCACCCCGGCCGGGTGGCCGCCCTCGCCGCGTTCCACGGCCCCGTGGGCGCCGACGGGCCCGAGACCCTGGCCAGGATCACCGCCCGGGTCCACTTCGGCCACGCCGAGAGCGACCTGACGCCCGAGGCCCTCGGCGAGCTCAACCGGGCCCTGGACGCCGGGAAGGCCGACTACACCTCCGAGATCTACCCCGGCACCCAGCACGGGTTCACCATGTCCGACACCGACGCCTTCGATCCCGCCGGACTGCAGCGCCACTGGGACCGCCTGCTGCCCCTCCTCGACCGCGCGCTGCCGCGGGGCTGAGGCTCCGGCGCGGACGGCGGCGGGACGCACGCGGCTGCGGCCGGACGGGCGGGCCGCTGCGCGGGGGTCGGTGGACCGGGGTCGGCCGGGCCGACCGGGGCCGGTCGACCGGTTCCGGCCGGCGTCGGTCGGGGTCGGTCGGGGTCGGTCGGGGTCGGCACTGCGGCCCGCCGGGGTCGGTCGGCCTGGGCCGGCCGGGGTGGATCGGGGCCGACCGAGGTCCGGTATGTGCTCTTTCGTCCCCATACGGGTGCGCTCCGGTGGCGCGGTCCCGTGCCGCGCCGTGAGCATCGGAGCATGTTCAGTGGCGCGCACGTCATCCTCTACACGCGGGACGCCGACGCGGACCGGGCGTTCCTGCGGGACGTGCTGGGGTTCGACCACGTCGACGCGGGGCGCGGATGGCTCATCTTCAAGTTGCCGCCCGCCGAGGTCGCCGTCCACCCGTCGGGGGACGAGGAGCGCCACGAGTTCTACCTGATATGCGACGACATTGAGGGCGCGCTGCGCGAGCTGACGGACCGTGGGGCCGAGGTGGCCCAGCCGGTGAGCGACCAGGGGTGGGGGCTGCTCGCCTCGCTGCGACTGCCGAGCGGTGCCGAATTGCCCCTCTATGAACCACGCCACCCCACAGCGCACACTCTGTCACCCTGATGGCCTACCCCACCGGGAGCCCCATCTCATATCTGAGATAACCTGCCGCCATGGCAGACGATTACCTCGTACGCATCGGCAAGCTCATCCGCGACGCCCGTCAACACCGTGGCTGGACGCAGACGCAGCTGGCCGAGGCACTGGCCACAAGCCAGAGCGCCGTCAACCGCATCGAGCGCGGCAACCAGAACATCAGTCTTGAGATGATCGCGCGCATCGGCGAGGCGCTCGACAGCGAAATCGTGTCGCTCGGATACTCCGGGCCCATGCATCTGCGGGTGGTCGGCGGCCGCCGGCTGTCCGGCTCCCTGGACGTCAAGACCAGCAAGAACGCCTGCGTGGCGCTCCTGTGCGCCTCCCTGCTCAACAAGGGCCGCACGGTGCTGCGGCGGGTCGCCCGCATCGAGGAGGTCTACCGCCTCCTGGAGGTGCTCAACTCCATCGGCGTGCGCACCCGCTGGATCAACGACGGGACGGACCTGGAGATCGTCCCGCCCGCCCACCTGGACATGGAGGCCATCGACGCGGACGCCGCGCGCCGCACCCGGTCCATCATCATGTTCCTCGGCCCGCTGCTGCACCGGCTGCGGCAGTTCAAACTCCCGTACGCGGGCGGGTGCGACCTCGGCACCCGCACCATCGAGCCGCACATGATCGCGCTGCGCCGCTTCGGGCTGGACATCACCGCCACCGAGGGGCTGTACCACGCGCAGGTCGACCGGGACGTCGCGCCCGACCGCCCGATCGTGCTGACCGAGCGCGGCGACACGGTGACCGAGAACGCGCTGCTGGCGGCCGCCCGCCACGACGGCGTCACCGTGATTCGCAACGCCTCCTCCAACTACATGGTCCAGGACCTGTGCTTCTTCCTGGAGGCCCTGGGCGTACGGGTGGAGGGCATCGGCACGACGACGCTCACCGTGCACGGCGTGCCGGCCATCGACGTGGACGTCGACTACTCGCCCTCCGAGGACCCGGTCGAGGCGATGAGCCTGCTGGCCGCCGCGGTCGTCACGGAGTCGGAGCTGACCATCCGCCGGGTGCCGATCGAGTTCCTGGAGATCGAGCTCGCGGTGCTGGAGGAAATGGGCCTCGACCACGACCGCAGCGCCGAGTACACCGCGGACAACGGCCGTACGCGGCTGGTGGACCTGACCGTGCGTCCCTCCAAGCTGGAGGCGCCGATCGACAAGATCCACCCGATGCCGTTCCCGGGCCTGAACATCGACAACGTGCCCTTCTTCGCGGCCATCGCGGCGACGGCCCAGGGCCAGACCCTCATCCACGACTGGGTCTACGACAACCGCGCCATCTACCTGACCGACCTCAACCGCCTCGGCGGCCGCCTCCAGCTCCTGGACCCGCACCGCGTGCTCGTCGAGGGCCCGACCCGCTGGCGCGCCGCCGAGATGATGTGCCCGCCGGCCCTGCGCCCGGCCGTGGTGGTGCTGCTGGCGATGATGGCGGCGGAGGGGACGTCCGTGCTGCGCAACGTCTACGTCATCAACCGGGGGTACGAGGACCTCGCGGAGCGGCTGAACTCGGTGGGGGCGCAGATCGAGATCTTCCGCGACATCTGAGCGCCGCCGGACAAGGCGCCGTCACTCCCATGCCGGCCCGCACGGACGCGGGGCGGGGGAGTGACGGCGCCTTCGAGAATCTTCTGGGCTTTTGGCGGGGCCCGAAGGCTTCCGCGCTGCGTACTTGAAGAGTCGGGCAGGGTTGGTTTCTCGGCTCGCTGCCCAGCCGGCATGCGCCCAGGCGACGAACGAGCACCGCGACCTCGCGCTGGTCGCCGTCGGGGTCCAGTCCGGGCGGAGTTCGGCGGCCACGTGGACGCATCCGGGAAGTGGTGCTGGATGAAGCTGCCGCGGCGTAGCTACGGCTGACTGAGCCGTTCGCCCGCGCGGAGGTGAACGGCAAACGCCGGTTATCCGTCAGATCCCACCAAGAATCCACCAGAAATGCGACCACGGGCTTCAGCTTGTCCGACGCGCCAGGCGGGACACCGACGCATTAGTGTGCCCGCCACCTAGGCGGCGGGCACACTAAGGTCATACTGTCCTTGTTAGAGAGACATGTAGCCTTTCTTCTACATCATTAACAAACTCATTTCCGCCGTAGGGCGGTAGAGATCGCCTCCACCATCGCGAATCATTGGGCCTGATCAGCGGCCCCCGCGCAATGAGTGAGCGGAAAGTGGAATCACTCTCTACAACAGCTGCCGTGAAGTCTGCAAATTCTACTGCCGATCGAGCTTCCTCATCTTCGAGCACGAGGTCAAGCAAGTCCCTAACGGAGATGTCATGCAGGTACTCGCTGTAATCCATCTCGTAGCCCTCCACGCACTCCTCCACGAAAATCCGCCATCCACCACAAGATCGCCAAGGGTCGCGTGGTGAGCTCCATCCAGCCATGGAGGCCACCCGAACGAAAGCCGAGCTCAGCGTTCCTCCACTTGGAGAGGTCATTTGAACTGCTCCTTGAAGTATTGCATCGGGTCCATGTGCGGGCGAAAGAAGGTGGAAATGGTGCCAGAACTATTCATGTAGCCGAAGTATCCGGTGCTCTGGTCGATCCTATAGAATCCACCTGATTCAGACGGAAGCGTCACAGACCCCCTCGGGCCGGCTCCCGACATGAATGACCGGGCGGTATGCCTGTAGTCGTCGAATCCACCCTGACCGCGAAATTCTGGCATGTTGGGCGGCAAGGCGGTCGGGCCAGTCACCTTCCCCTTCCTGTTTCTCTTCACTCCCAGCACATGCTTCTCATAGTGACCCCACGCGGACAGTTGACTGTTGAAGTCGGGCCGAGCGGCGACTGCCGTTGCTGATTTTCTTCCACTTGGTCGATGAGTGATTACCGCCGCGAGTACACCAGGAACGAGATAGCCATCGGAATCGACCCGATACCCTTGGCTTTCTACCCATATGTCATATTGCGCCCCATAGTTGCACCCGGGAGCGCCTGCTCCGCCGCCTGTTCGACAGTCACTGTCGAAGATCCACCCGAAAAGCTCTGACGTGTAAAGCGTGTTGCAGAAGGCTGCGGTTCGGGCATTTTCCCTGTATGGGTGGGGTGCTGAGGGCTGAGCCGTTGTGGGTGGAGACGTTCACGGGTCTGCGGATGCGGCAGTTCGAGCGGTTGGTGAAGGTCGTGCGGGAACGGGGCGGGAACGGTCCTGGCGGCGGCCGGCCGTGGTGCCTGCCGCTGGCGGACCGGGTGCTGCTGGTGGCTGTGTACTACCGCACGAACCTCACCATGCGGCAGCTCGCACCGCTGTTCGGTGTCTCGCCGGCGACGGTGTGCCGGGTGATCCAGCGGCTGCGGCCGCTGCTCGCAATCGAGCCGGCCACCCGCCCTGACGACGCCGTCGAGCGTTTGTGGATCGTGGACGGCACCCTGATCCCGCTCCGCGACCGCACGGTCGGTGCCTCCTCACGCAACTACCGGTTCTCGGCGAACGTGCAGGTCGTCATCGATGCCGACACCAAGCTGGTCATCGCGGCGGCCCGGCCTGTACCGGGCGGGCAATACCGCGGACGCGAAGGCCTGGCGGGACTCCGGCCTGGCCGCCGTCTGCGAGGGCGTGACCGTGCTGGGGGACGGCGCGTACATCAACACCGGCCTGGTGATCCCGCACCGCAAACGCCCGGGCCGGGCCCTGCTGTCGGGCGAGGAGGAGGACAACGCCGAGCACCGACGGGTGCGGGCCCGTGTCGAGCATGCCTTCGCCCGGATGAAGCACTACAAGATCCTCCGCGACTGCCGTCAGCGCGGCAGCGGACTCCACCA
The DNA here is from genome assembly GCF_044455245.1 of Streptomyces sp. NPDC051310. NCBI lineage: Bacteria > Bacillati > Actinomycetota > Actinomycetes > Kitasatosporales > Streptomycetaceae > Streptomyces > Streptomyces sp. NPDC051310. Next base: position 476,215 of record NZ_JBITEO010000002.1, read on the forward strand.
CGCGGTCCAGGCCGTCGCCCACCTGCACAACCTCGCCCTCGCCGCATGACCAGACCGGCACCCAACCCAGCCCTGGCCTGCCCGGACACAACCTTCTGCAACACGCTTTAGGCGAAATAGGCAGAGCCAACGTCACCTCGCCCCACGATCGTTCCACGGGGCAGGTTTTCTGCATGCGTCAACTTGCTTGTTGGTTTCGAGAAGTTGCAAAGCGGGTGTATCGCAGCCTGGGAGTCTGACGCGATAGCCGTAAGGGGCAGGCGGGTGATCGATCCACCAAGGGGCGGCCTCACAAGATCGGCGCGGGCAACACGACTGCCCCCGCTCCGGAAAGGTGTACATCCGCCACCCGGGTCCCCGTCTGCGCAACACCCTGACCTGACGGCTCCGTCCCCAGGAGGGTGCGCCGTCCGCCGCGCTGCGTCGCGTACGGCGGACGGCGCACCTCGGGCTCAGCGCTCCGACGCGAACCGCACGAACCGCTGCCAGCCGTCGCGGCCCACTGCGAAGGCCGAGCGGCTCACGTCCTTGGAATCCCGTACGTGGACAGCCTGTTCGGCGATCGCGACCTCCACGCAACTGTCGCCCTGGCTGCCGCTGTAGCTGGACTTGAACCAGGCGAGTCCCGTCGTACCCCTGCTCATAGCTCTCCTCGCAGTCGCTCCAGCAGGTCCCGGGAATCCTTCGGGCTCAGGGCCTGCGAGCGCAGTGTTTCATAGCGGTGGCAGAGCACACTCACCTGTTTCGGGTCGGAAATGAGCCGCCCGTTCTCCTGGCCCTCGGAGTAGCCGAGCCGCCGGCCCTCCGGTGTCTCCAGCACCTGCACCGGCCCATCCAGACACGCGTGCAGTCCCGCGTCGAGCGGCACCACCTGGAGCGTCACATTGCGCGGGGCGCTCCGCTCCAGCACGTGGTCCAGCAGCCCGCGCATCGCCTCCGTATCCCCGAACCGCCGCCGGAACACATGCTCCTCCACGATGAAACTGAACGGCACGTTGGGCTTCTCCCGCATCATCCGCTGCCGCTCCATCCGCGCGATCAGCTGCGCCTCCAGCTCCTCGTCGGTCCGCAGCGGGATCGTGCCCTCGAACACCGCCCTCGCGTACGCCTCCGACTGCAACAGTCCGGGCACCAGCCGGCACTCGTAGGTGCACAGGCTCACCGCCTCCCGCTCCAGCCGTGCCCATCGCCGGAACCACGCCGCGAGGCCCACCTCGCCCCGGCTGAGATGGCGGGCGGCTCTGCGCAGCGCACCCGTGTTGCCCAGCGCTTCCTCCGCACGTTCGACGAACGCCCCGTCCGGCATCCGGCGGCCCAGCTCCACCGACTCCACGGTGTGCCTGGAGTACTGGACGGCGACGGCGAGCTCACCCCGGCTGAGGCCCGCGTGTTCGCGCAACGCCTGGACGACCGCGCCGAACGTCCGCAGACTGTCCGAGGGGTGGGGTTCCCGCTCCCCCTCCCCCGCCGGAACCGTCCGTGAGCCGTCTCCCGTGGCCGCCTCCGCTTCGGCGATGTCCATCCGCCGCCCCTCTCTCCCGCCGCTCAAGCCCGCATACGTGCGGCACTCAGCGTGACGGCCCGGCAGGCGTACCGTCCACTCCGTGTGCCCGTACGCTGACCGAGCGTACGCGGCGCGACGCTCGCGTCCCGCCGCCCGAGGACGTCACGCTGGCGCCATGAACCAACCCGCTCCCCCGTTCACCACCTCGCCTTTCACCTTCACGCAGCTGCTCTCCTCCACGCGGCGCGGCGCCCGGCTCGCCCGGCTGCTCGGCGTGAGCCAACTGCGGTCCTGGGGCGCCCCGGAGGACCTCACGGAACGTGCCGAGATCGTCGTGGCGGAGCTGGCCGCCAACGCCGTCCTCCACGGCCACCTGCCCGGTCGCAGCTTCCGGCTGACCCTCGGGTTCGAGGAATCGCCGGGCCGGCTTCGCATCGACGTCACCGACGCGCGCGGGGACCGGTGGCCGATGGTGCGTCCCGCGAGCGCCGTGACCGACACAGTGCTTCACGCCGGCGGGCGCGGTCTCTCGCTCGTGGCCGCGATCGCGGACCACTGGGAGACGCTCCCCTACCCGCCCAGTGGCAAGACCGTGCGGGCGGAGCTGACCGGCCCCTCATGAATCCCCGACCCCGCACGGCATCAGCGCACGAGCGTCTCGCGGATGCGGTCGATCACCGACACGGCGTGTTCGTTGAGGTAGAAGTGGCCGCCGGGGAACTCGTGCAGGGTGAAGTCGCCTGCCGTGTGGTCCGCCCACGCGTCGGCCTCCGCCCGGGTGACCTCCGGGTCGGCGATGCCCGTCAGCACCGTCACCGGGCAGCGCAGCAGCGGCGTACCGGGGCGCTTGCGGTAGGTCTCGGCGGCCTTGTAGTCGCCGCGGAACGCCGGCAGCAGGCGGCGCAGCAGCTTGTCGTCCGCCAGCACCTCCGGGCTGGTGCCGCGGAGGGACCTGACGGTGGCCAGGAGCGCCTCGTCGTCGTCGAGGTGGACCGCCTCGTGCCCGCGGTGGCAGGACGGCGCCCGCCGGCCGGAGGCGAACAGCTTCACCGGCTCGACGCCTTCGGCTTCGAGCCGCAGGGCGACCTCGTAGGCGAGGGTGGCTCCGAGGCTGTGGCCGAATAGCGCCAGCGGACGGTCCGCCCAGGGCCGCAGCTCCTCGGTCACGAAGTCGGCGAGCGCGGTCACGTCGTCGACCGGGGTCTCGGTACGGCGGTCCTGGCGGCCCGGGTACTGCACGGCCAGCACGTCGACGGCCGGCGACAGCGACCGGGACAGCGGGTAGTAGTACGTGGCCGACCCGCCCGCGTGCGGGAAGCACACCAGGCGCGCCGGAGCCGCGTCGGCCGGGTGGTAGCGCCGCAGCCAGGCACCGGTCTGCACCGTCGCTTCGGTCATGGTCTCCTCCTTCTCAGTGGGTGGCCACGGGCCGGGCGAAGGCGGTGAGGCAGTCGCGGACGGCCGCGCCGACCGCGCCCCACTGATCGCTGAGGTAGAAGTGGCCGCCGGTGAAGAGCCGCAGTTCGAATGCGGCGTGGGTGTGGTTCTCCCAGGCCCGTACCTGTTCCACGGTGGCGGCCGTGTCCTGGCGGCCGGTCATCGCCGTGATCGGGCAGGAGAGTTCGTCCCCCTCCTGGTGGCGGTAGGTCTCGATCGCGCGGTAGTCGCCGCGCAGCGAGGGCAGGATCATGCGGACGACCTCCTCGTCCTCCAGGAGGCCGGCCGCGGTCCCGCTCTGCCGCCGCAGCTCGTCGATCAGGGCGGCGTCGCCGCGCTGGTGGATGTTCCGCGCGGGGACGGGCAGGCACGGCGCGCGGCGGCCCGAGACGATCAGCCCGAGGGGCCTGTGCTCCTCCTGCCGCTGCATACGGCGGATGACCTCGTAGGCGACGACCGCGCCCATGCTGTGCCCGAAGAACACCAGGGGCCGGTCCGTCCAGGCCTGGATCTCGTCGTGCACGCGGTCGGCGAGTTCGGCGATGGTCACGCACGCCGGTTCGGCGCGGCGGTCCTGGCGGCCCGGGTACTGCACGGCCACCACGTCGGCGGCCGCGCCCACCTCGGCCGCCAGGGGGTGGTAGAAGGACGCCGCGCCGCCGGCGTGCGGGAAGCACACCAGGCGGACGGGCGCGTCCTGCTGCGGCACCGGGCCGGCTTCCCGTATCCACAGGCCGTCGCGTCGACGTGTTCGTTCCATGGGTCCGCTTCCTCTCGTTCGGGTGGCCGGGTCGGCTCACCGTGGTTCTGGCCGGGCCGGGAGGCCCGTTCACGTCCCGGCCGTGAACGGGCCGCTCGCCGGACGGGGACCGGCTCACGCGTACCGGCCTCCGCCGCCCGTCGGTTCAGTCGGTTCAGTCGGTTCAGTCGGACAGCAGCGTCCGCTGGATCAGCTCGTCGAGGTCGAGGTCGTCGATCTCCTGGTCCAGTTCGTCCGTGGCCGTCGCCTCGTCGTCCGGACCGCCGGGCGCGGGCCCGGTCCCGCCGAACAGGCGGTCCAGCAGGTGCCCCGCCAGCGCCGCCGGTGTCGGGTAGTTGAAGATGACCGTCGCCGGGATCTCCACGCCGGTGTCCTTCTTGACGTGGTTGCGGAACTCCACCCCGCTCAGGGAGTCGAACCCGATCTCCTGGAACGACATCCGGGCGTTGAGGTGGTCCGCGGACGGGTAGCCGAGGACGAGGGCCGAGGTGGCCAGCAGCAGCTCCTGGATCCGCTCCGTCCGTTCCTCCCGCGACAGGTCGGCCAACTGGAGCGCGAGCGCCGGCCCGCCGCTCTCCTCGGTCCTGCGGCGCCGCGGGGTGACCATCCCGCGGTACAGGGTGTGCACGGTCTCCTGCTCCCGCAGCCCCGCCCGGTCCAGCACGGCCGGCACCGCCAGCGGTGTGTCCAGGCCCAGCGCGGTGTCGAACAGCGCGGTCCCGGTCGCGGCGGGGATGGGCACGAACCCGGCACGCCGGAACCGCGAGAGGTCGGCCTCGCCGAGCTCACCGGCCATGCCGAGCTCCCACGGGCCCCAGGCGAGCGAGACCGCGGGCAGACCGGAGGCGCGGCGGTGGGCGGCCAGGGCGTCCAGGAACACGTTGGCGGAGGCGTAGTTCGCCTGGCCGGCCGTGCCGAACGTACCGGCGACCGAGGAGTACAGGACGAACGCCGCCAGGTCCTGGTCCTTCGTCAGCTCGTGCAGGTGCCACGCCGCGTCGGCCTTCGGTGCGAAGACCCGGTCGACCTGCTCCGGCGTCATGGCCTGCACGCTGCTGTCCTCCAGCACGCCCGCCAGGTGCACGACCGCGGTCAGCGGCGCCCGGGCCGGGATCCGTGCGAGCTCCGCGGCCAGCGCGCCGCGGTCGGACACGTCGCAGGCGGCCTGCACGACCTCGGCCCCGAGCGCGGTGAGCTCCTCGGCCAGTTCGCCGGCCCCCGGCGCCGCCGGGCCGCGCCGGCTGAGCAGCAGCAGGCGCCGCACTCCGTGCGCGGTCACCAGGTGCCGGGCGAACAACGCGCCCAGGCCGCCGGTGGCGCCGGTGAGGAGCACCGTGCCGCCGGTCCACTCGGGGCGTTCGGCGGCGGCCGCCGGGGCGGCGGCCAGGCGCGGCACGTACGCCACCCCGTGACGGATCGCCACCTGCGGCTCGGACGGGTCCAGTGCCTCCAGGACGGCCGGCGGCACCTCGTCGCCGTCGATGTCCACCAGGACGAACCGGTCCGGGTGCTCGGCCTGGACGGACCGCATCAGGCCCCACACCGGTGCGAGTGCCAGGTCCGGCGCCTCGTCCGGGCGGACGGCGACCGCGCCGCGGGTGACGATGACCCGCCGGGTCCCGTCGTCGAGCCAGGTCCGCACCCGGCCGAGCAGCTCGCGCGCGGTGGCCCGGGCCGACGCGGGCAGGTCCGCGCCCGCACTCGCGGTGACGTGGACGACCTCGGCGTCCGCCCGGCCCGCGCCGCCCGTGTGCGCGAGCGGCGTCCAGTCCAGCGTGAACAGGGAGTCGGCCGCGGCGACCGCGGCCAGCTGGTCCGCGGACGCGGGCATCAGGGCCAGCGACCCGACCGACAGGACCGGCGTGCCGTCCGGCCTGGTGATCAGCAGCGACACCTCGTTGACCCCGGTCAGCGCCGCCCGCACCCGGAGCTCGGCACCGCCGTTCTCGTGGAACGACACCCCGGACCAGGCGTACGGCAGCAGTGTCTGCTTCCGGTCCGGCCCGGCGAGCAGAGCGAGGACCGGGTGCAGGGCCGCGTCGAACAGCGCGGGGTGCAGGGCGAATCCGGACGAGGCGTGCGGTACGTCGTCGGGGAGCCGGATCTCGCCGTAGACCTCGTCGCCGGAGCGCCACAGGCCGCGCAGGCCCCGGAACGCGGGCCCGTATCCGTATCCGCGGTCCACGAGCTCGAGGTAGAAGCCGTCCAGTCCGACCGGGTCGGCGCCCGGCGGCGGCCAGGCGTCCGGCGCGGGGGCCGGTGCGGGGGCCGGATCGGCGGCGAGGGCGCCGACGGCGTGCCGGGTCCACGACCGCGACCCCGCCGGCCGCGCGTGGATGCCGATCTCCCGCCGGCCCGTGTCGTCCGCCGCGCCGACGGTGACCTGCAGTTCGACCGCGTCGCCGGTGAGGGTCAGCGGCGTCTGCAGGGTGAGTTCCTCGATCCGGCCGCATCCGGCCGTCTCCACGGCCTGCTGGGCCATGTCGACGTAGGCCGTGCCGGGGAACACCGCGCCGCCGAAGATGCGGTGGTCGCCCAGCCAGGTGTCGGTGGCCGGTGCGAGGTGTCCGCTCAGGACGATCTGGTCCCCCACGGCGACGTCGGTGGCCGCCGCGAGGAACGGGTGGCGGACCGCGGTGAGCCCGGCGCCGGTGACGTCGCCGCCCGGCGGCCGGGGCCGCACCCAGTACCGCTGCCGTTCGAAGGCGTAGGTGGGCAGTTCGGCGTGGTGTCCGGTGACGCCGACGGCCGCGAGGTAGGCCCGCCAGTCCACGGCGACGCCCGTGACGTGCAGTCGGGCGAGCGCCTCGGCCAGCGCGCGGGGCTCCGGCCGCGACCGGCGCGCCATCGGCACCGCGGTCGCCTCCGGCGCGATCCCGGCGAGGGTCTCGCGGGCCATGGCGGACAGCACGGCGTCCGGTCCGACCTCGACGAACACCGACGCCCCGGCCGCCACCGCGGCGCGCACGCCGTCGGCGAAGCGCACCGCCTCGCGCACGTGGCGCACCCAGTACTCCGGCCGCTCCAGCTCGCCGTCCGCGAGGGCGCCGGTGACGTTGGAGACGACGGGCAGGCGCGGTGCCGCGTACGACACCGACCGTGCCACCTCCTCGAACTCCGCCAGCATCGGCTCCATCAGCGGTGAGTGGAAGGCGTGCGAGACCCGGAGGCGCTGGGTCTTGTACCCCTCGCCGGAGAACTTCGCCTGGAGGGTCAGGACGGTGTCCTCGTCGCCGGAGATCACCGTCGAGTGCGGGCCGTTCACCGCGGCGACGCGGACCAGGTCCGTCCGGCCCTCGATCGCCTCGCGGATCTCGTCCTCGCGCGCCTGGACGGCGACCATGGCCCCGCCGCGGGGCAGTGCCTGCATCAGCCGGCCGCGCGCGGCCACGAGCCGGGCCGCGTCGGCGAGGGAGAACACGCCCGCCACGTGCGCGGCGGCCAGCTCGCCGATGGAGTGGCCCACCAGGACGGACGGCACCACACCGAGCGACTCCAGCAGGCGGAACGCCGCCACCTCGAAGGCGAACAGCGCCGGCTGCGTCATCGCGGTCTCGTCGAGCAGCGCGGCCAGGTCCGAGCCGGGTTCGGCGGCGACCACCTCGTCGATCGCGTGGTCCAGCAGCGGTGCGAAAGCGGCGCAGGCGGCGTGCCACGCCTCGGCGAACACGGGGAACCGCCGCACCAGTTCGCGGCTCATGCCGAGGCGCTGGCTGCCCTGTCCGGAGAACAGGACGCCGACGTCCGGCTCGCCGCCGGCGGCGCCGGTGATCAGGCCCGCCGCACGCTGCTCCGAGGCCAGCGCGTCCAGGCCGGCGAGCAGTTCGGCCCGGCCGGTGCCGAGTACGACCGCTCGGTGGTCCAGGACCGCGCGACCGGTGGCGAGGGTGGCCGCGATGTCGCCGACGCGGGGGGCCCGTTCGCCACGGACCGCGTCGCGCAGCCGTACCGCCTGGGCCGTCAGGGCCGGGGCCGTGCGCGCCGACACCAGCCAGGGCACGACCGCCGCGGGCACCGTGCCGTCGTCGGCCGGCGCGTCGTCACCGGCCGGCTCGTCACCGGCCGGCTGGTCCGGGTCTCCCTGTTCGAGGATGACGTGGGCGTTGGTGCCGCTGATCCCGAAGGAGGACACGCCCGCCCTGCGGGGCCGGTCGGCGTCGGGCCACGCGCGCTGCTCGTGCAGCAGCTCCACCGCGCCGCCGGACCAGTCGACGTGCGGCGTCGGTGTGCCGGCGTGCAGCGTACGGGGCAGTACGCCGTGGCGCATGGCCATGGTCATCTTGATGACGCCGGCCACCCCCGCGGCGGCCTGGGTGTGCCCGATGTTCGACTTGAGGGAGCCCAGCCACAGCGGTCCGCCGGTCCGTTCGCGGCCGTACGTCGCGAGCAGTGCCTGCGCCTCGATCGGGTCGCCGAGGCGGGTGCCGGTGCCGTGCGCCTCGACCGCGTCGACGTCCGCCGCGGACAGACCGGCACCGGCCAGCGCCTGCCGGATCACGCGCTCCTGGGAGGGACCGTTCGGCGCGGTGAGCCCGTTGCTCCCGCCGTCCTGGTTGACGGCGCTGCCGCGCAGGACGGCCAGCACCCGGCGGCCGTTGCGCCGCGCGTCGGACAGCCGCTCCAGCACCAGCACGCCGACGCCCTCGGACCAGCCGGTGCCGTCGGCGGCGTCGGAGAACGCCTTGCACCGGCCGTCGCCCGCGAGTCCGCCCTGCCGGGCGAACTCGACGAACATGCCGGGCGTGGACATGATCGTCACGCCTCCGGCCAGCGCGAGGGAGCTCTCGCCGGACCGCAGGGACTGCCCCGCCATGTGCAGGGCCACCAGCGACGACGAGCACGCGGTGTCGACGCTCACGGCCGGGCCCTCGAGGCCGAGGGTGTAGGCGACGCGGCCGGAGAGCACGCTGGCCGCGCCTCCGGTCAGGGCGTGTCCGGCCAGCTCCTCCGGAACCTCGGACAGGCGCGGCAGGTAGTCCTGGCTCATGGCGCCCAGGAAGACACCGGTCCGGCTGCGGCGCAGCGCGGCCGGGTCCTGCCCGGCGTGCTCCAGCGCCTCCCATGCCGTCTCCAGCACCAGTCGCTGCTGCGGGTCCATGGACAGCGCCTCGCGCGGGCTGATGCGGAAGAAGCCCGCGTCGAAGTCCCCGGCGTCCGGCAGGAAGCCGCCGACCCGGGCGTAGTCCGTGCCGGACTGCGGCCATCCCCGGTCGTCCGGGAAGGGCGTGATGGCGTCGGTGCCGTCGGTCACCAGCCGCCAGAGGTCGTCGGGGGACGTCACGCCGCCGGGGTACCGGCAGGCCATGCCGATGATCGCGATCGGCTCGTCGGATCCGGTGGCCCCGGCGTCCTCGTGCGCGTGCTCCCCCGGTCGCGCCCCGGACAGCCGCTCACCGAGGTGCCGCACCACCGCGCCCGGGGTCGGGTGGTCGTAGATCAGGGAGGCCGGCAGTTCCAGCCCGGCCGCCCGGCTCAGCCGGCCGCTCAGCTCCACCGCGGTCACCGAGTCGAAGCCGAGTTCGCGGAACGTGCGGCCGCTGCCGACCGCTGCGGCGTCGGCCAGTCCGAGGACGGCCGCCGTGTGGGAGCGGACCATCGCTCTGAGGTCCTGTCCGGCAAGCCGGCCGGGTGCGGCGGCCGCGGACCGCGGCTCCGCCGCCGTGGACGCCGTGGGCGTGGCCGGGGTGGCGGGCTGCGGCGGTACGGGCTGCTCGGTGCGCTGTCCGGAGACCCAGAAGGACTGCCGCTGGAACGCGTAGGTGGGCAGCGGAACGCGGCCGGCTCCGTCGAACAGCGGCCGCAGGTCCACGGCGACGCCCTTGGCGTGCAGCTCGGCCATCGAGTGCAGCAGGCGTCGCGACTCGTTCTCGTGCCGGCGCAGGGTGCCCTGCACCACCACGCCGGGCACGGTGTTCTGGATGGACATGGTCAGCACCGGCTGCGGGCTGACCTCCACGAACACGCCGTGTCCCGCGTCGGCCAGCGCGGTGACGGTGTCGGCGAAACGTACCGGCTCACGGAGGTTGCGGTACCAGTACTCGGCGTCGAGCTCGGCCACGTCCACCCGGCCCGCCCGCACCGTGGAGTAGAACGCCACACCGCTGTCGGTCGTGGCGATGCCCTCGGCGATCGCGAGGATCTCGTCCCGGATGGACTCCACCTGGGCCGAGTGGGACGCGTAGTCGATCGGGATGACCCTGGTGCGGATGCCGCGGGCCTCGCAGTCGGCCTTGACCTGGCGCACCGCCGCGATCTCACCGGAGACGACCACCGCGTTGGGGCCGTTGACCGCTCCGATGGAGACCCCGTCCCGCCCGGCGATCTCGGCCGCGATCTCCTCGGCGGGCATCGCGAGCGACACCATCATCCCGCGACCGGAGATGCCCGCGTTGATGGCCCGGCTGCGCAGGGTCGCCAGCCGCAGCCCGTCGGCGAGGGAGATGATGCCCGCGGCGCAGGCCGCGGCGGCCTCGCCCTGGGAGTGGCCCACGACGGCGTCGGGCACCAGGCCGACCGAGCGCCACACCTCGGCGAGCGACATCATCACCGAGAACAGCGCGGGCTGCACCACGTCCATGCGCTCCAGCGCGGCCTCGTCGCCGAGTACGTCGCGCAGGGACCAGTCGACCATGTCGCCGAGCAGCCGCTCGCACTCGGCCATGCGGGCGGCGAACACGGGCGAGGAGTCCCACAGTTCCAGGGCCATGCCCACCCAGTGGGAGCCCTGTCCGGGGAAGACCCACACCACACCGGGCCCGGGGGTGCCGGAGCCCTCCACCACGTTGCCCGCCGGTTCGCCCGCCGCCAGCGCGGTCAGGCCGGCCAGCAGTTCGGTGCGGTCGGCGGCGACGACGACACCGCGGTCGGAGAGCACCGACCGTGTCGTGACGGTGGAGAAGCCGACGTCCGCCGGGTTCAGGTCCGCGTCGGCGGCCACCCGGTCGCGCAGCCGCGCGGCCTGGGCGCGCAACGCCTCCGGGGACTTGCCGGAGACCACGACCGGCACCGGGCGGGAGGGGTGTTCCGCCGCGGGTCCGGGGGCCGTCCCGGCCGCCGGCCCGGAGGGGGCGGCCGCGGCGGGCGGCGCGGCGACGACGACGTGGCAGTTGGTGCCGCCGACCCCGAAGGAGCTGACTCCCGCGACCCCCGGGTCGCCGTCCGGGCCCTGCGGCCAGGGACCGGTGCCGGTGTTGACCTCCAGGCCCCACCGCGTCATCGGGATCGCCGGGTTCGGCTCGGAGAAGTTGAGGCTGGCCGGGAGCGCGCCGTGCCCGATCGACAGGGCGACCTTGATCAGTCCGACGACACCGGCGGCGGCGTCCAGGTGCCCGATGTTCGTCTTCACCGATCCGACGAGGAGCGGTTGCCCGGAGTCCCGGCCCGCGCCGAGCACCGACCCCAGCGCGCCCGCCTCGATCGGGTCGCCCACCCGGGTGCCGGTGCCGTGCAGTTCGACGTACCGCACCTGCCGTGGATCGACGCCGGCCCTGGCGTACGCCTGCCGCAGCAGCGCCTGCTGCGCCCGGCCGCTGGGCACGGTCAGGCCCTCGTCGTCGCCGTCGTGGTTCACCGCGCTGCCGAGCAGCACACAGGCGATCGGGTCGCCGTCGGCCAGCGCGTCGTCGAGCCGCTTGAGGACGACGATGCCGGCGCCCTCGCCGCGGACGAACCCGTTGGCGCGGGAGTCGAACGTGTGGCTGCGGCCGTCGGGGGACAGTGCGCCCGCGCGGGCGAAGGCCAGGGTGTTCTCCGGCGCCAGGTTCAGGTGCGCGCCACCGGCCAGGGCCAGCCGGGCGGCCCCGGACAGCAGGCTCTCGCACGCCATGTGCACCGCGACCAGTGAGGACGACTGGCCGGTGTCCACGGCGAGGCTGGGTCCGTGGAACCCGAAGGCGTGGGAGAGCCGGTTGGCGATGAGCCCCCGGCTGAGCCCGGCCAGGGAGTGGTGGGAGACGGCGTCCGTTCCGTACCGCTGCACCAGTGACGCGTAGTCGTCGCCCGTGGCGCCGAGGAAGACGGCGGTGTCGCTGCCGCGCAGGTCCTCCGGCACCAGGGCCGCGTCCTCCAGCGCCTCCCAGCCGAGCTCCAGCACCAGGCGCTGGCGCGGGTCCGTGGCGACGGCCTCGCGCGGGGAGATGCCGAAGAACGCGGCGTCGAAGTCGGCCACCCGGTCCAGGAAGCCGCCCCTGCGGTACGGCGCCAGGTCGGGGACGTCGTACCACCGGTCCGCGGGAGCATCGGTGATGGCGTCCACCCCGTCGCGCAGCAGGCGCCAGAAGCCCTGGACATCACCGGCCCCCGGAACCCGGCACGACATGCCGACCACGGCGACGGCGCGGTCCCCCGGGCCATCGGTCCTTCGCTCGCCCTGTTTCACTGTCTCCCTCTCCTGTATCCCGCGCGGTCGGCCATCGCCACGCATGAACTTCTACGGTGTGCGGACGTCGCCCGCGGCTGTGTGTCCGGCCGGCCGGTCCCGGCGTACCTTGCGGACGGTGCGGTCGACGAACCACTCGAGCGCGCCGGGCAGCATCACGGAGACGGCCGAGCCCACCCGGTTCACCGTGCCGGGCACCATCCGGGTCTTGCGTCGTTCGATCAGGCGGACGATCCCGGCCGCCACCTGCTCGGGCGGCATCAGCTTCATGGCCTTGGAGAACTCCTTGGTCTCCACCGGCAGCCGCGGCCGTTCGTACGCGTAGTGCGGGGTGTCCACGTCGGGCGGGCAGATGTAGCCGACGTGGACGTCGTACGGGTTGAGCTCGGCACGCAGCGCCTCCAGCAGGCCGCGCACGGCGAACTTCGCCGGGCTGACGGCCGTGTAGCCGAAGGTGCCGGCGATCCCGACGACCGCGGACACGCCGATGACGGTGCCGCGCCGGCGTTCGATCATCGACGGCACGACCGCCCGGACGGGCCACAGCGTGCCGAAGTAGTCGGTCTCCATGACCTCGCGGAAGGCACTGTCGTGCAGGTCCTGGAAGTAGCCGGCCTCCGTGATGCCCGCCGAGGTGACCAGGATGTCGCACGGTCCCTGCCGGGCGGTCAGCTCCGCGATCGCCTTCTCCACCGCGGCCCGGTCGGTGACGTCCGCCACCGCGGTGGCCACGTGGGCGCCGCCCCCGGCGAGCTGCGCCGCGGCCTCCTCCAGCCGTGACGCCGTCCGCGCGATCAGCGACACGCGGGCGCCCCTGGCGGCCAGCAGCCGGGCCGTGGCCAGGCCGATCCCGCTGGACCCGCCCGTCACGACGGCGTGCGTACCGGGACCTATGGCCCGGGCGGACCGCCCTTCGGCCTTGTTCCCCTTCATCTGTGCAGACCTCTCCCAACCAGTGAGGACGAGCGTGGACATCCGGTGCGAACCCGGTGGTGGTCAGAAGAGCTTCTTGTCCCGCAGCTTCTTGGAGACCTCGATGAAGTGGTCGAGCTGCTCCTCGGTGTGCGAGGCGTTGATGATGATGCGCAGCACCGCCTGGGCGCGCCGCGCCGCCGGGTACACGTACGGGGGGACCCGGATGTCGTGGTCGAGGTAGGCCTGGAACAGCTGGAGGCACTTGTGCTCGTCGCCGACGACGAGCGAGGTGAAGCAGGTCTCGGTGTCCGTGATCGGCAGCTCCTCGTCGAGCAGCCGCTTGCGGAAGTCGGCGACCTTCGCCAGGTAGTTGTCGACGATCTCCGGCTCCTCGTGGGCGAGGAGCCGGGTGATGTAGGCGGTGCCCGCCGCCGCGGGGGCCAGCACACCGGCGGTGAAGGCGCTCGCCCCGGAGAGCAGTTCGAAGGAGGTGATGGCGTCCTTGGGGCCGGCGATCAGGCCGCCCTCCAGGCCGACGGCCTTCTTCAGCGACACCATGATGAAGGTGGAGCGGAGCAGCCCCTGGTACTCCTGGTGGAACTTCCGGTGCGGCGGCCCGTAGACCATGAAGCCGTTCGCGTCGTCCACGTACGAGAGCGCCCCGTACTTCTCGCAGACGTCGACGATCTCGTGCATCGGCGCGACCACGCCGTCGATCGAGTACACCGACTCGAAGACGACCACCACGCGCTTGCCGCGCAGCTTCTTCAGGATCGCTTCGAGGCTCTCCACCGAGTTGTGCTCGAAGGCGAACAGCCGCTCACCGAACTTCAGGTTCTCCGCGGACTTCCACAGCGACCAGTGCGCGTCCCGGTCGAAGACGAAGACGACGTCCCGATTGACCATCGAGAGGCCCTTCATGAGCGACTGGGTGCCCGCCATGGCGCTCATGAAGCCGATGTTGGCGAGTGTTCCGGTCGCGAAGCTGATCGCCGACTCCTTCTGGAGGTAGTCCGCGATCGTCCGCTCCATGTCGAGGTGCGGGGGCATGACGCCCTGGAGGATGCGGCTGCCGCCGGTGGCGAGGCCGTACTGCTGGGTGGCGTCGAGGAGGACCTTCATCACGTCCTCGCGGCGCTGGAGGTCCAGGAAGTTGACCGACGCGAGGTTCGTGATCATACGGTCGGTGCCGTGCACCGGCCCGGGTATCACTCCCGACACCGGCGGCTCGGCCATGCCGGCCGCCCGGATGCCGTCGGCGAACTTCTCGAAATTCCAGCCTGGCAGGGAAGTCATCGCGGGTGAAGCCTCGTTTCTTGTGGGTGCGGCCGGCGGGCCGTGTGCCGCCGGGCTGCCGGTACGTCAGGTGTAGTGCGGCCAGTTCTTCCCGACCGCACGGAGCAGCTGGGGGTAGACGAAGAGGCGGCGCAGGGGCTTGCCACCGGTTCTGTAGGCGTGTCCGAGCAGGCCGTTGGGTTTCCAGAGCGACGCCATCTGGGCGTAGTACGTGCCCTTGCCGTCCGGGACCCAGCCGATGTGCATCAGCGCGTGCACGGTCCGGTTGGCCAGCTCGGCCACGTACTCGGTGTCCGTCTGGTAGACGGCGGTGAAGGGGAGCGACACGAAGTCCGGGCCGCGCGGGCCGTCGCGGAGGTCCTCCGGGAGCCTGTCCCGGACGGACCTCACGCGATGTCCCACACCCTCCCTCTCCTGGTCCCACCCGAACGTCCGGCCGAGCGTCCAGCGGATCCTGAAGAGGTTGCGGATGACGAAGCCGGAGTTCTCCTCGTCGCCGTCGCCCGTGAACCCGCGGACGAAGCGGGCGAGTTCGTCCGGGCCGCCGGGTGTCGGCAATGCCCAGACGTCCTCCACCTCGAAGTCCTGGGCGAACTCGTGGATCCGCCAGGGCCTTCCGGTGTACTCGCTGTTCGGGATCCTCATCCGGTGGGCCGCGGCCTGTTCTTCCGCGGCCGGAGCTCCAGCTGGGCCCCGCGCTTCGGCGTCATGGTGACGGAGCGGCCGACCGGCACCTCCGGGGTCATGTCCGGCCGGTGCAGGTCGCAGGTGGTCAGCAGCTCGCGCAGCACCTCCTTCATCTCCACCATCGCGATCCGGTCGCCGAGGCAGCGGACGCGGCCGCCGCCGAACGGGATCCAGGTGGAGGTGCTGGGCTTGACGCCGAGGAACCGCTCGGGCCGGAACTCGTAGGGGTCGGGGTAGACCTTCGGGTCGTGGTGCACGAGGTAGGCGCTCGCCCAGAGCATGCAGCCCGGCTCGTAGCGCACCCCGCCGATCTCGATCGGCTTGACCACCTCGCGGGGGATGATGTGCGGGTTCGGGGGCCACCTGCGGAGCGACTCGATCACCGTGGCCGTGAGGTACTCGTCGCCGGCACCCTCGTCGATCTCCGCGAGGAGCCGCTGGAAGACGGCCGGTTCACGGGTCAGGTGCTCCAGCGACCAGCAGATGGCCGCGGCGGTCGTCTCGGTGCCGGCGACGAACATGGTCATGATCTCGTCGCGCAGCTCGACGGCACTCAGCGGAGAGCCGTCCTCCGTCGTCATGCCGAGCATCATGGCGAGCATGTCGTCGCCGGGCTCGCCCGAGTTCACGCGCTCGGCGATCGCCTGGGCGATCAGCTGGTCGCAGCGGTCCCGGTTCTTGAAGAAGCGGTCGAGGCCCAGCGGCCGGATCGCCCGGAGCAGGCGCACGCCGAGCGGTGACATCTCGTGCGTCTCGATCATCGTCGCGACGCTCGCGTTCAGCTTGAGCATCTCCCAGATGACCTCGAACAGCTCGTCCCAGCAGGACGGCACGTGCTTGCCGAAGACGACCTCGCGGATCACCTGGATGGTGAACTTGTGCACGTACGGGCGGAGCGCGACGGCCTTGCCGCGCGGCCAGCCCGCCACGGCCTCCTTGGCCATGCGCCGGACCGCTTCCTCCGTCCGCTGGTGCGCGCTGCCCCGCACCGACGGCATGATCCCCTTGCGCCGGGCGAGGTGCTCCTTCTCGTCCAGCCAGGCCAGCCCCGTCTGGCCGAAGAACTTCTCCAGCGAGGCGCTGCCCCGTCCCGTGTGCAGGACGTCGCTCGGGGCGAGGAACAGCTGCTTGACGTCCTCGGGGTCCGACAGCACGTAGAGCTTGAAGCCGGGGAAGACCTTCAGCTCGAACTGCTTCCCGTACTTGCGGCGGCAATCCATCATGTACTCGCCGGGCCTGCGGAACAGCTGTACGTACTGCATCATCGTGGTGGTCTTCGGTCCCCGGATGCTGGATGCGGGAACCACGGGCCTCTTCGGCCCGGTCTCGGTCGTGGTACTGCTGCGGGTGTCCATTCCGTTCCGGCCCCTCGTGGATTGGTGTGGTGTGCGCTCGGTGTCCGCCGCGGCACGCGGCTCGTCGGGGGTGGCGGCCCGCATCAGCCGCTCACCGGGACCCGGACGGCGGCCGCCAGGTCGCGCAGCGTCTCGAGCAGCCCCGTCTCGCGCAGGTCCTCGATCGGGATGGCGGCGAGCATCGCCCGGATCTCGTCCTCCTCCGACAGCGGGGCGCCTCCCGCCGCCGGTCCGCCCTCGCCGGCCTGCTGCGCCACCAGGGTCAGCAGGTGCTCCGCGATGAGCCGCGGCGCCGGGTGGTCGAACGCGAGTGTGCCGTCGAGCTGCAGTCCGGTGAGCTTGTTGAGCTGGGTGCTCAGCTCGACCGCGCTCAGCGAGTCGAAGCCCAGTTCCTGCAGGTCGCGCTCCGGGTCGATCGCGTCGGCCGAACCGTGGCCGAGCACCCCGGCCACCTGAGCCCGGACCAGGTCCAGCACGACGCCGTACCGGTCGTCCTCGGGGACGCCGGCGAGGCGCCGGGCGAGGGACTCGGTCGTCCGCGCGCGGCCGGAGGTCCGCACCAGGCCGCGCAGCAGTGCGGGCAGCAGCCCGGCCGACGACTGGTGGCGCAGCGCGGCCTGGTCCAGCTGGACCGGGACGAGCACCGGCCGGTCCAGCCCGAGCGCCTGGTCGAACAGCCACAGGCCGAGCTCGATGGAGAGCGGGCGCAGGCCCATCCCTTCCAGTCGCGCGAGGTCGGTCTCGCCCATCCTGGCGGCCATGCCGGTGGTGTCGGACCACAGGCCCCACGCCAGCGACACCGCCGGCAACCCGGCCGCACGCCGCCGCGCGGCGAGCGCGTCGAGCGCGGCGTTGGCCGCCGCGTAGTTCGCCTGGCCGGGGCTGCCGATCGCGGCCGCGGCCGAGGAGAACAGGACGAACGCGGACAGGTCCATGCCGGCGGTGAGCTCGTGCAGGTGCCACGCCGCGTCGACCTTGGGCCGCATGACCCGCTCGATCTGCTCCGCGGTGAGCGCCCCGACCACGCCGTCGTCCAGCACGCCGGCGGCGTGCACGACCGCGGCCAGCGGCTCGTCCAGCGACGCCAGCAGTCCGGCGACCTGCTCCCGGTCGGCGACGTCGCAGGCGACGGCCCGCACGCGGGCGCCGAGCTGCTCCAGCTCGGCCACCAGCTTGTCCGCGCCCTCGGCGGCAGCACCGCGCCTGCTGGCCAGCAGCAGGCTCCGGGCACCGTGCCGCTCCACCAGGTGCCGGGCGAACACCGCGCCCAGGCCGCTGGTGCCACCGGTCACCAGGACCGTTCCGTCGAACGCGGGCGTCGCGTCCGGCGCCGCCGAGACCCGTGCGAGGCGCGGTGCGCGCGCACGGCCGTCACGGACCGCGATCCGCGGCTCGTCGAGGCCGGCCAGCGCCGCCCAGTCCGGCTCCTCGGTGCCGTCCACGTCCACCACGACGAACTGGCCGGGGAACTCGGCCTGCGCGCTGTGCACCAGACCGCCCACCGCGGCCTGGGCGGCGTCCGGTGCCTCGTCGCCGACCGCGAGACCGCGGTGGGTCGCGACGATCAGCCGTGCGCCGGTCAGCCATTCCAGGGACAGCCACCGCTGGACCAGGCCGAGCGCGTCGGCCACGGCTTCCCGTACTGCGTGCGGCCCGTCGCCGGGCGGCGTGGCGATGGTGGCGACGACCGCCTCCGGAGCCTGCGCGCCGTCGGCGATCGCCTGCTCCAGCGCGTCGAGGTCGGCGAACTCCTCGCCGAGGACCACCACGTGTGCCGTGGCCGGGGCGGTCGTGACCTCGCTCCAGTCCTGCTCGAACAGCGCGTTGCGCCCGGCGCGGCCGCCGTCGGCGAGCTGTGACGGCTCCAGGGGACGCATGTACAGCCGGTCCATGCTGAGCACCGGCTCGCCGTGCTCGCCGGCGATGTCGACCCGGAGCGCGGTGCCTTCCTCGGTGCTGACGCGGGCCCTGACCCGGGAGGTCCCGGTGGTGCCCAGGCGTATGTGCGACCAGGAGAACGGCAGCAGCGCGGTCTGGTCGGCACCCCGCTGCAGCAGGCTGCCGTGCATGGCGGCGTCGAACAGGGCCGGGTGGATGCCGAACCCGTCGCCGCTGGTGTCGTCCGGGAGCGCCACCTCGGCGAACACCTCGTCGTCCGTGCGCCACACCGCCCTCACGCTCTGGAAGGCGGGCCCGTAGTCGTAGCCGAGGTCGGACATGCCCGCGTAGAGCTCGTCGACCGACGCCTCCTCGGCGCCCGGGGGCGGCCACGGGACGGCCCACTCGGCCGCGATGGGCTCGGCCTCGGGGGCCAGGAGGCCCCGCGCGTGGCAGATGGTCTCCGCCGGCTCGTCGTCACCGCCGTGCTCCGGGCGGGTGTAGAGGGCGACGTCGCGGCGGCCGTTGCCGTCCGCCGGTCCGACGGTGACCTGGACCTGCCGTACGACTCCGTCCTCCAGGAGCAGCGGTGCCTCGACCACCAGCTCGTCGAGGGCCGGGCAGCCGGTCCGGGCGCCCGCGGCCAGGGCCAGTTCGACCAGGGCCGTGCCGGGAACGATCGTCACTTCCTGCACGACGTGGTCCCGGGTCCACCGCTGGGTGTCGGTGGACAGGCGGCCGCTGAACAGCCATTCGTCACGGTTGCCCAGCCGGGTGGCCGCGGCGAGGACCGGGTGCCTGACCGGGCCGAGCCCGGCCGCCGCGACGTCACCGGTTCCCGCGCCGGTGGTGAGCCAGTACCGCTCGCGCTGGAAGGCGTAGGTGGGCAGGTCGACGCGGCGCGCGCCGGTCCCCGCGTAGTACGCTGCCCAGTCCACCTGTACGCCCGCGTTGTGCGCCTGTCCGAGGAACCCGGCGAAGGTCTCGGCCTCCGGGTGCTTGGCGCGCAGCGCGGTCAGGAACGCCGCGTCGTCGCGCCGGTCCAGGGTCTGGCGGGCCATCGCGGTCAGCACCGCGTCGGGGCCCAGCTCCAGGAAGCGGCGTACGCCCAGGTCCCACAGCGTCCGCACGCCGTCGGCGAACCGCACGGCCTGCCGCACGTGGCGGACCCAGTACGCGGCGTCGAAGGCCGGCACCGGCTGCCCGGTCACGTTCGACACCACGGGGATGCGCGGCTCGTGGAACTCCAGCTCCCGGGCCACCGCCTCGAACTCCGCCAGCATCGGTTCCATGCGCGGGGAGTGGAAGGCGTGCGAGACCCGCAGCCGCGTGGTCTTGCGCCCCTCCCACAGCGGCAGCCACTCCTCCACGGCGTCGGCGTCGCCGGAGACCACCACCGCACGCGGCCCGTTCACCGCCGCGATCTCCAGCCGTTCCCCGAACCCGGCGAGCGACTCCGCGACCTCGGCCTCATCGGCCTGCACCGCGACCATCGCGCCGCCCTCCGGCAGCGCGCCCATCAGCCGGCCGCGCGCCACCACCAGGGCGACCGCGTCGCCCAGGGACAGAGCCCCGGCCACATGGGCGGCGGCGATCTCACCGACCGAATGGCCGATGAGGTGGTCGGGGCGGACGCCCAGCGACTCCACGAGCCGGAACAGCGCCACCTCGACGGCGAACAGCGCCACCTGCGTGTACTCCGTCGCGTCGAGCACATCGCCGTCGGCGGCGAGCAGCTCCCGCAGCGACCGGCCCAGCAGCGGGTCGGCCTCCGCGCACACCGCGTCCAGAGCCGCGGCGAACACCGGGTACGCCTCTGCCAGTTCCAGCCCCATCCGGGCCCGCTGCGACCCCTGACCGGTGAACAGGAACGCGGTCTTCCCCGCGATCGGGCGGCCCTCGACGACCCGGGCCGCGGACTCGGCGCCGGCGAGCGCGGCCAGCGCGCCCAGCAGTTCCTCGCGGTCGGCGGCCACCACGGCCGCCCGGTGGTCCAGCGACGCCCTCGACGTCACGGCCGAGAACGCCACGTCCGCGACGGACAGCTCGGGCCGTGCTTCCAGGTGCGTACGCAGCCGCTCGGCCTGCGCCCGCAGTGCGGCACCCGTGCGGGCCGACACCAGGACGGGCACCGCGCCCGCCGGCCGCTCCGCCGGGGAGTGCGCCGCCTCGTGCGCGGGGGCCTCTTCGAGGATGACGTGCGTGTTGGTGCCGCTGACGCCGAACGACGACACACCGGCGCGCCGCGGCCGGCCGGCGGCGGGCCACTCCCGCGCCTCGGTCAGCAGCTCGACCGCGCCCGACACCCAGTCGACGTGCGGCGACGGTTCGTCGGCGTGCAGCGTGGGCGGCAGCACACCGTGCCGCAGCGCCATCACCATCTTGATGACACCGGCCACGCCGGCCGCCGCGGAGCTGTGGCCGATGTTCGACTTGACCGATCCCAGCCACAGCGGGTCGGTCGCACGCTCCTGGCCGTAGGTCGCCAGCAGCGCCTGCGCCTCGATCGGGTCGCCCAGCGTCGTACCCGTGCCGTGGCCCTCGACCGCGTCCACCTCGGCCGGCGAGAGGCCGGCGTTGGCGAGGGCCGCCCGGATCACCCGCTCCTGGGAGGGGCCGTTCGGCGCGGTGAGGCCGTTGCTCGCACCGTCCTGGTTGACGGCCGAGCCGCGCACCACGGCGAGGATCTCGTGGCCGTTGCGGCGCGCGTCGGACAGCCGCTCCACCACGAGCAGACCGAGGCCGTCGGCGAAGCCGGTGCCGTCCGCGTCCGCCGAGTAGGCCTTGCACCGGCCGTCGGGGGCGAGGCCCCGCTGCCGGCTGAAGTCGACCAGCAGGTGCGGCGCGGTCATGACCGACACGCCGCCGACCAGCGCCAGCGAGCACTCACCCGAGCGCAGCGCCTGCGACGCCAGGTGCAGGGCGACCATCGACGACGAGCACGCCGTGTCGACGGAGACGGCGGGCCCTTCCAGGCCCAGGCTGTAGGCGACGCGCCCGGACACCACGCTGGTGGTGGTGCCGGTCAGGAAGTAGCCGTCCATCTCCGGCAGCTTCGCCGCGCCGTAGTCCGAGGTGACCGCGCCCGTGAACACCCCGGTGTCGCTGCCGCGCAGGGACGTGGGGTCGATCCCGGCGCTCTCGATCGCCTCCCAGGCCGCCTCCAGCAGCAGCCGCTGCTGCGGGTCCATGGCGAGGGCCTCGCGCGGGCTGATGCCGAAGAACTCCGCGTCGAAGTCGCCCACCCCGTCGATGAAGCCGCCACCGCGGGTGTACAGGGTCCCCGGCTGGTCCGGGTCCGGGTCGTACAGCCGCTCCAGGTCCCAGCCCCGGTCACCGGGCAGCGCGGAGATCGCGTCCCGGCCGGACACGACGAGCTCCCACAGGTCGTCCGGGGACGCCACGCCGCCGGGGTAGCGGCAGCTCATGCCCACGATGGCCAACGGCTCGCCGGCGTCCGCCGCCTGCGTGCGCGTCCGTACCACCGGGCGGGGTGCCTCGACGGTCCCGAGCTCGGCGAGCAGCATCCGCGCGACCGCCGTCGGGTTCGGGTGGTCGAACACCAGGGTCGCGGGGAGCCGGAGACCGGTGACCTGGGTGAGCCGGTTGCGCAGTTCGACGCCGCTGAGCGAGTCGAAACCGAGGTCCTTGAACGCCCGGCCGTCCTCGATCGCGTCGGCCGAGGCGTGTCCCAGCACGGACGCGACCTGCGTCCGCACCAGGTCGAGCACGACCTGCTCGCGGTCCGCCCCGGCGACTCCGGCGAGCCGCTGGGCGAGCGACCCGCCCGCCGTCTGCCGGCGGGCCGGCGCGCGGACCAGTCCGCGCAGCAGGGCCGGCAGCAAGCCGTCGCGGGCGCGCGCCCGCAGGGCGGCCAGGTCGAGCCGCACCGGCGCCGGCAGTGCCGTGCCCGTGGCGAGGCTCCGGTCGAACAGGGCGAGCCCCAGTTCGGCGGGCATCGCACCGACGCCCATCTGCTGCAGCCGTGTCCGCTCGGTGTCCTCGAGGTGGCCGGTCATACCGGTCGCGTCGGCCCACAGCCCCCACGCCAACGACACCGCCGGCAACCCGGCCGCACGCCGCTGATGCGCCAGAGCATCCAGCGCGGCATTGGCCGCCGCGTAATTGCCCTGCCCCGGACTGCCGATCAACGCCGCGACCGAGGAGAACAGCACGAACGCCGACAGATCCATACCCGCCGTCAGCTCGTGCAGATGCAGCGCCGCGTCCACCTTCGGCCGCATCACCCGCTCCACCTGCTCCGCCGACAGCGACTCCACCACACCGTCGTCCAGCACACCCGCCGCATGCACCACACCCGTCAGCGGACGCTCCAACGACCCCAGCAACCGCGCCACCTGCTCACGGTCGGCGACGTCGCAGGCGACGACCCGCACCTCGGCGCCGAGCGCCTCCAGTCCGGCCGTCAGCTCCGCGGCCCCCTCGGCCGCGGGACCGCGCCGGCTCACCAGCAGCAGGCGCTTCGCCCCCCGCTCGGCGACCAGGTGCCGTGCGAGCAGCGCACCCAGACCACCCGTGCCACCCGTGACGAGGACCGTGCCCTCCGGGTCGAGCGGCGCCGGAACCGTGAGGACGACCTTGCCGGTGTTGTGGCCCTCCCGCAGGAAGCGGAAGGCCCCGCCGGCGTCGCGGACGTCCCAGGCGCGGACCGGGGCGTGGCTGAGCGCGCCCTGCTCGAACAGCGCGACGATCGCGGTCAGCATCTCCTGCAGCCGGTCCATGCCGGCGTCGAACAGGTCGAACGACCGGTACCGCACTCCGGCGTGCGCGGTGGCCACGGCCTCCGGGTCGCGCACGTCCGCCTTGCCCATCTCGATGAACCGGCCGCCGTGCGGCAGCAGGTCGAGCGACGCGTCGACGAACTCGCCCGTGAGCGCGTTGAGCACCACGTCCAGGCCGCCGGTCGCCTCCAGGAACGCGTCCCGGAAGCCGAGGTCGCGCGACGAGGCGATCCGCTCCTCCGGTACGCCGAGGGCACGCACCGCACTCCACTTGTGCGGGCTCGCGGTGGCGTAGACCTCGGCACCGAGGTGGGTGGCCAGCTGTACGGCGGCCATGCCGACCCCGCCCGCCGCGGAGTGCACCAGCACCCGGTCCCCCGTACCCACACCGGCCAGGTCGACCAGGCCGTGGTAGGCGGCGAGGTGGACCACCGGCACCGCGGCCGCTTCGGTGTACGACCAGCCGGCCGGCATCGGCACGACCATCCTGCGGTCGGTGACGGCCAGCGGGCCGAAGCCCTCCGGGACGAAGCCGAACACCCGGTCGCCGGGTGCCAGGTCGGTCACGTCGGCCCCGACGTCGAGCACGACGCCGGCGGCCTCGCTGCCCAGCGGCGCCTCGTCCGGGTACAGGCCGAGCGCGATCAGCACGTCCCGGAAGTTCAGGCCGGCGGCGCGCACGCCGACGCGGATCTCGCCCGCGCCGAGCGGCCTGCCGCCCTCCGACGGGGTGATCGCCAGGTCGTCCAGCGAGCCCTTCCGGCCGGTGGACAGCCGCCACGCGTCGCCGGACGGTCCCTCGGGCGCCCGGCCGAGCCGCGGCGCGAGCACCCGCCCGTGGCGCAGCGCGAGCTGCGGCTCGTCCGTGCCCACGAGCGCCGCCCAGTCCGGCGCGTCGTCGGTGCCGGCGCCGGCGCCGGTGTCCACCACGACGAACCGTCCGGGGTGCTCGGACTGGGCGCTGCGCACCAGGCCCCACACCGGGGCCTGCGCCACGTCCGCCGGCTCGTCGCCGACGGCGATGCCGCCGCGGGTCACCACGACCAGCCGCGCGTCGGCCAGCCGATCGCTGCCGAGCCACCGCTGCACCAGCGCCAGGGCCCGTACGGCGGAGTCGCGCGCCGCGTCCGCGGCGGCGCCCACGGGCGCCGCCACCTCGGCGACGACCACGTCCGGTGCGCTCCCGCCCTCGGCGAGCGCCTGCTCCAGGGCGTCGAGGTCCGCGAACTCCTCGCCGAGCACGGTGACCCGGCCGGTCGTCGCCGCCACGGTGACCTCGGCCCAGTCCATCCGGAACAGCGGGTCACCGGTTCCCGTGGCGCTCTCCAGCTGCGCGGGGTCGACCGCGCGGAAGACGAGCTTGTCCATGTGCAGCACCGGCTCGCCGTACGCGCCGACGACCTCCACGCGCAGCGCCGAGTCACCGGCCGGGGAGAGCCGCACCCGGGCGCTGGTCGATCCGCCGTCACCGAGGCGGACGCCGGACCAGGAGAACGGCAGGACGACCGCGTTGCCCGGCCCCTTCTCCAGCAGGCCGCCGTGCAGCGCGGCGTCGAGCAGTCCCGGGTGGACGCCGAAGCCGCCGTCGTCGACGCCGTCCGGCAGCGCGACTTCCGCGTAGACCTCGTGGCCCAGGCGCCATACGGCCCGCACGCACTGGAACAGCGGTCCGTAGTCGTAGCCCAGGTCCGTCATGCCCGCGTAGAGGGCGTCCACCGAAGCGGCCTCGGCACCCGTCGGCGGCCACACCTGTGCCCACTCGGCGGCCGGGGGCGCGGGGACCGTATCGGGGGCGAGCCAGCCGCGTCCGTGGCAGATCGCCTGCTGCGCCTCGTACTCGTCGGTCTCCCGGCGCGAGTAGACCGCCACCTCGCGGCGGCCGTCGGCGTCGGCCTGGCCGATGGTGATCTGTACCTGGCGCGCCGTGTCGTCGGCGAGCACCAGTGGCGCCTCCAGCACCATCTCGTCCGCCACGGTGCAGCCCAGCTCGCGCCCGGCGGCCAGGGCCATCTCGACCAGCGCGACACCCGGGACGATCACCGTGCCCAGGACGACGTGGTCGCGGGTCCAGGGCTGGCCGTCCGCGGAGATGCGGCCGGTGAACACCCACTCGTCGCGGTCGCCGACCGGCACGGCGGCGCTCAGGACCGGGTGACCGACGTGGCTCAGTCCGGCCACGGACGCGTCGCCCGCGCCGGTTCCCGGCGTCAGCCAGAACCGGCGGCGCTGGAAGGCGTACGTGGGCAGGCCGACCTGCCGGGCGCCGGTGCCCGTGAACAGGGCGGACCAGTCGACGGTGACCCCGGCGGCGTGGGCCTCGGACAGCGACAGCAGGAAGCGGCGCAGGCCCCCCTCGTCGCGGCGCAGCGAACCGACCACGGCGGCCGGGCCGTCGGCGTCGTGTGCGGAGACCGTTCCTTCCACGGCCATCGCCAGCACCGGGTGCGGCGACACTTCGACGAAGCAGCCGGCGCCGTTGTCGGCCAGGGCCCGGACGGCGGGCTCGAACCCGACCCGGCCGCGCAGGTTGGCGTACCAGTAGGCCGCGTCCAGCGCCTCGCCGTCGAGGAACTCGCCCCGGGTGGCCGAGTAGAAGGGGATGCGCGCGGAGACCGGAGTGACCGGTGCGAGTACGTCGAGCAGTTCGGCCTCGATCGCCTCGACCTGCGCGGAGTGCGAGGCGTAGTCCACGTTCACCCGCCGCGCCCGGACGCCGTCCCGCTCGCACCCCGCGACGATCTCGTCCAGCGCGGCGGGCTCCCCGGCGACCACCACCGCGGCCGGCCCGTTCACCGCCGCGAGCGACACCCTGCCCTCGTAGGGGGCCAGAAGCTCCTCGGCCCGCTCCACGGGCAGTGCCAGCGACACCATGCCACCGCGTCCGGCGAGGCGGTCCAGCACCAGCCGGCTGCGCAGTGCCACGACGTGCGCTCCGTCCTCCAGGGACAGCGCACCCGCCACCACCGCGGCGGCGATCTCACCCTGCGAGTGGCCCACCACGGCGGACGGCTCGACACCGTACGAACGCCACAGCGCGGCGAGCGACACCATCACCGCCCACAACGCGGGCTGCACCACGTCGACCCGCTCCAGCGGGGGGGCGCCCTCCGTGCCGCGCAGGACGTCCTCCAGCGACCAGTCCACGTAGGGCGACAGCGCCACCGCGCACTCCGCCATCCGCTCGGCGAACACCGGGGAGGTGTCGAGGAGTTCGACGGCCATGCCCGCCCACTGCGCGCCCTGGCCCGGGAAGACGAAGACCGGCTTGCCTTCCGCCACCCGGCCTTCGACCACACCGTCCGCGGGGTCGCCCGCGGCGACCGCGGTCAGACCGGCGAGCAGCTCGTCGCGGTCCGCCGCGACCACGACGGCCCGCCGGTCGAGGTGGGCGCGCGTCGTCGCCGCCGAGAAGCCGGCGTCCAGCAGGGAGACCTCCGGCCGTGCGGCCAGGTGGGCGCGGAGCCGCTCGGCCTGCTCGCGCAGTGCGGCGTCGCTGCGCGCGGAGAGCGGCACCGGCACCACGGGCGGTGCGGCGGAGACCGGCTCGGCGGGGGCCTCCTCCTCGGCCGGGGCCTCTTCGAGGATCACGTGGGCGTTGGTGCCGCTGACGCCGAACGAGGAGACGCCCGCGCGCCGGGGGCGCTCGGCGGCCGGCCACTCCCGCGCCTCGGTGAGCAGTTCGATCTCGCCCGACGCCC
This sequence comes from Streptomyces sp. NPDC051310, assembly GCF_044455245.1. Lineage (NCBI taxonomy): Bacteria > Bacillati > Actinomycetota > Actinomycetes > Kitasatosporales > Streptomycetaceae > Streptomyces > Streptomyces sp. NPDC051310. Next base: position 502,864 of record NZ_JBITEO010000002.1, read on the forward strand.
AGTCGACGTGCGGGGTCGGCGCGTCCACGTGCAGGGTGGGCGGCAGCATCCCGTGCCGCATCGCCTGCACCATCTTGATGACGCCCGCGACTCCGGCCGCGGTCGAGGAGTGGCCGATGTTGGACTTGATCGACCCCAGCCGCAGCGGCCCGTCGGTGCGGTCGCGGCCGTACGTCGCCAGCAGCGCCTGCGCCTCGATGGGGTCGCCGAGCGTCGTGCCGGTGCCGTGGCCCTCCACGGCGTCCACGTCGGAGGGCGACAGGCCGGCGTTGGCGAGCGCCTGCCGGATGACGCGCTCCTGCGAGGGGCCGTTGGGGGCGGTCAGGCCGTTGCTCGCACCGTCCTGGTTGACGGCCGAACCGCGCACCACGGCGAAAATTTTGTGGCCGTTGCGACGCGCGTCGGAGAGGCGCTCCACGACGAGCAGGCCGAGTCCGTCGGAGAAGCCGGTGCCGTCGGCGGACGCCGCGTACGCCTTGCACCGCCCGTCCGGGGCCAGTCCCCGCTGGCGGCTGAAGTCGACGAACAGGGTGGGTCCTGCCAGCACGGTCACACCGCCGACCAGCGCCAGCGAGCACTCGCCGGACCGCAGCGACTGCGCGGCCAGGTGCAGGGCCACCAGCGAGGAGGAGCAGGCGGTGTCCACCGACTCCGAGGGGCCTTCGAGGCCCAGGGCGTAGGACACCCGGCCCGACACGACGCTCGTCGTCGATCCGGTCAGCCGGAACCCCTCGATCTGGGGCAGACCGCCGGCCGGCGCCGCCGCGTAGTCCGAGGGGCCCACGCCGCAGAAGACGGCCGTGTCGGTGCCGCGCAGGGACATCGGGTCGATGCCCGCGTTCTCGAACGCCTCCCAGGCTCCTTCCAGCATCAGCCGCTGCTGGGGGTCCATCGACAGCGCCTCGCGCGGGCTGATGCCGAAGAAGTCCGCGTCGAACTCGGTCGCGGTGTCCACGAACCCGCCCACGCGGGAGTAGGAGGTGCCGAGCCGGTCGGGGTCCGGGTCGTAGAGCCGCTCCAGGTCCCAGCCGCGGTCGGTCGGCAGCCCCGACATCCCGTCACGGCCCGAGGCGACGAGGTCCCACAGGTCGTCCGGCGAGCTGATCCCGCCGGGGTACCGGCAGCTCATACCGATGATCGCCAGGGGCTCGTTCGCCCGGTCCTCGAACTCCCGCAGCCGGGTGCGGGTCTCGCTGAGCTCGACGGCCGTCCGCTTCAGGTACTGAACGAGCTTTTCCTGCTGTGGGTCGGTGCTCTCAGTGCTCATGTTCACTTTCCTCTTCACCCCTCGCCGATCTCGGCGTCGATCAACTGGAAGACCTCGTCAACGGTCGTGGCCGCCTCGATCAGTGCACGCGTGCTCTCTCCGCTCTCGGTGATGTCGGCGAGCAGCTTGCGCAGCCGGTCCGCCACGCGCTGCTTCTCGCTGGTCGCGCTCGCGGCGAGCATGCCTTCGAGCTTCTTCAATTCCTGGTCGATCAGCGGTTCTTCGTCTCCTCCACCGATCTCGGCGAGGATCAGCCGGGCGACCGCCGCCGGTGTCGGGTGGTCGAAGACCAGGGTCACGGGCAGCCTCATCCCGGTGGTCCGGGTCAGCCGGTTGCGCAGGCCGACTGCGGCCAGCGAGTCGAAGCCCAGCTCCTGGAAGGCCCGCTCGGGGGTGATCGTGGCCGCGGAGGCGTGGCCCAGGACGGCCGCGACCTGCTCCCGCACCAGGTCGAGCACGACCTTCTCGCGGACGGCCTCCTCCGCCACCCCGGACAGCCGCTGGGTCAGCGACCCGCCGGGGGAGTCGGCGCGCCGTGCCGGTGTGCGCACCAGTCCGTGGAGCAGCGGGGGGAGCAGTCCGGCCCGCGCCTGGGCGCGCAGTGCGGCCGTGTCGAGCCGGACCGGCGCCAGCAGCGCCGCGTCCGAACCCAGC